>DAPKRQ010000198.1:0-46623 GCA_031800475.1 Myxococcales bacterium LLY-WYZ-16_1
CCGGTCGTAGAACGGCACCACCTCCACCTGGAGCCCCACTGACCGCAGCGGCTCGGCCAGCGCGTCGGACACGGCCACGACGGCGGAGGCCTTGCGCAGGGTCCAACTGCTGCGCAAGGCCGACGGCGCTCGCGGGCGGTGCACCCAGCGGGTGACGTCGCTTCCGTGGGCGACCACCACCGCCGGTCGACCGAGCCGGCGGGCCACCGCGGCCGCGACGAAACCCGCTTCGTCCAGCAGGCTTCCCAACAGCACCGACGGGGGCCGCCCGCGCAGGTGGCGGGCGACGCTCCGGGCCGCGCTCTGCAGAGACCGCCCGGGAAGGGGCCAGTACGGAATCCACGCGCACCCGGGCAGGGCGCTCTCGACCCGAGCCCTCAAGTCCGTGGGAAACGGCGGCTTGCCCGCCAGACGCCGCCATCGATTGGCCACGGCTGTCGGCTCCGGGCCAAACACCACCGGCTCCACATCGAGACCGTCCTCCCGCAGGGCGCGCACCACCGCGGCGGCATACTCCAAAAGGGGGCGCCCTCCGTCCCGCCGGGGGGCCAAGATCACGGAGACGGGCTCCACGTTCAGGGGCGGTGCCTCGAATCCGATTCGGGATCAACGTCGAGCAGCCGCGCGATGCTCGCTTCGAGCTCGCGCCGCTGCCGGCGGGCGCCTTCGGCGGCCGGTCCGCGGGTGCCGGTGTAGACGTTGCGAATGCGGTGCGAGCGATCCAGCAGGACGACCACCGGAAACCCGGTCACCCCTTGCAGCGCCCGAGGCATCACCAGCTCCCAGCTTTGGGCGTCGAAAGCCGGCATGACGTGGACCGGCCACTGCACGCCATGCAAGCGCTTGAAACCCTCGACCTGTCGCTCCGCGGTCCGGGGGTCCGAAAACTCGTACGCAAGGGCCACCACCTCGAGCCCGTCGGCGTGATGGCGCTCGTACAGAGATCGGAGCACCCGCTGAAAGTCGGCGCAGTTGGGACACCAAGACCCCATCAGTTCCACCAGCACGACCTTGTCGTCGTACCGATCGTCGTCCAAGACCTCCAGGTCGAGCCTCCGATATCCGGGCCGTACCGACACCGCCTGGGGAGGAAGCTCGAAGTCGGGGTCTCGGGTCCCTCGAAACGACGCCGAGAATCGATGGGGCGCGTAAAAGCGCCCTTCGATCCGCTCGCCGTCCGCGGAGATGTGGGCCCGAACCACGTAGTTGCGCTGTCCGTCGAAGCTGGCCAGGCGTAGCGTCCGGCCTTCGACCCGGCCCCACGCGTACCGCAGGTCGCTGAAGTTCTGCGGGGTGATGCTCCCGGAGATCCGGCCGTCGGCCTCCTGCCGAAACACCATTTGGGTGAGCCCCATCTGGTCGACCTTGCACGCCCAGCGCCCGGTCACGTCGACCGACGGATCCTCCCCGGGCGAGGCCTGGAGTGCATCGTCGGACGGTTCCTCGATCGGCCGAGCCACGACCGGGAGAGTGTAGGCGGGCAGCGGAAAGCCCGGGGCCGTGAAGACTCCCTTCAACCGACCCGATTCCGCCGACTCCAGGCGCAGCCGAGTCAGGTACTGCGTGAAGGTCAAACGCACCTCCCCGCTCGGGAGCCGTGCGAAGTCGGCAGGCACCAATTCGTTTCCGAAGCGCAGGCCACTGCTTTGTCCCGACGGGTCGATCCGCAGCAAGAACGGAATCGGCCCTTCGCGGGTCTGTAGTTCCCCGCGCCACCACCCGGGGGCATCGACGGAGGAGACCGGCTCGTCGTCACTGGGACAACCGACCACCCCCAGGGCGGCGAGTAGGCCGGCAACCTGGCTCGTGAAGGCCCGAGGATTCAGTGGGGCGCTCCGATGGACACACCCTGCGGGTCCAAGACCGACAGGGTTGGCTCAGTGACATCGGACATGTCGGCGGCTCGAGCCGCCAGATCCTCCGCCGTCCGGATCGGCTCTCCTTCCAGCGCCACGATGGTATCGCGCTGACCGAGACCCATCTTGCGAAGCGGCCCCGGCCCCACCTCGACGACCATCGCGCCTCGTTCGAGACCGGGGGCGATCCAAGCCGATCCGGGGAACGCGCTCAGTACTGTCGCGCCCCAGACCTCGAGCTTTCGAGAATATCGCTTCACGAGAGCTCGGACTTCGTCGAGGCTCACATCGTACCTCACGAAGGCCAAAAATTCGTTTCTGTCGCCCTCGCGCTCGGCCTTGTACTCCTCCCAGTACCAGTCGGCTACCGCCGCCGGGACCGCCGCGCCTCCCGAAGCGCGAAGTCCTTCCGCCGCCGCAAGTCGCACCTGTCGAATCTCGGCGTAGAGCTCGTCGGCCTCCGTCGTGCCCCCGAGCCGCGACCAGCTGGCGATCGCGGCCGGTCGCCGTTCGCCATAGGGCTTTCGCACGAGCCGGGAGAAGTCCGGATCTTCGACCTTGAGCCCGATCGCGTGGACCAGCGCTTCGAGCGCCGTGATCTCCGCCTCCTTTCGGGCTTGGTCCTTCGATTCGTTGAAGGCCGAGACACCCACGCACTGCATGCGTGCACCCAGATCGGTGCAGTAACCCATGAACGGGGTGTCGGAGCTGATCCAAGACGGCCGTCGCTCCAGCATGCGGGCGCCGAGCGTCCGATTGAACTCGTCCAACACCCTCTGGCTGGTGCGGGTCTGGGCGTAGCTGATCACGATCGCGACCACTGCGGCAGCCACGACGCTGCCGACGATCAGCACGGGCGGCATGCCCCCCACCCTCGTCTCTCCCCCCCGAGGCGGAGCCGATGCCTTCGGCTTTCGATTTTGCACCTTCTTGAGGAACTTTCGGTGGGCCGGCGTGAGGTGAGGACGTGGCAGCTCCTTCAGCCGCGAGAGCAGTCGAGTGGAAGCGCTGCTCACGCAGGGCCCGTCGCAGCCCTTGCACTCCACCTGCGGCGCCGCGCCGATCCGCAGCACGTCCCAGTGCTGCTCCACCGAGATCAGTTTCGACTCGGTCGTCGATGTGGTCGTGCAGGTGTAGGGCAAGGTCAAACTCGAGACCTGGACGTTCTCGGAGTATTCCTCCAGCGGAAGGTACTTTTCGAGGATCATTCCAGGAACCCCGAGCAGAAGGACCTGCTCGACCTGATCCTGTGCGGTCTTGAGCAGACGATGCAGATCCGCGACGCCATCGGACGACACCCGCCCCACATGGGTCAGATCGACGAGCAACTTGCCTTGCAGACCTTCGGCGATGTTCTCGTACCGAAGACCCCGATTGAGGTTTCCGGAGAATCGCAGGTATGTGAAGTCGCCTTCGATGATCTTTTCGACACGCAGGCGCCGGGCCAGGTCGAGGTCCGAATATCCCAGTCGGGACACCAAAATGGTTGCCACCTCGCTGGGCAACTCGAAGTCTGGCTGCTGCCCGACGAACGAGAAATAGGTGACCGGGTCCTCGTCGAAGGCGTTCCCGTCGCTACCGCAAGCCGTGCAGGTGCGGTCTTCGGGACGTTGACTGGCAATGACCTCATGGTGCTGGTCCACATTCATCAGCACCCGCGTCTCGTTGCCACAGCTGTCACAGCGGTACGGCGCGTAGAAACTGTAGATCCGACCCGAACCGGCAAAGCCGCTCACCATGTTCAGCTGGTTCACGACCTTCGGGGAGCAACCCACCAGGTAGACGCCCCTCGCCTTCGACTGAAGGGTCTCGACGAATCCGATCCACTCCCGGACACCGAAGGAGGAGATCTTCGATACACCGGCCAAGTCGATGGCCACCAGCGGTGTGCGCACGGACCGAGCGAGACCTCGACCGCCGAAAGTCTCGTTGATCACTCCGCTGAACTTCAGCACCGTGACCGACGCATCCGAGAATTTGTCGATGACGACGTCGGCGTCGGTGGTGGTTCGGGTGGCGGTGTCTTGCGTGGCCGAGGGCTCCATGACCTTCCTTTGCCCGACAGCCGGATCAGCGGTCACTCAGTTGGATGATCACGCAGCGGTTTCGCGGGTTTCGAGGCGGCGAGAACGGCGGATTCTCTTCGCCGAAAGCCTGCACCGAAATCCGGGACTCCGGGACCCCGTATCTGCGCAGAGCCGACCGCACGCGGCCGGCGCGGCGCTGGCTCAGGTTCAGGTTGAACTCGGAGGTGCCGATCGAGTCGGTGTGTCCCTCGATGCGAACGGTCACGTCCGGGTTGCTTTTCAGATACCGGGCGGTACGCCGCAGTCCCCGCCGAGACCCGGCCGAGAGTCGGGACGAGCCAAACTGAAATCCGACCCGGCCCGGTCCGATCCGCCCGGACACCCGGGGGGTGCGGCGTCGGGTCCGGGTCGGCTCGTTTCGGGCTGCGCGGGACGCAACCCCGCTCCGGCCCGAGCGGTCGGGCTCCGCCGCGGACTCGGGCTCGGCCCGGGAGGCCACCGCCGCTGGGCTCGAGGGGTCCGGTGCCGAAGAAGGCTCGGACTCGGAAGCGGGCTCGACCGATGTCGCGGACTCGGAATCTCGGGTGGCCGATGGAGCGGGAGTCGGCGCCGCAGCCCGTTGGGGCTGGGCATCGCCGCCGGCTTCGACCAGCTGTCGGTTCCCGGGACCCTCGGAGGCTGCTGCCACCAGCTCTCGTTCGTTGCCCCGGGCTGCCACGACGGTTCGATCGGCCTTGGCGTCCACCGGAGCGCGTTTCAGGGCGAGCTCGACCCGGCGCCAGCTGCTGCGGCTGGCGCTGGCGTAGCTGACCACGCGGGCGTCCGGGTAGCGCGACTCGGCGGCGCCGCGATGCTCGTCGCCGACCATGACCACCTCGTAGTCGCTTCCTTTGGCCGCGGCCGGCTCGTCGGCCACCTCCACTTCGTGCCCCGCCTGCGCGAGGATGCGAGACAGGCTGCCCGACTGCCGACCCACCAGCAGCACCCGGGAGGGATTGGGCGAAGGCGGAACGGGGCGCTGGCCCTTGGCGGACTTGACAGTGAGCTTGAGTCCGCACGCTTCGGCCTTTGGCGAAGCGGTAAAAGCTGCGAGCAGAACGAAAAGGAGCAAAGAGCTGGAAATCTTCATGGGGATGGCCTTCCTGGGCTGCCTCATTCGGAGGCGGCGGGAATCTAGCCCCGATGTCGGGGCAACGAAAGGTACGTGTTGAGACCCCGCGGGATGTTCGACTGCGACTTTGTCCCACCCTTGCGAAAATCCGTGATGCCCCCGGATTGCGCATTGCCGGCCCCGGGGGATGTGGTGATAGTGCCGGCGGCGTATGGCGGGACGTAGCCTCGAAGTCCATCTCGAAACGCGGGGGCCGTACCTGCACGCGCGGCTGGAGGGCACCATCGACGAGACGCTGGACCTGAGCGGCCTGATCGAGGCCGCTCGCGGCAAGCGGGTGGTGCTGTTTCTTTCCAACGTCACCCGCCTGAGTTCTTTTGGCGTTCGGGAGTGGACCTACACGATGCGCCAGCTCTGCCACAAAGCGGAGCAGGTGTTCTTCGCCGAGTGCTCCCCCGCCATCGTAGCCCAGCTGAACGTGGTTGCGAACTTCGGCGGAGACGCGCGGATCCTGTCGGTCCAGGCGCCCTACTTCTGTCCGCACTGCGACACGGACACGCAGATCACCTTGAACCTGACGGGCATGCAGGACGTGGAGCTGTCCGAGCTTCCGTGCCCCAATTGCGCAGAGCCAATGGAGTTCGAAGACGATCCGAGCTCCTATCTGTCCTATGCGCTCGAGCACCAGGCATCCGAACGCAGCAATCCGGGCTGGGACGGGCTGGTCCTTCCGGTGTCCACTCCGCCGACGCCGAGCAGCGTGCCCGCCATGTCGCAGAGCAGTCTAAAGAGTCTGTCGACAGGCGACGTTTCAGAGCCCGCAACCCGGATGGACGGCTCTTCGCCGAGCCACGTCACGCCAAGTTTCATGCGCCAAGGCCAGCTGCCCATCCCGGAGCCAGCCGGCGGGGTCCGGTCCACGGTCACCGCCGTCGTGGTCGGGTTCGCCGTGTCGTCGGCCCTGATGGTAGCCCTGTACTTCCTGTTGCCGAGCTGAAACGGCCCGCAGCCGCGCGAGACGGTTCGGAGCGAAGCCAGACTGCCCGACTCAAGAAGACCCTTTGGCATCGTTCTTGAGGCGCCGGACCTCTTCGTCTCGCTCCTCGATCACTCGAAGAAGCGATGACCTCTCGCGCTTGTGGTAGTCCTGTTCTTCCGAAAAGCGCGACTTCAACCGGCGCTCGTCGGTGACGTCCCGATGGGTCACGAGCACACCGGTGATCTCGCCACTTTCGTTGCGCAGCGGGACGGCCGAAAGCTCCACGACGAGCACGCGCCCCGCCGCCGATCGACCGCGGATCTCCTGCATGCGCACGGGCCGCTGCTCCTCCAGGCACCGCAGTGCGATGCACTTGTCTTTGCAGATTTCGAGCTTCAGCCAGTCATAACACTTTCCGTTCTTCAGCCGGCGGCGTTCGCCCGGATTCAAGTCGAGCATCTGGACGAAGCTCGCATTGAACTCCTGGATGTTTCGTTCCCGGTCGACGGTGAAGTAGGAATCCAAAAAGATTCCTTTGAGTCGTTCGAGTGCTTCGTAGTCGTCGGACATGCACGCTCCCTGGGCGTTCTGATTCACAGGACCAAGCCGGCGCGCAGCTCGTCGCCGCTCGTCATGACGGCCATGACCACTTCGCGCGTGTCGACGGTGACCGGAGTGCCCCGGGTTGGCTTGGTTTCTTTTTCGGAGTCGAACGAAAAATTGCCGGCCTCCCACGCCACCATTCGCTTCAATACTTCTTCGACCTGCTGGCGCACGGCTTCCATGACCGTTTCCAGCGGAAGGATACCGTCCTCGACCAAGACGGCTCCGACACTGCCCGAGTCTTCGAAGTTCGTATCTTCCCCAAATGCGATCTCCAGGTCGAGCTTGGTGACCACGCCGCGATCGAGGAGCCGGTCGGTCAGTGACTTCAGCTCCCGATGGCGAGCGCCGGCCAGGTCACCCTTGTGTAGCTGGATTTCGCCGCCGTCCATACCGCTCCAAACCTGCAGGGTCCCGCTGGACTGGTTGAGCTTCAAAAACTCGAGGATGTCGACCAAAGGAAAGGAATCCAGCTCGCCTGCGATAGACCGCCCCTTTTTCTGAGCCACATCGCCACCGCTCGGCTCGGTCGGCTCCTCCTTCGGGTTTCGAAGACCAGGCCGATTCACCTGCTCGAGCAGGAGCTCTTCGAGCACCTCTTTGATCTCCTCGTCGTTCGGGTCCAGCTGGGACGCACGGATCAGATGGTTGCGCGCACCCTGCGGGTCTCCGTAGGCGCGAAGCGCGAGCCCCATGTTGTACTGCGCCGCCACCCAATCGGGGGCGAGCTGCGTAGCCTGATACAGCGCCCCCACCGCGTCTTCGACCCGGCCGGCCCGCAACAGCAGCACTCCGAGATTCAGGTTCATCTCGGCGGAACGCGGTTCCAGCTGCAGCGCTCGCTGCAGGCATCGAAGCCCGGCATCCAGTGCCCCGAGCTGACTGAGCACCATGCCGAGGTTCGTGTGGGCCTGGGCCGAATGGGGCGAAAGTTGCACCACCTCGGACAGGACGTGGGCTGCTTCTTCGGGCTGCCCGACTTCAGCCAGAGCGATCCCGAGCGGTCCCATGACGGAGGCGTCTTTCGGTGAAAGTGCCGCGGCCTGACGCCACGCCCGGACCGCCCCGGCCTTGCGACCCGACTGGCTCAACAAGCGTCCGAGGACTCGAAAAGCCTCGACGTTCTCCGGAGCGTCTTTCGTGGCGATGTAGGCATGGCTGGTGGCTTCGTCCATCTCGCCCATGCGCTCCAGGGCCAAGGCCAGATTCAGGCAGGGCTCGGCTTCGAACTCGGATAAGAACACCGCCCGCCGCAAAAACTTCACCGCGTCCTGAAAGTGGCCGAGGGCAAAAACGAGCTTGCCGGCGTTCAAAAAGCCTTCGAGGGAACATGGGTCGAGCTCCGTGGCTCGCCGATAGGCCAAAATGGCCAGGTGGGCATCTTCGAGGCCCTCGGCCGCGATGCCCACCCGGATGCAGTCGTTCGGGTCCTCGGTAGACTCTAGGGCCCGCGCGAAAGCCTCCCGAGCCTCTGCAAACTTGTGCTCTTTGGTGAGGCGGACGCCCATGTCGTACCAGGAGCGCGGATTTTTCGACCGCTTTCCGAACAGGTCCAACAGTCGTCGCACCGGGGGCTCCAAAGACGCAACGTGACGCCGATTCCCCATTAGCGGTCGAGTCCGTCGGGCGCAAGAAGGCCCTCCCCGTCCTGTTGTGCGTGCCAGTCCTGGTGTACAGAGGGGTCGGCTGCCGCGGTGATGTCGGTCAGAAGCTTTGGACGCTACCGGATCCTGGGGATCTTGAAGGACGGGGGCATGGGCCGCCTGTCCCTGGCGGTGATGACCGGAGTGCAAGACTTCCGGCGCATCGTCGTCCTGAAGCAGATCCTCCCGCATCTGGCCGAGTCGGACTCGGTCCTCAAGATGTTCATGAACGAGGCCCGGCTCGCCGCCCGGCTCGACCATCCCTCGATCGTCCACATCTTCGAGCTCGGGCAGCACAAAAAACAATACTTCATGAGCATGGAGTACCTGCCCGGCGAAGACCTGAGCCGGGTGGTGAAAAAGTGCTGGAAGAAGAAGAAGAAGCTTCCGGTGCCGGTGGCGCTGACCGTGGCGCGCAACGTGGCCGAGGCCCTCCACCACGCCCACGAGATGGTCAACGACGACGGGCGGCCGGCGGGACTGGTCCACCGGGACGTGAGCCCGTCGAACGTGGTCATGACGTACTACGGGGCCACCAAGCTTCTGGATTTCGGCGTGGCGAAGGCCACGGCCCTTCAGGGCGAAAACCAGACCCAGGTCGGCACCTTCAAAGGAAAGTACGGCTATGCCTCGCCCGAACAGGTCCGGGGCGAAAGCATCGACGCCCGGTCGGATATCTTCGCCTTGGGTACGGTCATGTGGGAAATGCTGGCACTTCGCCGGCTGTTTCGCCGTCAGTCCGACGCAGCGACCATTCGGGCGGTCGAGGAGGCGGCCGTGCCGTCTCTGTGTCAGCTGCACCCGGAGATTCCGGAGGTGCTGGACCGGATCGTGGCCCGAGCCCTGGCGCGAGAGAAAGAGGATCGCTTTCAGTCCGCCGGCGAAATGGCGGACGCCCTGGAAAAGGCCATCTTCCAGGTCGGTGAGCCGGCCTCTTCCCGGTTCGTCGCCCAGTGGCTGACCCAACTCTTCGGTCCGGAGATGGCCGACCTGAAGCAGTCCCTCGCCCAAGGACGGGGCATCAATCTGTCCGGCAGGGGGCCCGCGCTGGCCCCCCACCACGTCGAGATGCTGGGCATCAAACCGCTCCCGGAAGAGACGGACGACGTGGCAGAGCCGGCGACGGATGAAGCCCGGCTCACCCGCGAACCGGCCTCTTCGGGTCGAAAACAAGGCCAAGGCTCGCCACCGCTGCCCGCCACCAGCGACGTTCCCCGGCTGTCGAACCGGCCCGCCAGCTCCGCCCTCGCTGGACCGGCCACGCCGCGTCATTCCTCTCCGATCCAGCCCGCGTCCGCGCCGCGAAGCGGTCAGCTGCGGACCACTTGGTCCGTCGACGACCCCTTTTCGAACCTGGGCCTCACTTCATCTTCGGTGAGCGAGAGCCCAGCCCAAGCCAGGGCGGGATCCATGGTCGCCGAGCGGTCGTCCCACCGCGGCCCCATCACCCACACGGGAAGCTCCACGCGCCCCCGGCGGGCCGGCCGCCGCCCGCTGTGGGCTGGGGTCATCGCCGGCATGGTGCCGGTGGCCGTGTTCGCGGTCCTGAGATGGTCGGACGCGGGGTCGGCGCCGGACCCGGGCACGGCGAGCCGCCTCCGCGTCGCGAGCCATCCCCCCGGCGCCACCGTCTTCATCGACGGCAAGCGCCAGGACCGCTCGACGCCGGTCGAGCTCACGGACCTGACGCGGGGTGAACGCGTACGGATCCGCCTCGAGAAGGAGGGCTACGCGTCCGAAGTGGTCGACGTCGAGCTCGACAGCCGGCGGGTCGAAAAGACCGTCGACCTCCGAATCTTGGGCTTGATCGAATTCGAGGCCCTGCCCGAAGGGGCCGAGGTGTGGATCGATGCAGTCCGGGTGGACGACCCCTCGGTTCCCTCCGAGGTGGCGATCGGCGTGCACCAGCTTCGGATCCGGTACGCGTCCGGCGGCGAGGAACGGCGAAAGCTCATCGTCCGCCCGGGGTTTCAGACCGTCACGGTGGGGAATTGAAGCCATGTCCGCCGAGATCGAAACCCGATCCTCCGCACCCGGCGTCCTGCACGCCAAGGTTCGCGGAGTGATCGACGAGCACACCGATTTTTCACCCCTGCTTCCGGCGTCGGTGGCCACGCTGCACGTGGACACCTCCGAGGTTTTTCGGATCAACTCCATGGGGGTGAAGGCTTGGCTCGACTGGGTGCATTCCGTCGAGCGCGCCGGCAGCCGGCTCGTACTCTACGATTGCCCGCCGGTTTTGGTGGGTCAGCTGAACATGATCGCGGGATTCGCCGGCCGTCTCGGTCGGGTGGCGTCGGTTCGGGCCCCCTGGGTGTGCGAGGCTTGCGGGCACGGGATCGTGGAGCGCATCGACTTGACCCACGGGCCGGTAGCCATTCCTCAGACCAAGCCTTGCCCGAGGTGCTCGAATGCGATGGAGTTCGAAGAGGTCGGCGAGGTCTATCTCGACTTTCTCCGAGTCCCGAAGACCCCAGCAACCCGGTAACGCCATTGAACGGATCGCGTGAAAAGCCACGAGGCGAAATGCTGGTCGTTTCGCAAGACACTCCGCTGCGCAAAGCGATCGCCCGGAGCCTGACATGCTCCGGCGTGGCCGCAGTGGAACGAGACGACGCGGAAAGCGCCCGGGAACACGCCCTTGCGTCTTCCATACCGGGACTCGCGATCGTCGACGCGGCTCAGTTCGATCGGGCCGTCCGAGGGGACTGGAATCACTGGTGGCTGATCTGCGTGACCCGCGAGCAGGATCCCCGCTGGTTCGAGGTGGCGGTCGAGCACGACATCGTCTGCGGCATCGTCGGCGCCAGCGAGGATCTGCCCTTCCCAACCCGTCAGCTGGTCTCGGTGGGCCGGCGGCTGGTCCTCCGCCGGGCCCCCCCGCCTTCCGCACCACTGGCTTGGGGCCATCTGTGGCACGAGCGTTCCGTAGGGGACAACGACGCCCGACGGGAGCGAATCGACGAGGTGCACCGCTTCGCCGAGGACGTGTGCGGGGGACGCATGGCTGGCAAGGCCGCGGACGTCACCGACGAGCTGTTGATGAATGCCATGTACGACGCCCCCGTCGACGGGTCGGGCACCCCGCTGTACGCCCACGATCGCAAGTCTCCGGTCCAGCTCGAACCGGAACAGCGACCGGTGCTGGGCTACGGTGCCGACGGCGATGTCATGGTGCTCACGGTCGGCGACCCTTTCGGCCGTCTCAAGCGAAGGTCGGTCTTCGAAAGCATGCACCGAGGTCTCACCACCGGCCAGATGGATACCAGCGGAGGGGGTGCGGGCCTCGGCATGTCGATCATCTACCGAAACTGCAGCTCGGTCTTCTTCGACGTTCAGCGCCGAGAGCATACGCAGGTCAGCGTGATGATGGACCTGGTCCGAAAGCCCCGGCGGGGAGACCTTCCGCGCTCGGTCCTCTTTTTCGAGTATCCCTCGCGACGGCCCAAGCAGCCATAGCGACCGGCGGTGGACGGGCAGCGCTTTCGCTGGTCACTCCCACCAAATGACCGGCAGGCACGGCAAAAGCGCGCCCCTTGCCGTGATGCTCACCTTGAGGTTCGCGCTCACCCGGGTCATGGCCCCGGCAAAGACCCCGTTGAAGATGAACGGATTCCAGTTGGCGTGGGCCTCTTCGAATTCCCAATGCCCGCGATTCGGCACCGGCTGCCGGAGTCGGGGTGGCGTGGTGTAGGCCTGTGCCACGGCAGGGGTCCAGGCCATGTCGTTGACCGCGTAGGACCACTCGTCCTCGCTCACCTCGGGCCCGAGCACCACCTCGTTGCCTCCGTGGCCGAACGCTCCCTTCAGCACCCAACCGTTTTTCTCCCGGACGAGCTGATCGACGTCGGCCAACTCCATGACCCGGGTGGGCAAGACCATCTTGGCCAGAACATGCCGCTGGCGTTCGGACAGGCCCTCGAGCACCTCTTCCAGCGCCAACAATCCGAGCAGCATCTTGTTGCCGAGAACGTACGAGCGGAGGGGATTTATCATGCACACCATTCCCTCGCGGTAGGCCCGTATCAGCGGCGCGAGCTCTTCGGCCCGGCGAACGAAGTCCGGAAACAGGACGCGCCGGTAGACGATGTCGATGCGTCGTCCCTTCGCGAAAAGGCGTCCGGACTCGACGGTCAGGTCCCGAGGATCGCAGGTGAACGCCTGGCAGCCCAGGCTGGTGAAGGTCCGCGCCGTGGCTTCCTGCTCGAAGCGGGTCTTCTGCCCCGCCCAATCGACGATGGCGATGCGGGGACATCGTTTGGTACCGCCCCACTCTCGGTACACGTCCAACATGCCGCGCAGCAGTGTGTGGGTCCGGTCGAAACGAACAAAACGAGCTCCTTCAGCCGAGTTGATCGGGAACAGACGAAGCGCTTCCTGCTCCAGCTCGTCGGTGAAGGTCATCATCGCCGGGCTGTCTGAGTTGACCTCGAAGAGGCTGAGCCGATCGCCTTCCCAGACCATGTCGGGGCGGCTGATGATGGCCATTCGCTCATAGCCCGGGTCGATGTCGATCAACTCTCGGGCTTCGGGCGGCAATCGGAGCAAGCGGTAGATATCGGGATGCCGGATGACGTTGCGGCCCACTTTGTCCAAGGCGAGCATCAACTGCTCGGTGTGCCGGTGCCACACCTCGTGCCGCCGGGCGCTGACCAAATGCGGCTTGAGCGAGACGGGCAACGGCCCGTCTCCGAACCGAACCTTTCGCTGATGAAGAATGCTCTGCAGCGCATCCCAAGCCTGCTCCGCAGCGTCGGGCTGCGACGCGATGAGATGGTCGACACTTCGCTCGAATCGCTTGAAGTTTCGCTCTATCTCGAACAGCTGCTTGTGACTCTCACCGAGGGTCGACTGCTCTTCCCAGCCGGAGGTCTCGATGTCGGGGGTGAAGGAGTCGATGTCGATCGACCCCTCGGTCCAGAGGTCCCGGGAAAAGCTCGTTTGGAAACTCATGCCGCCTTCCACACGCGCGCAACCCCCCCGGCGCCGGCCGGAGTATGGACAGCTGTCGCCTCGGGCACAACGGCGACTCGGTTCACTTCGAGTGCGAATTTCGCATCGGCTTCGAAATCGCCTTCACCTTCGATCCGGCGAAGCGTCCGGGGATCCGCGAGGCACGCCGATCGGATCCGCGCGAAATCCGGCGTCCCACCTCGAAGCACTTGGAAGTACGCCTCCGCACATCGATCGTCTTCAAACCGGGGCTCGGCCCGGTCGAACCGCCCAGCAGGTGCCAGCGTGACCCGGCGAGGCTTCAGGGAACGAACATGTTCCACCACCGCGCCGAAGTTGACGAAGCTTCCGAGCAAGATCTTCCCCGATCTTTCGAGGGCAGCACCCACGGTGCGTGTCCCGTTGGTCGTGACCAATACGGGCGTCCGGCCCCCCAGGTCCATGCGCGCCGCTTCGACCGGAGAATTGTCGCGGCGCTCTGGCCAGTGGCGGCATGCCTCGAGCTCGCTGAATATCCACCGCTCGGAGGACTGGACCGGTACTCGGTCCAGTTGCTCCAGCGTGGGTACCACGTAGAGATCCCCATCGGACCGGGCGGTGAGAACGGCTGCAGTGGTGGTGAAGCGAAACACGTCGATCACCACGGTGACGTCGAGTTCCGGTTCGAAGCGATGAGGTGGTAGGATTCGGACTTCCATCGCGAGCTTGCCGCTCCGACGAGGGCGCTCTCGCGTGCAATCACGAACCGGGCGGCCTTGCAACGGGCCCCGGGCTCGCCTAGTCCAGATCGCGCATGGCAGCCCGAGATGCGCGGGTCGAGGAGCTTTTGGCCCCGGACCTCCGAACCCGGAAGCCCCGCACGTCGGGACTGACCATCGTGCTCGACAAAGGGCTCGGGATCCGGGCCGTCCGGGACCTGGTCGAGGTCTCGGGCGACCACGTGGACTTCGCGAAGATCGCTTGGGGCAGCGCCCTGATCACCGGGGGCCTCGAAGACAAACTACAGGCTTACCGCACGGGTGGCATCACGCCGCTGCTGGGCGGCACCCTCTTCGAGTACGCCTACGGCGCTGGCAAACTCGATACCCTCTTGGCGTGGGTTCGAGACCTACGGGTATCGATCGAGATCAGCGATGGCGTGTTCGACATTCCGCGACCAGAGCGTCTTCAGTGGCTGGAGCGATTTGCTGCGGCCGCCGGGGGCCCGGTGTTCTCCGAGCTGGGCGGCAAAGTGCAGCAGCACGACACCCTGGACTGGGACGAAGCGATCGCCGAGGAGCTCCGAGCCGGAGCGCACCACGTGGTCGTCGAGGGGCGCGAGGTGGGTCCGGTCGGACAGCCTTTTCGGCAGGACTTGGTCGACCGCCTTCTTCGCTCGGAGCACGCGGAACGTCTGGTTTTCGAAGCGCTCGAGCGTCCGCAGCAAGTCCGCCTGGTCCAGACCGTGGGCCCCAACGTCAACCTCGGTAACATCTTGCCGGAGCACGTGCTGACCCTGGAATCGTTCCGGCGGGGCCTCAAAGAGCACACCCTGCGCGGCCGGCCCGACCGCACCGGTTGAGGCCGGGAACGGTCCGTGGTGTAGCTGGCGCCGTGCACCGATTGCCGGGTCCCGTGGCGGAAGGAGGGAGTCGATGACCGTACCGAGCCCCCATCAGTTTCCCGGGTTCGTGGTGTCGTACTCCCCGGTGGCCTCTGCCTTGGGTACCCGGGTGCTGATGGAGGGCGGCAACGCCGTCGACGCGACGGTGTGCACCGCTTTGGCCCTGGCCGTCACGTACCCGCAGGCGGGGGCCCTCGGTGGCGGCGGCTTCGCCATGCTTCGGTTCGAGGGCGAGCCAGTCCGCTTTTTGGACTACCGAGAGACCGCACCTTCCGGGCTGCGGCCCGCGGCCTTCGTTTCGCCGAGTGGGCACCGGAGCTCCGCATCCACCGTCGGAGGCCGTTCCGTGGCGGTCCCGGGCACCGTGGCCGGTCTGGAGGCGATGCATGCCCGATACGGCAGTCTTCCGTGGGCCAAACTGGTCGAGCCGGTGGTGGAACTGGCCGACGCGGGCGTGTGGCTATCGACCCGGCAAGCAGCTTACCTTCGAAAGTACGAGGACGCCTTGCGGGCGTTCTCAGGCACTGCGGAGAGCTTTCTTCGAGACGGCCGGGCCCCCCTACCCGGCACGCGGTTCCGGCAGCCCCTACTGGCCAAGACTTTCGAACGGCTGGCCCGAGAGGGAGCCCGGGAATTCTACGAAGGAAAAACGGCCCGACACATCGTCGATGCGGTGCGCGCTTCGGGCGGGCCGCTTTCGGGCCACGATCTGTCGAGCTACGAAGCCAAGTGGCGAGAGCCTCTGACGATCGAGGCCTTTGGCGCCACCATCGTCTCCCCGTCTCTTCCGTCCTCCGGGGGACTGGTGGTCAATGCAGCCTTGCGACTCCTGGAGGCGAATGGCGTCGATCGATTCGACACCCCGGAGGACCCCCATCGAACACTCCTTTTGGCACGGTGCCTACGGGCCGCATTCGCGATGCGGTATCGCATCGCCGTCGATCCGGACTTCGCTTCGAAAGAAGATCGAGCCGAGATCGAGAAAATCCGCTGTCTCAATGGTCACCTGGACATCGATGAAATCGAAAAGAGGTACGTCTTCGAGAGATTCGAGCCGAAGTCGGTGATCGAGGGAAACCACACGACGCATTTTTGCGTCGTGGACGGCAACGAGAACATCGTCTCGAACACCTACAGCATCAACACTCTGTTCGGATCCAAAATGCTCGCGAGCGATGCTGGGTTTCTACTCAACAACTCCATCGATGATTTTCAGATCGGAGCGAGCAGCGAAAACTGGTACGGAATGGTGGATTCGCCCAAGAACGCGCTCGCTCCGGGGCGGCGGCCGGTCGGGTCCATGTGTCCGACGGTGGTCATGGACGAAAGCGGTACCGTCCCCCGCCTGGTCTTGGGTGGCTCGGGTGGCCCCACGATCCCCACCATGCTGGTGCAGGTGCTCTTGGCTTCCTTGGTGGACGGACTGCCGCTGCATCGGGCCGTGTCGAACCCCCGCGTACACCACCAGTTCCTGCGGCCCGAGCTGCGGGTGGAGCAAGCACTCCCCCAGGAACAGCGGCGGGAACTTCGGGCCTTGAACAACCCGATCGTGGAGGTGAATCGCCTCGCCATCTGTGCCGGACTGGAGCGGAAGGCGGACGGCCGTCACTCGGGCTTTTTGGATCCGCGCTTCGGTCGCTACGACGAGGACTGATTCGGAGCTTCCTGCACTCGCCGTCCTCCCAATCGATTCCGGGCCAGGACCGACACGGCGAAAGCCACGAGCGGAAGGACCCAGCCTCCCGCGAGAAGGCAAGCCGATAGGCCGGCGGCGGTCAGCCCACCCAGGATCTTCTTCACCGGAGCCTTCATGAAGCGGGCGTAGGAGACCGCTGCCATCAGGTACAGCGACACCAAGATGGAGCTTATCCCCGAGAAGAGCCATGCGAGAAGCTCCGGGTCTGCCAGCGCCACGGCCAACCCCCCGAGCGACAAGACCACTTGCAGTCCAACGCCCTTGGCGATCCCTTGTTCGAGTTCGCCGCGTCCGAACCAGGAAGGTAGGCTCCCGGCGCGGCCGGCTCCCGCGATCATTCGAGACATGCCCCAAAACCACGCATTGATGTTCAGCTGGCACACGAAGAAAGCGAACACGAACATCCCGATCCGGACCGGCCCCCTGGGCTCGATCCGGTCGGCCAGCTGAAACAACCCCTGCACTTCGTCGACCTGGGCCGGCGACACGACCGCCGCGTAGTTCGCAGTCAAGAGCATCAGCAGGACGGTGTAGACGGCCAGACTCACGGACATGACCACCAGATAGTCCCGGCGGGGACGATCGAAGTCGGACGCGATGAAGCTCATGTTCTCCATGCCCCCAAAGGCGAAAAAACTGATCATGACACCGCTCAGGAGCGCCCCTGGGCGTTCGAAAGCCGGAAGGACCCGGTGATAGCCCCCGGCCGCATCGTCCAGGGTCCAAGCGATCACCGCCACCGTCACGGTCGCGGCCAAGGCCGACACGGTGTTCTGCACGATCGAGCCGGCCCGAAGCCCCAGCAAGGTGGTCCCGGCGCTCACGGCGATCATGCCGAGCACCAAAACCGGGGCGACCCACCCTGCACCACCGGCCAACTCTTGCAGGTAGCGGCCGGGCACCAGAAATGTCCCCGGCACGCCCATGGCGACTCCGAACAAAAAGAAGACGGGCACGGCCTCGCTGAACAGGGGGCCCAAGCCAAGCTGAATGAAACCTTCGATTCCGCGACCGGGGGGCACCTGCTCCACCAGGTCGGCAAAGATCAGCAGCAACGGCAGGCTGAGGAGCATGCCTGCCGTCCAGACCACGAGCACGTCCGAGCCCGCCACCGAGACCAGCAGGCTCGGCAAGAAGATGATGCCGGCGCCGAACATCGAACCCAGCGCCAAGCCGATCCCTTGCCACCGGGTCATCCGTGCAGAATCCACCCGGAGGGCATGGCGCGGAGCTGAACGGACTGCAAGCTAGGAAAGACGAAGGTGGCGCCGCGCGCCCCGTTCGGGCTAGCTCGAGACATGGCGACCGTGTTGCGCGGGCAGGTGCCCAAAGGGGTTGGACCGGACCCGGTACCGTCCACGGCGGCCGAGGCGGTTCGAGCCGGCCGCCGTCGAGCCGACGCCCTGGATCCGAACGGTGCCATCGATTTGCTGCGGGCCGCGCTCGAGCTGGACCCGGGCCACCACGGCGCAGCCACCGAACTCGCGCTGGTCCTGTTCGATACGGGGCGAAAAAGCGATGCCCTTGCCACCCTAAAGGGCTTTCTCCGTTCGAATCCCCGGAGCGCGGAGGCTCGACTTACGCTGGTTCGATGCCTGCTTCGAACCCAGGACTTCGAGGGAGCCATCGCCGAGTGCCGCACCTGCATGCAGCATCGGCCCAATTGGGATGCCCCCCACCAGCCCCTGATCACGGCCCTCTGCCGCATCCGAAGGGCTGAAGAGGCCAAAGAAGTGCTCCACGACCTGGACCGCTTCAGCCCGGATCCCCGAAGGCGCGCCACCCTGTCCCAGCTGATCGATCGCAGCGCCTGAACCGCGCGGCCGCTGCCCGCGCCTTCCGGCCGTATCGACCCCAGCGCTCGTCAAACCTGCGGATCCGGCGGGCAGAGCCGACCGGCCCCGTCGAGCGGCGGGTAGAGAAAGCGTTCCATGTAGGCTTCCGACCATTCGACACCGAACGCCCGATGCATGTAGGGCCGTGCCGGCTCGTTCTCCAAAAACCCCGCCCGCACCGCCAGATAGTCTTCCCGCCGCAGATTCGAGCGTTCCGGGTCTCGAGCTCCTCCTTCGACCCACAGTGCGCTCCATCGAAGAAAATCGCGGAACGCGCGCACCCCCACCGGCAGCGCGGATTCGTTCATCGGCCGGGTCCACACTGCGGTCGGGCCGATGCAGGACCGGGACCAAGGAGGCCTTTGTTCCACCGAAGGGAGCAACGGATCGTGAAGCTTCGACAGCCCCGCCTCCAACCGGCCTTGCTGCTCCTCGTTATCGGCACGCGGGACGCGAGCATCCATCACCAAGAGAAACAGCTTTCGCTTCACTTCGATCAGTTCTGCTTGAAAGAGCGGCACATCGAACTCGAAGCTCGGAATCACGGTCCAACTGAAAGCGAAGAACTCGGAGCGACTCCGAATCTCCGTGAGCCGTGCCCAGGTTACACGGGTCGAGGCAAAGGCCCAAGAGTGGAGCTCGACTCCGCCGTCCGGGGAGCTCTTCTGCCTCCAGCGATCCGCCAAGGATCGCTGGGCGCCATTCCATTCTCGAACATGACGAAAAAAATCATCCGGCTCCAGACGTTCATTTTCCGGATCCCTCACGTGCTCGACCCTGCCACACCCAACTGCTGATTCACCACACCACACCGCGAATATCCCGAACCGAGACCCCGCCGAAGGGGTTGGGCTCTCTTTCAGCGATCGTTCTTCTGCGGCAGATTTCGAAACGAACGCTCTCTCTATTCGGATCCCGAACGCCCGCCAGCCCGGAGGTGTCATCCAGCCGACACCCATGTCGACTCTTCGACGGTACTCGCCAATCCCTCCACCACCGACGTCGTCTCCACGGTGGCCCTTTCGACCACGAGTTGATTTCCATCCTTGTCGTACGACATACCAGGCACGAGACCCCATGAAGACGGTACGCATCCAAGAGCTCCACGACCCGATCGAGGTGAAGACCAACACCCGACTTCTCGACGTTCTGCAGCAAAGCCCCAAGAAGGTCATGATGGCTTGCGGCGGCAAAGGCCTGTGCGCCACTTGCCATGTCTACGTCGACGACAACGTCGAGAGCCTGAGCCCGAAGACACCTCGGGAACAGCGGTCGCTGCTCATGCTCCGCGACGCCAAAGCCACATCACGCCTTGCTTGTCAGGCCAAAGTGCGCGGCGAGGGACTCGTCTTGCATCTACCGGGAGGCCAATTCATTCAGTCTTCGAGCGACGTGGAACACCTGATCGGGCGACGCGCGGAAAAGCCGATTCTTCACCCGACCGACGGTCGCGTCCTGATCGAGGCCGGAAAAATCATTACCCGAGGACGCATCACACAGCTTCAGAGCGTGGACGTCGACGTTGCAGAACTCAGACGCATGTCGCTGACCGCCGTCTGAAGTCGAGAACACGAGGAGACCACCCATGGACACCGCAGTTGCATCCGTACCAGGCAATGAAAACAAGCGCCTTCACAATGTCTACGAGCCGAGAAAGTTCTACTCCAACGATGAACTCGGAAGACTCGTGAACCGATACCAGCAGCGAGCCATGCTCGTCTCGGAGGACTTCGTTCTCGGATTTCAGCTCGCCCTCGAAGAAGAGGTTGGTGATGCGGCAGGTGAGATCATGTACCGCTGTGGCTTCGAGTGGGGCTCGAAGGACATCCAGGGATTCTTCGAGCGATTCGAGTCCGAGTTCGGGTTTTCGATGCAAAAAGCATCGCTCGGTATGTTGCTCGAGACTTGGTGGTGGCCTCTTCAAGTCGCCGGTTGGGGATCTTGGCGGGTCGACCTGTCGCACAAGCAAGAAGGACTCATCTTCGTGGATCTTCACGACAGCGCTATCGCGAAGAGCATCGGGAACGTGGGGAACGTAGTCTGCCACTACTATGCAGGAATGTTCGCTTCGGTATTTTCGGCCTTTGCAAAACGAGAACTGAGCGGAATCGAAATCCAGTGCTATTCCACGGGAGAGGAGTTCTGCAAGTTCCTCATCGGCTCCTCCAAACGCATCAATGCGGCCCAATTCTGGGTCCAAGAGGGAGCCACCGCGAGCGAAGTGATTTCGAGGTTGTGAGATGAGTGCACCCAGTCTCGCGCAGCCCATCGAGCAACCATCGCTTTCGGTGCGACGCTTCTTTCGAAGCGTATTCGCCCGAGCCGACGGCGCTGCGGCCCAGCCCGAGCTTCCGTGGCGGCAGCAGAGCGTCGACCAGTTCTTCGCTGCGGCCTTCGCTCCGGAGTCTTTGAACCGAGCCGGAGCGTCCTGCGGAGTCCGGGTCGAAGCAGCAGACGATTTCTTTGCCGATTTTCAGTGGGATTGACTTCGAAAAAGAGAGGGACCGACCGATGAATCAAACCATCAACAACATCTTGGCCAACGTCGAGGGAAGATACCTCACCAAAAACGAGCAACAGCAGATCCGGGAGTGGGCCGAGGGTTTCGATGCCCGGGCCAAAGCGGCCACCGAGGTCGAATCGAAGGAACGAGACATCGTCGAAGGGGCGATGGGACAGGTGATGAAATCGTTCCCCGACCTCCAAGAGAAGTACCAAGACCCGGACCGCAAGGGTCGCGAAGACTTCAGCCTGACCCTGCGCTACGCCACCCTGGCCATGGTGAAGGACGACATGAAATTCCTAGATGACGCCTTGCTCAGGTGGTTCAGGACCATCTTGAGCGGTCTCGGGTTTTCTGGACAGTTCTTGCGCGAGGCCTACACGTCGCTCCAGCAGCAGGCGAAGAAGCACTTGTCGGCCGAATCCTACGCACTGATGGAGCCGTACCTCGCTCGCGTGGTCGAGGGCGTGCTTCCCCTGCAACAAGTCGCCTGAGAGGAACGATGATGCAGATCCGAAAGAACCTCGACTATTTCACCAGCCCGCATTTTCTGGACTTCGACGGCGGCGCGGGCGTGCTGCGCAGTCGAGGCGGTACCCGCATGGTCGCGGTGAACGAAGACTGGCTTCGCGGGTTCGTCGGGGCCCTGGAACACGAGGCGGGTTCTGCCACACCAGCGATCCTGCAGCGCTGCGGAGAATTCTTTGGAGACCGGTTGGCTCAGCGCTTCGACTCGGAACTGTCGGGCTTCGCTGGGGTTCCGCTCCGAGACCGGACGATGAACGAGTTCTGTACGCTGCTCGACGACCTGTGGGTGGGCTGCGGTATGGGCAAGCTCGAAATCGATTGGAGTCGAGCTGCGCAATTTCTTCCGCTGCGCCTTCTGCACTCTCCCATGCAGGACATCGGGCCCAGTGGTCACGTCGGCGATGACCTCTTTGCCGGCATCCTACTGGGCTTCTTCAGCCGGTTGGCGGACCAAAAGCTGCAGGTGTTTCAAACGGGAGACGAGCGTCTCGGTGACCGAGAGGGCACCACCTTCATTTTGGGGCCGCAGTCCGTTATCGATCGGGCCAAGAGCTTCAAGGAAGAGGGCCATCGGCACAGCGAGATCGTCGAGCGTTTGAGCTGAGGTGCCCGTGACGGTTTCCGTCCTCTACGACCGGTACCGGGTGGAGCACCCCATCGCCACGGGCGCGGTCGGCCTGGTGTTCGCGGCCACGGATCTGCGGACGGGTGAGGACGTGGTGGTCAAGGTCTTCCCGCGCATCGAAGGGATGTCTCGGAGACCTCAGGGAGTGGACTGGAACAAGGAGATGCGCCTCGCCTTTCGACTTCGCCATCCCCACATCGTTCGCTGTTTGAATGCGGCTTTCGACGGGCCCGATCGGGACCCGATGCTGGTCTTCGAACGTATCGCGGGAGGGTCACTGCGCCGAGCTCTGGTCACGGAAAAGAGCCTGGCCCCGTCCGTGGTTCGCAAGATGGTATGCGACGTGGCCAAGGCATTGGCGCACGCGCACCAGGTGGGAGTGCTTCATCGAGACGTCAAGCCCGAGAACATTCTTCGGGATGGGGACCGGTGGCTCGTCACGGACTTCGGCTCGGGACGGCACCTGGAACGGGGAAGCCAGGCCGGCACGTTGATCGGGTCTCTCGAGTACATGGCTCCGGAGACGTTTGCGAATGCATCCGGGTTTGCCACGGACCAGTATGGCCTCGGGGTGGTGGGCTGGGAGGCGTTGTTCGGAAGCCGCCCGACTCCCGAGGCGGTGCGGAGGCCGTGGTCGGGACCGCCGGACGGCTGGAATCTCGAGGCGGTGCTCCAAAGAATGCTGCAGGGTCACCCGAGCCGCCGATGGCCGTCGATCGCGTCCGTTCCCCTCGTGCTGGAACGCCAGCCCGTTGCGGTGACCGATGGTCCCAGCTGCGGAACGCTGGTCTTGGATGGGGAGGGCGCCGTCTGGTCGGACCGCTCCACCGAAACGCCGGTTTGGCGGGGCACGCGAGCCTTCGGATTTTGCCATGTGCCGGGCTCGGAGCCCGTACTGCAGGCGGGCCGGCGGCTGGTTCGCTTCGAGAGCTCGGGAACGCGCACGGTGTACGCCCAGGATCTGGAGTTTTCGACGTTGGCCGTCTGTGACGATGGCAGCCACATGCTGCTGCACGTGGACCGGGAGATCTGGCTGGTTCGAGCCAACGACCGCGTGGTGCGGCGGTGGCCGGTGGGATCGGAGCTTCGATTCACGCAGGAGCAGCGTTGGGGGTTTTGGGACGGACTTTCCGTCGCGAGCTGGGTTCCGGACGGTCGTCAGGCATGGTTTTGGCGACTCGACCAAGATCGCTTGGAGCCTCGCGAGGTGCAGTTCGAGCTCCCGATTCGGGAACTTCGGACCGTGCAAGGCCAAACGGGCTGGGTCCTGGGCGACGCATCTCGCACAGCCTGGATTTCGGCCGAAGGTCGAATCGAGACCCCTCACCCGTACGGTCACGTCATGCCCGTCGCGGAGGACTCGACCGTGACGCTCAGCGCTCACGAACCCATGGACGACGCAGGAGTTCAGTCGTGAAAGACTCTATTCGATGGAACCTCGTCGGAGACGCGGTACGATTTCTTTCCGGCCATCGAGGCTCGACGCCTTTCGACCTGCCGGCGCCGGAAGTCCCGGAAACGGCTTTGGACGACCCGACGCCCGTATCGAGCTCCAGTGCTTTCGGGTCGAAACCATCCGGAGACCTGCCACAGAGACTCGCAGACCTTCAGGAATTCAACTGGGATTGACGAGGGCGCTTTGATGGAACCGATCATGATCGTCTCGGTGCGCCCGAGCGAAGCCGTCGAAGACATGTCTCGAGCTCTCGCGGCCGCATTGGGGCGACAGGCTGCTCCGATCGCATCCCATGCAGAGTCGGATATTCGCTACGGCACTTTTGAAGCTGCAGCGCGGACGAACGACAAGAGTTCGTTTCGAGTGATCGCCGTGGTACGGGGTTCCCCCCGAGAGCTTCACGAGCTGCCCGAGCTCGCGCAAGCCCTCGCGCAGGAGTACGACCCCATCGTCGTCCATCACTGGGCGCTGCTCGATCCCGACTCGGAGGACCTGCCGTTCGAGTTCGACCGCATGTGTGCTCCAGCTCGGGTCGATTGGGTGGTGCGGTCGGACGCACCCGAATGGTGCACCGAGTGGGCTGCGGGCCTGGCCCGAGAGCTGATTTCCGCGCGGGCGGAAGGGCCCGATGCCCGCGAGTCCCAGGTTCCTTCGATCTCGGACCTGGCACTGGACGAGGCTCCCGGACCGATTCCGCCTCCCGCCCCTTCCCCGAGCCTCACCCCGGTCGGGCAGACCCCGTCTGAACCGATCCAGACGGCAGCGGGTCCGGTGCGACTCGGATTCCCTGGACAGGTCGCGAAACGGGACGCCCGGTACACCTACGTCTTCGACTCGGAAGAGATCCTGGCCATGAGCGGAGAGGCCAAGCTGGAAGGTCCATCCATTCAAGCGGGCATCCCATCTACTCGCTCGGAATCCGCAAGTCCCTCCGTCGTACTGCCGAGCTCTCCCGTTCCGCCGATCCGGCGACGACCGTGGTGGCCCTGGATCCTGGCGGCCGCAGCGGCCGGAGCCGTAGCCGCCTCGTTTCTGGCGTTCGAGTAAGGAGCTGCCCATGGCTTGGACGTGGCACGAAGCACTTCACGTCGGTCGGGTTCGACCGCAAAACGAAGACTTCATTCGGATCGATCCGACCCTCGGCTTTGTCGCGGTAGCGGACGGCGTGGGAGGACACGCCGGCGGCGACTGGGCCGCCCGCGAGGCGACTTCGATCCTTCATCGCTCCTTGCAGGAGATCGAAGGTGTGGTCCGGTCCTTTCCTCGCTCCAAGAACATCGCTTCAGCAGATGTGGAGCGAGCCGTGGGCTCGGCCTACGAGCAAGCCCACCGTGCCGTTACCCGAGCCAGCGTCGCCGAGGCAGGTCTCGCCGGCATGTCGACCACCCTCACCAGCGCCATCGTACTGGGGGATCGGGTGCTGGTGGCGCACGTGGGAGACTCCCGCGCATACCTTGTCGGTGAGCGGCACGTGGAACAGCTTACCGAGGACCATGTCCAGCATCGGAGCTCGATTCAGCCAGGCGCCCCGCACGGCCGGCCGCTCAATCGGGCCATCGGCGTACGCGCGCCCAAGCCCGATCTGCGGTGGGTGGATCTTTCGTCCGAACACCACGGTCTATTGCTTTGCTCCGATGGACTGTCGGACTTGCTCGAAGGCGAGGAAGAACTGGCTCGGGCGTGGTTCGGATTTGGTCCGGACAAGTGCTGCGACGCCCTGGTCGACCTGGCGTTGAGCCGAGGGGCTCCCGACAACATCGCAGTAGCGGCGGTGGCGCGACGAGATGCCTTCACCCCGGACGAGCTCGAGGAGGCGAGCGAACGATGGAGCCGCGTCACCCGCCTGAAGGGAGCCCCCTTGCTTCAAGATCTTCCGGCGCTCCGTCTCGGTGAATGGCTCGCCGATGTGCGCACGACCGAGTGGAGCGAAGGCGAGCAGATCCCGCCGATGTCCGAACCGGGCATCCGGCTTCTGCTTCGAGGTCGGATCGAACTTTCATTGGATGGTCGCAGCACGGTGAGCCCGCCCGGTGCGCTCTTGGACGAGCAGCGGCTGGTCCTGCCGGAGGGCCACCTCTATGACCGAAGAGCCCTGGACGCGGTGGAGATTCTCGAGATCCCGACGAAATGCATCACCGACATGCTGCTGTCGGATCCACGGGCCGCATCTCGCATTCTGTGGGAGGCCCTGGGGGACCTGGCCACGAAAGTGGACGGCCTGCGGACCGAATCGGAGGTGAGGTCGTGAGCACGGACTCGACCGAATGCGAGTTCATCCGGCCGCACCTCAAAGCGGCTGGACTGTCCGACGCTGTGCTCGAGAGTCTGGAACGGGCATGGAAGCAGACCGGTGACTGTTCCTTCTTGGACTTCTTGGTCGATCGTCAGGTGATACGAGCCGGAAAGCCCAAGCTTTTGGATGCGGTCCGAAAAGGCTACATGCGGGTCCCGGTCGCCACCGTGCTGGGCGAGGTTCGTCCTCCCGAAAAGGACGATGAACCGGAGCCGAGCGCCGAGGATTCGGACGATCTCTTCGATGGTTCGGACGACATCACCCGCCCGGGGCTCCCACCGAGCTCCACCCCGAGGGAAGCGACGCAGACCTCTTTGCGTTCCAAGCGACTTCCTTTTCCGGGTGTGTCTTCCCCCGTCGCGTCCGATCATGCGACGGCGCCCGAGTTCGACCGAGCCACGCCGGACTCGACGTCATCCTCTGTCGTATCTACCGGGCGCTCAGCTCCCGCAGCTCCGACTGAACTCCCCAGACAACCCCCGGAGCCGACTCACCGTTCGGGCTCGCCGAATCTTCCTGCTGCAGGGGCGCTTGGTGAATTCGGCCGAACGGCGCCAGGGCCGATGCCCCCATCGGAGCCAGCATCCCGGGCTGCCACCTCGCAGCCAGATGGACCCGGTCGATCGGTGTCCGACCCGGCTTCCGTGTCGGTGGGGCCTGCCCATCGGTCCGTTACCCATGACCGGTCGGACGACTCTTTGGCGCTGACCGACACGGTGCCCCCCTACCGCCATCCGGGTGCGGCGAAGGGGGCCCGCGAGACCCTGACGGATATTTTGAAGAGACTTCCGGTCCCGGACCGTCACGCTCCTCCCCGCACGCCCACGCCGGTGGCTCCTTCCCTGCGATTCCCCAAAGTGGGTGAACAAGTGGGGCGTTATCTGCTTCAGGAGCGACTGGGAGAAGGCTCTACCGCCATCATCTTTCGATCGTTTCACCCCGCCTTGGGCGTGCCGATCGCGGTGAAGGTCTTTCGTCCAGAAACCCGAAGCGGGGACCTCTTTTCGGAAGCACGCATCCTGGCCAAGCTGGACCACCCGAACATCGTGCGGGTTCTCGACGTGGACGACGGCGAAGGCATTCCGTACATCGTGTTCGAGTATGTCGGCAGCATGACCCTCGAGGATCTGGTCACCGCCAGCGGCAGGCTCCCTTGCGAAAGGGTGCTGGAACTCGGCTTCGAGCTGGCCAGCGGTCTCACGGCCGCCCACCAACAGAGCTTGCTTCATCGGGATGTGAAGCCTTCCAACGTGCTCATGCGTCGTGACGGTCGGCCCAAGCTGGTGGATTTTGGTCTGGCGACGGTCAAGAATCAGCTGCAAGGGCCAGACGGACGAACGGCGTGCGGCTCCCCCGCCTACATGGCTCCGGAGCAGATTCTTCGGCCTGCCGACGTCGACCACCGGGCCGACATGTATGGACTGGGCGCCACCCTGTACCATGCCGCCGCGGGCGAGCCTCCCATTTCGAAACCGACACCGGCCGAGACCTTGAAAGCCCAACTGCACGAGTTTCCCAAGCCTCTGCTTCATCGGGTCGACGGTTTCGACCCGGGCCTGTCGTCGTTCATCGAGACACTCCTCCACAAGCGACCCGACGAACGATTCGGAAGCTGGGAGGTGGTACTGGACCAACTCGTCGACCTCCGAAACGAACGCCTCGGTCGCTCCGGCCCGGGAGCGCCCCCGAACAAGACCGCGGTTCGAACCTTTCAGCGGGCATGGAGTTCCATATGGCACCGATAGTCTCGACCCTCGCCCTTTCGGCCCACCTGAAACTCGAAACCAAAGACCTTCATCGTTGGGTGGAAACCAAGCCCTGGGTTCGGGACTTTTTGAAGGGCCGACTTCCATTCGATGCCTGGGTTGCGCACCAGCGAATGCTCTTGACGGTCTATCGGAGCCTCGAAGCTGCCATCGAAGGTCATCTTCCGCCAAGCTCCTTCGACTGGAACGAGGTCGCCCGTTCTTCGGCGCTCGAGGCCGATCTGCATCGGCTGGGAGCAGAGCCCGTGCCGTCTACCCATCCTGCGGCAGTCGATTACGCTGAACACATCGAAGCGGTCGCCGCGCGCCAGCCGGTGGGTCTATTCGGGCACGCGTACTGTCGATACCTGGGAGACCTGTCGGGCGGCCAAATCTTGGCCCGACTGAGCGGGCAACACTTCGGGCCCCGGGCCGGAGACCTCGAGTTTCATCGTTTCGGGCGAGACCCGAAGGTCTTGAAGGAGGCGTTCAAAGCCATGTTGGACGGCCTCCGCCTCGACGAAGATGAACGCATCACGGTGGTGAGCGAAGCGAAACATGCGTTCGCGCTGAACGGCACACTGTTCGATGCCGCTCACTCGGTAGCCCCGGATGCCCCCCACCAGAGCACGAATCCCAGCACCAACAGCAGCCCCACGGCGACGACCAGCCTCGCATGAGTCGCCGGCTTCACGGATGGCAGGCTTTCGGTGGCCGGGTTTTGGGGTCGGAGCACGTCTTCGACGGCCCGCCGAAACGCATCCGCATCTTCGAACCGGTCTTCGGGACGCTTGGCTGCGGCGCGTTGGACCACCGCGTCGAGTTCGGGGAAACGGTCCAGCAAATCGTCGCGAAGACGGGGAAGAGGTTGCTCGACCTGAAGCTGTAGGGTCTCGAAGGGGGTGGCTCCCTCGAACGGGGCGCGACCCATGAGCATCTCCCAGAGCATCAGCCCCAACGCGTAGACATCGGTGCGACGATCGGTCGATTCGGCCGTGGCCTGCTCCGGGCTCATGTACGCTGGCGTTCCGAAAAGCTCACCGACCTGGGTGAGTCGATTCGGATCCAGACGCTCCGACCAAGCAGCCAGACCAAAGTCCACGATCTTTACCCCGCCCCCTTTCCGGAGCATGACGTTGTGGGGCTTGAGGTCTCGGTGAACCATCCCGTTCTCGTGAGCGTGATGGACACCCCGCGCTACGCGCGCGATCAAGTCCAACGCCTCGACGGGTTCGACGGGGCCGAGCTGACGCAGACGTTCGGCCAGGCTCGTCCCCTCGACCATCTCCATGACCAAGTATGGGGCTCCCGCCTTCGTGCTTCCAAAATCGGAGACTTTGACCACGCTCGGATGGTCCAAGAGGGCGGCGGAACGGGCTTCTCTCGAGAATCGATCATGGACATCCTGTCCCATGGAGGTCCGCAGCACCTTCAGTGCGTGTCTCCGCTGCAGCTGAAGGTGCTCCACCTCGAACACGCGCGCGTGTCCGCCTCGCCCCAACTCCCGCAGGACCCGATACTTTCCGTCGATGACCGAGCCCACATCCACGATGCGAGCATGCTCCGGTCCGAACGCGGAGAAAAGCCCCCTGCGGATCGGCGTCGGACCACGGTGGTGGACGCCCGAAGCGGTGTTTCGCTTTGCCTCGGCCTCGTCTGGATTCGAGACGCCGGCGTCACGACGTGGCGCCGCCGCAGGAGCTGCCCGAACCGGCGGTGCAGCCGTAGCAGTGCGCGGCGGTCCGAATTCGAGTCTGCTCGAAGGACACCGGATCAAAGTCCCGAATGTGCACAGGTCCCGACCGGCCCGCGACCTTCATGTCCAGCATCTGATTGAAGTCGCAATCGTAGACCCAACCGTCCCAGGACACCGACAGGGTGTTGCGGCACATGAGCCCCGAGATGGTGGCGGGGTTGAACGCGTTGACCAGGCGCTCCATGTACCCCTCGTAGTTTCCGGTCTCGACGAGCCACTCGAGATAACGCGAGATCGGCATGTTGTTGAGCACGAACAAGCGGTCGAAAGTCACTGAGTGCCGCCGAGACAGCTCCCGCTTCCACTCTGCCTCCATGGCGGCCTGTGAGCCCCCGAGGAAGGCGCCTGCCGGATTGCTCATGAGCGTGAGCCGTCGCTTCGGATCGCCCTGACCGTAGCCGACCGCGTTGAGCCGCCGAAGCGCTTCGATCGATTTTTCGAAGGTACCATCGCCGCGCTGGGCGTCCGTATTCCTGACGGCGAAGTGCGGAAGCGAGCAGACTACCTCGACTTCGCGCTCGGACAGCCATCTTGGAAGGTCACGGTACTTGTTCGCGAGCAAGACCGTCAGGTTGCAGCGGTCGATGACGTGTTTGCCCCGCTCCCGACTCGATTCCACCAAATACCGAAACTGTGCATTCAACTCCGGGGCCCCACCGGTCAGATCGACCGTGTGCGCGTCCGTTCGATCCAAGGCATCGATACACGCCTCGGCCGTGGCTCGATCCATCATGGCGTCCGTGCGATCAGGCCCCGAGTCCACGTGGCAGTGGCGGCAGGTCATGTTGCATAGCTTGCCGACGTTGATCTGAAATATCTCCAAACGGGCCCGGACGAGCTCGGTCCACCCGGCCTCGGACAAGCGCCCCGCAAAGTTCGGCACGCCGGCGCCAGCGAGGGTCTGAAGTTGCTCGGCCGGCGGGGCGAGCGGCGAGCGGCGAGACGCCAAGGACATGGTCGCCTTGGGGCCGCTGACGTCCTGGTCGATGACAGGCAAGCTCATCGTTCAGTTTCCTCCTCTTCGATCTGCTCCATCATCTGGATTCCATGTACCAGCGCCGCACCTCCGCGGATCGCACAAGCCACGTGAGCGGCCTCGGTCAGCTCCGGCAACTCGGCGCCCGACTTCTTCGCTGCGAGGGTGTGGGCCTCGATCTGATACGGGCACTGAATGGCGTGGGCACAGGCCAAAGCGATCAGGTGCTTTTCCCGCGAGGCGAGCGCGCCATCGGTAAATACGGCTTCCTTCCAAGCGCGCTGGGCGTCGGCCAGACCCGGCGCCGGCTCGGCGAGACTGGATCGCTCTTTCGAGTGGTTTCGATCAAAATATTCTTGGGAGACGGTGGCGGTTGGACCGTCCATCGACAGCCGCCCTGCTTGCCCGGACATCTGAACCCCGTAGGCCAAAACCGACTCGCCGCGGACCGCGGATGCCGCGTGAACCGCTTCGGTCATCTGGCTCAGGTCGGCCCCGGCCTCGAGCGAACCGCGGGTGTAGGCGTCGATGCAGTAAGGACACTGAACCACGTGCGCCACCGCCAAGGCGGCCAGGGACTTTTCGCGAGCGCTGAGGGCTGCGGGCTGGAAGACCGCCCCATAGTAGGCGAAAAACGCGTCAGCCAGGTCGGGCTGGCCGCGGGCAATGGTCCCGAACCGAGCGAGGTGCCTGCGGTGATAGTGTGAAGTGGGCATGCCTCTTCCGACGCCGCCCATGTGGCACGACCTCGGGTCCGGGGTCGAGTCGAATCGCCCCTGCAACCCCGGCGGTGGAGCCGACTTCGGCGGTTCGGTTCGGGGGATCCTGCGCGTTGTCGGCGGGACGAATCGGAAATCCCGCACCCGCTTGTCGCGGGGCAGGCAACCGGCCACCTTTGCGCATGCGCAAACGGGTTCCGATTTGGTGCCTGGTGACGTTTTCGGCGTGCACCACCATCGAAATCGAAGAAGAGGAGATCTTCGATGTGAAGCGAACGGTGGATGCGGAGCTACTGGCCGAACTCGGCGTCGACCGGCGTAGGCTCACCTTGGACACGGAAGATGGGGAGCGGTTGGTGGCTTGGCATCTGGCCCGCCCCGACGCCCGCGGAATCGTGGTGCTCTACGGAGGCAACGGTTTTTTGATGGTGACTGCGCGCGACTGGATCGAGTCGCTCTCCGAGCTCCCGGTGGAGGTGCTGATGTTCGACTATCGCGGCTACGGCCGAAGTACAGGCCGCCCCTCGGTGGAAGGACTTCGCCGGGACGCGATCCGGGCATATCGTGAAGCGACCGAAGAACTGGGATGGGCGCCTCAACGGGTGGTGTTGCACGGACACAGCCTGGGTTCGTTCGCGGCGCTCTACGTGGCGGAGCGTCGACCCGCGGCGGGGGTGGTGGTCGAAAATCCCGTCACGAGTGCCGAAGACCTGGTCGAGGGGCTCGTTCCTTGGTTCGTAGATCCGCTGATTCGTTTCGAACTCGCGCCTGCGATCCGCTCCGACGACAACGTGGATCGAATGAAAAGACTACAGCGTCCATCCCTGGTCTTCGGCGGACGGGAGGATCCGATTGCTCCCGTAGGCATGGCTCGGACTCTCGCGGGAGCTTCTTCCTCGGCCACCTTGCGGGTCTTCGAAGGAGGCAGCCACAACGACCTTCCGCGACAAGAGGGCTATGTCTCGGCCTACCGGGACTTCATCGAACAGGTTCTGCCCAAAGACTCCGACACGCACGGTGAACTCCCTTCCGCCTCGGGCACCGCAGCAGCTGAGCTCGGTCCATGACCGAGGGAGGCGGACGGCGGTTCGCGGTTTCATGCGCAGCGCTCTGGCTGTTCGGCTGCGCCGCGACTGGCCCCCCACCCGAAAGGCAGACCGAGGGTCCCCGCCCCCTCCTGTGGGAAGTCCGAAGCGATGAAGGCCCCGGAAAGGTGTACCTCCTCGGGTCGGTGCACGTCGGACCCCGCGCCGACTCTCGGCTGACGCCCGACGTGGCCGCAGCCGTGGACGCGGCATCGACCGTCGTGCTCGAAGCGAGGACCCCCGGGTTTTTGGAATCGGTGTGGCTGCTCGCCCAGCTCGGAACCCTCCCGGACGACCAGCGCCTGTCCGAGGTGGTGGCCCCCGAGACGTGGAAGCGGCTCGAGCCCCGTTTGGCCAAGCTCGGTCTGCCGCGCTTCGTGGTGGAGCGCCTCGCGCCTTGGACCGTGTCCATGCTGCTGATGGCCACGGAGCTCGACGCCCAGGGATACTCGGATCGCACGGGAATCGACGGGCTGGTGCAGTCCCGGGCCACGGCCCGCGACAAGCGGCTGAGGTACATGGAGACCGCCGAGTCTCAGCTGCGACTGTTCGCGGACCTGAGCCTGGAGCTTCAAGAGCGGATGCTATCGGAGCAGCTTCGCACCGGACAGTCCCAGTCCTTCGACGATTTGGAGCGGGCGTATCGCAACGGAGATCTGGATGCGCTGCAGGCGCTCCTGGTCAGCGAGTTCGAGGGGTATCCGCAGCTGAAAAAGCGGATCTTGGACGACCGAAACCTCCGGTTCGCGGACTTCACCTTGAGACTCCTCGAAAAGCCCTCTGTGAGCCTCGTGGTGGCCGGAGCCGGCCACATGGTCGGACCCAATGGCCTTCCGGCGTTGCTCCGGCAGCGCGGAGCCCGCGTCCGGCGGCTCGGGGCGGGGGAGCTCACCGGCTCCCGTTGACACGGCACCGAGCGCCCGGGCACCCAACATCGATGCCAAGCCTGCGGTCCTGGTGGCAGAGCCACGTGGTCGAGACCCGGAGGCGAGTCAATGCCGAAAGCCGGCTCCATTGGAACGAGGTCGACCCGTCCCGCCCCGATCGGCGCACGTTTGCGGTGGTCCTCACCGGCCTCGCCTGCCTGTTCTTGCTCCGGACCTTCGGGTCGACCTACCGGCTCGGTCCTTGGAGCGATCTGTTGAAAGCCGTGGGGCTGCCAAACGCAGCCGAGGCCTTCATCGATTGGCTGCGGCACGGGGAGAACGCCAAGTTCAACGGCCGGGTGTTCTGGAGCCTGACCCGCCTGGCCGTCTACCTGGCGATTCCGGTCCTGGTGGTGAAGGTCTTCCTGCGGGCTCGACTGCGTGACTTTGGCTGGGCCCTCCCGCGGACCCGAGACTGGACCCTCTACGGGGTTTTGGCGGCCCTGTTGGCACCGGTGGTGATCCTCGCTTCCTACCAGCCCGGCTTCATGAGGAAGTACCCATTCTATCCCGTGGGAGCGGACGAGCCCCTGTGGCCCGGTTTTTGGTCTTGGGAGGCCATGTACGCCGGTCAGTTCGTGGCGCTGGAATTCTTCTTTCGCGGCTTTCTCATTCACGGAACCAAGCACCGCTTCGGCTTTGGCGCGATCTACTTCAGCGTGGTGCCATACATGATGGTCCACTACGGAAAGCCCCCGGCCGAAGTGCTCGGCTCGGTGGTGGCCGGGTTGGTGTTGGGAACACTCAGCCTCGGGAGTGGCTCGGTCTGGGGCGGTGCGGCCCTGCACGCCGTGGTGGCGGTAGCCATGGACTGTTTGGTCTTGGCCCACCGCTTGGGACGGTTCTGACCCCATCATTTTACCGATCGGCCCGCCTCCGTCCCGATAGAGGGCACATGGGCTGGGAGGACGGGAGGTTCCTGGGACTCCGGGAGGTGGGCCGCGGCGACGAGGATGGCGCCGAGACAGGGACTCGCTGAAGCGCAACGATGAAGCGGCTCGAAACGGAGGGCTTCAGCGGGTCCCGCCCATCGGGGTGGATGGGCCTCGGTCTGGGAGGCGCAGAAAAGTCCCCACCTGGCAGGTCCGGGTTCTGGGGGTTGCGTCCGGGGTCCGTGCGACGAATGGTGGCCGGGTGGCTGGCGACGCCGACGATCTACCCCCGCACCTGAAACCCCAACTGGACTCGAGCCGCAGCGGCCGCACCCGCAAAGCCCTGGCGAAAGCCATGGGAGGTTCGCTCGAAAAGCTATCGACCGGTCGTCTCGGAAGAGCGACCCAACTCGGAAAGCTGGCGCTGGCCGGCGGAAGGGCGATGGTCGCCGACCGAGCGCGTTCTGCCTTGGGATCGAAGGACGAAGCGGGCGTCGGTATCGCAACCGAGATGCTCAAGACCTTCTCTCAAATGCGCGGAGTCACCATGAAGCTGGGCCAGATGCTCAGCTATCTGGACGACGCCCTGCCTCCGGAAGCCCGCCGGGTGCTGTCGGTGCTGCAGCGAGATGTGAACCCGATGCCGTGGTCGGTCATGAGTCAGGTCTTCGAAGAGAACATCGGACGGAAGGCCGAGGACGTGTTCCAGGATCTGGACGAAACGCCGATCGCCGCTGCGTCGATCGGGCAAGTACACCGCGCCGTTCTTCCGGACGGCACGGCGGTCGCGGTCAAGATCCAATACCCCGGCATGTCCGAAGCGATGCGCGCGGACCTCGAGAACGTGAAAGTTCTGAATCTCGTCCAGCGCATGATGTCGTTTTCGACCGACACCAAAGCGATCATGAGCGAGCTGGAGCAGCGCTTTTTGGACGAGTGCGATTTCCGCAAGGAAGCGGCGTACCAGACGGCGTACAGGAATCGCTTCACTGGGCACCCGGTCATCGTCGTCCCCGAGGTGCACGAGGATTTGAGCGCCGAGCAGGTCCTGGTGACCACCTTTCATGAGGGCCGGGGATACTACGAGTGGTTGCACGGGAACCCCGACGACGCCGAGCGGCAACGGGTCGCCCACACCTTTTATCGATTCTATCTCGGCTCGTTCTACATGGACGGTCTCTTCAACTGCGATCCCCATCCAGGCAATTATCTGTTCACCGACGATGGCCACGTGGTGTTTTTGGACTACGGATGCTGCCGGCGATTCGATCCAGAGCGGCTCGACATGTGGATTGCCCTCTGCAAAGCGGTCTATTCGGACGATCGGGACGAGATCGGTCGATTGGCGACACGGCTCGGCTTCGTGAAGGGGCCGGGCACCTACGATCCGGAGGCGTTCCGCGACTTGATGCGGTACCTCTACACACCGTACCTGAGCGACGAAGTCTTCGACTTCGCTCAGTTCAGGCCCCAGGAGACCTTTCGAAAGATGTTCACGAACAACGCGAACCTCTTCAAGCTCGACATGCCACACGACGCGGTCTTCCTGAACCGGATCAACTTCGGGCTCGTCTCCCTGCTGGGCGAAATGGGGGGACGATTGAATGTCCGGGCCCTGGTGGACGCCTATTTCGAGGGCATGGACCCGGACTGGCCAGAGGACCCCGCCCGGGGCCGGCGCTTCGCCGCCTGATCCCACCGAGCCCGGGCGGAAATCGGGCTCGCCGACGCGGGCCCGGTGCGCTAACCGACACCCGGGTTGAAGATCGTCGACGTCGCCGAGTTCTACGCCGAGCAGGGCGGCGGGGTGAAAACCTATATCGACCACAAGCTCCGTGCCGGCTCCGAGGCCGGTCACGAGATGGTCGTGGTCGCCCCCGGCACCCACGACTGCGAGGAGGTCCGTCCGGGTGGGGGCCGGGTGGTGTGGGTGGCGAGTCCACCGGTGCCCGGAGATCCGCGCTACCGGCTGCATGTCCGGCAAAAGCGCATCCACCAGTTCTTGGATCGAGAGCGACCCGACGTGGTCGAAGCCTCATCGGTGTACGGGGGCGCTTGGATCGTGGCGAGATGGCGGGGCCGCAGCGCCCGCCGGATGCTCGTTTTCCACCAAGACCCGGTGGCGGTCTTCGGTCACAGCGTGTTCGACCGATGGCTGCCCGCGCCGTGGATCGACCGGGCTTTCGCCCCCACGTGGGGCTATCTTCGCAATCTGGCCGGCCGCTTCGACGCCACCGTGGTGGCGGGGGATTGGCTTCGAACCCGCCTGGACGGCTTCGGGGTGCCGCGGGTGCACGCGGTGCCGTTCGGAATCGAGACCGAGCCTTTCCGGCAAGCGTTGCGGGACGAGGGCCTTCGGCAAGGCTTGCTCGAGCGGGCCGGCATGCCCCCGACGGCCTACCTGATGGTGGGTGTCTCCCGCCACCATCCCGAAAAGCGGCTGCCGACCTTGTTCGAAGCCGTCCAGCGGCTGAACCGGGCTTTTCCCGTAGCGTTTGTGCTGTACGGCGACGGTCCCCAACGGACCCGCATCGAGGCCTTGGCGGCCGAGACCCCCGGAGCGGTGGTGGCCGGGTACACCCGAGATCGGGCAGAGCTGGCCAGGGCGCTGGCCACGGCCGATGGGCTGCTGCACGGGTCGGCCGCCGAGACCTACGGCTTGGTGGTGGCCGAAGCCTTGTGCGCCGGGACTCCGGTGGTGGTGCCCGACGGGGGTGGCGCACGAGACCTGGCGGACGCTCGGGTGGGCGAGACCTATCCCGCCGGCGATCCGGAGGGCTGCGCCGCAGCGGTCCGCCGGTTGCTCAGCCGAGACCTAGACAGCCTGCGCCAGGCCTGCCGCGCCCGGGCCCGAGACCTGCGCAGCCTGGACGACCACTTTCGGGACCTGTTCGCGTTTTATCGCGACGGCCCGGAGCCCGCCCGGGTGTGGTCTCAGCGCCACAGTGTATCTGCCCCGGCACGTTGAAAGTGGAGACCTGGGGTTTTCCGGTCCGTCAAGGGGCTGAAACCCGGGGTTTTGCGACCAGTTTTTGGGTTCGCAGATGGCACTCATTGTGCCTACGAACGGCAGGGCCATGACGGCATCCGACCCGTTGGCGCGTCCAGGGCCCGAGCCCCGTGCGCCCAATCCGCCCTTAGATTGCCGGCACATCGGCATCCTGAACGATTACCTGCGGGTCCCCTACGCCACCGGTTCGACGTTCGCCGCCCAGTTCCTGCACTCCGAGTTCGGGCGCCGGGGCCATGCCGTCACCTTGGTAGGGGCCCGGGATCCGAGTTGTCCCCCCGAGGAGCTGCCCGCCCGGCGGGTGCTTCTTCGCTCGTTGCCCATCCGCTCCCAACCGGGCTTTCACCTCCCCTTCCCCAGCCCCGACGCCCTGCGTGAGCTCGAGGCTCAGAACTTCGACGTGCTGGTGGGCCAGACCGGATCGAAGCTGATGGAGGCCGGCGTCTGGCTGCGAAACCGACAGGGCGTGCCTTTGGTCTGCGTCAACACCACCATGCTGGCGCGGCTGTACGACGCCTTGCTGCCGGAGGCCTTGAGCCGAAACCCCACGGCCCAACGGCTCGCTCGGTTCACCTTGGCCACCTTCGCGGAGCAGGCGTCGGTGCGGGCCTTCAACCAGTCGGATTGCCTGGTGGTGCTGTCCAAAGGCCTGGAGCGCTACTGGAGAGAACGTGGTGTGCACGTGCCGATCCAGGTCATCCCCCGCCCCGTCAATCCTCGGGTCGCGGCCTCGGAGCCGGGAGAGGACCCCTTCTCCCCACTGGCGAAGCCGGGAGGTCGGTTGCTCGTCCTGTGCCGACTGGTGCGAGAAAAAGGAGTCGGTCGGATCATCGACATCTTTGCCCGACACGTGGCGCCCCGATCGAACGAAGTGACGCTCACACTCGTGGGGGACGGTGCGGATCACGATGCATTCAAGCGACAGGCGGCCCGCTTGGGCGTGGCGCACCGGGTGTTCTTTCCGGGCGAGGTCCCGGTGACCGAGGTCCGCTCCTGGTACAGCCACGCCGACCTGTTCGTCTACGCGTCCATGTCCGAAACCTACGGTCAGGTGGTGAGCGAGGCCATGTACTGCGGCTTGCCCGTTGTGGCCTTCGACGACGAGGCAGGCGTGGCCCAGCAGGTGAGTTCGGGAAAGGATGGGTTGCTGCTTCCGCCCGGTCCGGACACCGACACGGCAGACGCCGCGTTCGGTGCCGAAGTCCTGGCGCTCCTCGAGCAACCGAGCCGCCGGCGCTGGCTTGCCGAAGCCGCGGCCCGGAACGCCCGGGCCCGATCCGAGCCTTCTCGGGTCATCGAGGCCTACTACGCCGCATTCGAGCGGGCGCGCCGACATCGGGCCCTGTGCCGGCCCGAATTCGGGTTTCGGGAGCAGGCGCGCATGCTGACCGAGTGGACCGCGGTGCACGCCACGGTGGCCGCCCTGGGTCTGATGCGCCCGCCGGCCATACTGAACCGCTACGGGGCGGAGCATCCCCGTTGGTCCGAATCCCGTCCGGTCCGCGGCGCGGCCCGCGGCAAGGTCGTGTCCTTGTTCGGCGATTCCTGACCGGCGCTGCGCCGGAGGCGGGCTGCACGCGTGGCCCCCGGGCTGCCGCGGCCGGGGGCGGAGCGTTGCCCGGCCCCCGTTTCGCCAGGCCGCGAGGGAATTCGGTTCGCGACGGGGGCCGGGGCCGGCTGGCGCGATTCCGTTGGGGGTATGGGCGGGGTGGCCGCCTCGGCTGCCGCCCGATTCGCGTCTGCCGTGGTTCGGCTTGCGGCTCAACTCTGCTGCGCCAGCGCGTCGGCCACGGCCCGCAGCGCATCGGTCAGGGCCCAGTGATCTTGCGCTCGAGCCCGAGCGTGGGCCTGCTGGGCCAGTGGGTAGTCGCGCACGGCCAAGGCGCAGCGGGCGGTGAGGCCGTGGAGCTTTCGGCGGACTTTGGGGCTCCAAGCCTGGGAATCCTCCTCGAGCCGAGCACGAAACGGAGCCAGGAGTTCGAGCGCTTCGGCACAGCGTCCCGCCTTTCGCAGGTTGTCGGCGTGGTCGTAGACGAACTGAGGGCTGTCCGGATGCCGCCGAACCAGGCGCGCCCCATACCGGAGGGTTCGGGGATCCGACCCGCCATGCTGCTTCCGGCTCAACTGAACCAGGAGCATCAGCGCCTCCGTGGCGTAGACGGTTTCTCCTCGAGCGAGGGCTTCCAGCGTTCGCTTTCCTCGGTCCGGATCGCCGTCGATTCCAGCCGCCGACAGCAGCATGCGCAGGCCCCACGCGGCTTGGCCAACCGCCAGGTCCACCGCCCCCTCGGTATAGGCCCGAACGGCCGTATCCGGGCGATTCCGCTCCGCCAGGGCTCGCTCCACGGCCCGGGCTTCCTGCATCGACTTCAGGCGCTCTTTTCGCTGCGCCAACACCTGGGCGCGGCGCATGCGGGCCTCGATCATCAGGTCGGTCCATTCGGGGCCCCGGCGAGAGCCATATTTTCGAGCGACGCCATACAGAGCCTTCAGGCGCTCTTCGCGCCGATCCCGCCATTCTTCGCTTCGGCCATTCAGGACCAACTCGGCGTTGCCGAACGGGATTTCGAGCCACAACCCGCACAGGCGAAGGTCCAGGTCCTTGCTCTTCGACAGCTCCTCGATGGCGGCGCGTCCCGCCTCCAAGTCCTGGGTATGTACGGTTCGAAGCCCCTCCAGGCAGGCGTCCCGAGCATACCAGGGTGTGCCGACCAGGGTGGCACTGAGCAGTGTCGCGGCGGTCAGACTCATGGCGACAGTTTCGGTCCGGCGAGCGGCATCGTCCAGCGACGGGCCGCGCTTGCGCGCCTTCACGCCGGGCCATCGGGGAGGCTCCGGGCGCGGTTTCCCTCTCGACCCAGATTTCGTCTGGATGGATTTTGGGCGGGCACGTGACGGCGATCTCGACCCGCGACGCACCTCACTCCCGCCGCAGCGCTTCGATCGGGTCGAGCTGGGCGGCCCGGAGGGCCGGAAGATAGCCGAAGCCGACCCCGAGCCCGAGACCGAACGAGAGCGCCAATCCGACCGTAGCAACGGGGATGGACTGATCCCAACGCATGGCCTGGGCCACCGCGACCGCGACGGCGGCACCGATGACACATCCGATGAACGCTCCGATCCCGGCCAACAGGACCGCTTCGATCAGAAACTGGGTCAGAATCTGACGGGGCGAGGCGCCGATGGCAGAGCGGATTCCGATCTCTCGGATCCGCTCCGCGACCGCAACCAGTTGGATGTTCATGATCCCGATCCCGCCGACGATCAACGACACGGCGGCGATCCCGGCCAGCAGACGGGTCAAGATCGTGGCGACCTCGTCGGCCACCTGGATGGCATCGTCCGGACTTTCGATGCGGAAGTCGTTGCGGTCCCCCGCTTCGAGCCCATGGGTTCGGCGGAGGGTCCGGGTGATCTGATCGACCGCGCTGCCCCTCGGCAAGTCGGGCTCGGGGCGCACGTCCAACGCAGCAAAGGTGGGTCTTTTGGAGCGAACAAAGGTGAAATACGTCGAGTGGGGCATCAAGACCAGGTCGTCCAGGTCGCGACTCGACACGGTCCGCCCCCGACTGGCCAGCACCCCGACCACCCGGCAGCGCATGACACCCGCGACCGTGATGCGACGGCCTACCGGCTCGCTCCCTCCGAACAAGACCCGGGCCGGGGTCGCGCCGAGCACGCACACTTTTGCCCTGGACTTCATGTCGAGGTCGTCGAAGGTTCCGCCGACGGCGAAGTCGAGTCCGTGCATCTCGAAGTAGTCCGGGTGGGTCGCTTGAATGGTGGTCGGGTGACTTTCCTTTTCGTGGGCGACGAAGCTCCGCTGAAAGACCACGGGAACCACCAGGTCGATCCCCACCGCCTCGAGCCTCAAGGCCCGCACGTCGTCCAGGGTCAAAGGCCGGTTCACCGCCCCGGGGCGCACCTTGCGGGTCACGCTCAACCGGTCCACCCCCAGGTTTTCGAACTGGGCGAGGACGGCGCTGCGAGCTCCCGTGCCGAACGCCACCACGGCAATGAAGGCTGCGACGCCGATGGCCAGGCTCAGCACCGTGAGGCCGGTACGTCCCGGCTTTCGAAGCAGGGAGCGCAGGGCCAGCTTGATCATCGAAGGCCACATGCTGTTCACAGCCCCAAGAACGCTTCGGTTCGGTCCACTCGAGCCCGCAAAAGCTGACCTCGGGCCTGCCGGTGGGCCGAGCGGGCGCGAGCCAGCTCGTCGGCCGTCGCCGATGCTTCCGCGTAGCGGGCCTCCACGTCATTCAGATGCTCTGCGGTCACGCGAACCCACTCGGCGGCGAGCCGCGCTCGCCGGCGGGCATGACGAAGCGACAGGTCGTGCTGCCGGCGGACCTGAGCCCGCTCAGCCTCCAACCGCCGGCGCTCGGCATCGAGGGCGCGCGCATCCGCCACGCGAGCCTCCGCCCGGGCCTTGGATGCGCCGCCGTCCCACAAGGGCCAGGCGATGCCCAGTCCCACCCGGTACAGCGGAAAGAGCGCCGTGATGTCCTGGCCGCGGACGCCAACCACAGCCTCGGCACCCAACCTGGGTCGGCTGCGGTTGGCGCGGGCGTCGGCCCGGGCGCTTTCGGCCCGGGCCCGCACCGCGCGTACTCTGGCGTCGATCGAATCGATCGGTGCACCGGTCACGTTCGGCGGGCCTGGCTCCGTTCCGGCGGCGGATTTCGTTCCATCTTCTTGATTCTCTTCGGTGTCTTCGTTCGCAACGATTTGGCTTCGGCCTGCGCTCGAAGCCGATGCCGCCTTCCCCCACTCGAGCACCGATCGATCTGGCTCGAACGCAGGCAGTCGCGTCCGAAGCTCTCTCTCCAAACGAAGGCGCGCCTGATCTCGCAACTGCTCCGACTCGGCGAGTCGCAGTCGAGCCGCCGCCACCTCTGCCCGGGACGCACCCAGGGCGCTTTCGGGCAAAAGCCCCACCCGCACCCGGCCTTCGAGGGACTCGAGGCGCGCTTCGAGTCGGTCGAGCCCCTGCCGCTCCAACCGGGTCTGCTCCCACGCAGCCACCCAGGCCACGTAGGCTGCGTCCACCGTGTGCAGCCGTTCGGCCTGGTCCGCCCGGGCCGATGCCTTTTGAGCGCCCCGCACCGCTTCGGCGGCGTCGATGGCCGCTCCCGTCTTGCCGAAATCGAAAAGGTTCCAGTCCAGCGCGAGCTCGGACCGATAGCGAACCAACGGAATCGCGGCCCGGGCTTGGTCGATGTCCCGCGTGCCCGAGATGAACACCGAGCCCGGCTCCGCGTCGGGGTCGAGGTCGTCGGCCTGGATCTCGAGCAGCTCCCCGCCTGGGGACGCCGAGACGTCGGCGCGGACTTCCAGCTGGGGACGCCGCCGCGAGCGCGCCAGTTCGACCCGCGCCGCGGCGGCGCGGATCCGGGCCCGGGCCGCCTCGGCCGCCTCGCCTCCCAGGGCGAGGGTCCGGGCCTCGCTCAACGACAGCACCCGGCCCCGGCCCCCGCCGGCTTCGGACCGAGGGGCTCCGGGTTCAGCAGCCGCAGCAGCCCCCGCGGCACCCCCGGCTTGGGCGAAAACCCAGCCGAGCAGGATCGCCTCGGCGCCTGTCACGCCCGGTCCTCGCGGAACTCCTCGGAGGGCGACGGAGCCGGGTCAGACGAAACCACCCGTCCATCCAACAAGTCGACGCGGCGGTGGGCCCACGCCGCGACCTCCGGGTCGTGGGTCACCAACACCACCGTCAGATCCCCTTCGCGGTGCAGGTCGTCCAGCAGGCGCAAGACCTCGGACCCGGTGCGACTGTCGAGGGCTCCCGTGGGCTCGTCGGCCAAAAGGAGCTTCGGCTTCGTCACCAAGGCCCGGGCGATGGCAACCCGCTGCTTCTGTCCTCCGGATAGCTGGTTCGGGCGGTGATCCAAGCGGTCCATCAGCCCCACGCGCTCCAACATCTTCGACGCCATACCATCCCGTTCGCGGGAAGAGACGCCCTTGTACTGCAGCGGCAAGGCCACGTTCTCGAGGGCGGTGGCTTCGGGGAGCAGGTGAAAGGACTGAAACACGAACCCGAGATAGTGAAGCCGAACCCGAGCTTGGGCGGTGCGGTCGAGCTGGGATACATCCCTTCCCTCCAAGCGATAGATCCCGGCCGTAGGTCGATCCAAACACCCCAGCAGGTTGAGGAGTGTCGACTTGCCAGACCCAGAGGGGCCGCACAACGCCACGACTTCTCCCTTGCGGATGCACAGGTCCACGCCGTGCAGCACCTGAACGCCGGCTTCTGCGTCGCCGTAACGCTTCATCAGGCCTTCGACCTGGACCACCGGCGTGCTCACGACCCGCCCCCGAGAGACAAGCCACCGCCGCCAGCCTCACCGGGCCGCATCACACCCACGGCCACGGCTTGGCCTTCTTTCAGCACACCCTTTTGTGTAGATTCTATCGAGACAAACACGCCATCCGAGGGCCCCGTTACGACGTTCACCGGAGCGACCCCATCATCGGTCACCCGAAACACCCGGCTGCGGGGTGGGGCGTCCCCCGCGCCTTCCGGTCGAAAACGGAGCGCCGCTTCCCGCACCGCCAAGCCCTCCCGCCGGCGAACCTCGAACCGAAGGGTGGCGCTCATGCCGGGAAGCAGCAGCCGCTCCGGATTTTCGGCGCGAAGCCACACCGGAAAGCTGACCACCCCATCGACCTCCTCGGCCGAGACCCCCACGCGCCGAACCTCGGCATCAAAGTCTCGCCCGGGATGGGCCCGGACCTGAAAGGTCCCGGGCTGGCCTTCGCGGATGGTGGCGATGTCGGCTTCGTTGACCTGGGCTTCGATCTCGAGGGCATCCAGGCTGCCGGTCAACTCGAACAACGTGGGGCCGGAGGGGCCCACGGCGGCCCCGAGCTCGGCCCGAACCCGCAGGACCACCCCGTCGGCCGAAGCCGTCACCGCACCCTCGGCTCGAGCCGCGGCCTCGCGAGCTTCGGCCTTCGCGACCCGGACTTCGGCCTTCGCCACCTGGACCGAGCTTTCGGCCTGCTCGACCTGGGCCCGTGCCTCTTCCAACTCGGCGGGACTGGCCCGCTGCCCGGCTTTCAACCGCTCGAGCCGGGCGAGGCGGCGTTGGGCTTGCCCCAGTTCCAACTCTGCCCGCGACAGGGCCGCACGGGCCGAGGCGAGCGCGGCCCTTCGAGCCCGCAATGCGCCCTGCGAGGCACCCGCGGTGACCTGCGCCAGGACCTGACCCCGCTCGACCCGGTCTCCAGCGCTTACGTGGATCGTCTCGAGCACCCCCTCGACCGGGGCCAGCACCACCCGGGGATTCGCGGGGACGAGCCGGCCCGTGGCTTCGACGGTCTGGACGACCTGGCGTCGCTCGACCGGTGCGGTCAGATAGCGCGGCCCCTCTGGCCGGGCGTCTTCGGGCCCCAAAAACCAAATTGCGGCTCCCCCGAGCAGGAGCCCGACCACCACGATCCCCCAGCGGCGTCGGCTCCGAGGGCCGGTCGGGGGGTCGGCATGCGCCGACGAGGTGGAGGGCATGGGCGGGAGCTTACTTGCTGGGTGCAGGGGTTCAAGAAGTGCGCGGTCGCACGGTGCGTCCAAAGGACGCTGCCCCATGAGAAAACGGTCAGTCGCCCACGTCGTCGGACAGGTGGGTCGGGGCATCGGCCTGGGAATCGATCATCCACAGGTCCAGGCCCGGATCGTCGTCCAGGTCGGCGATCAAGATCAGGCGATAGGCCCGCCGGCGCACGAAGGGCTCGGCCTCGAAGGTCCTCAGGGTGGGCCGAGCGCGGGCCAGCAGCTCCCGGGCTTCGGGCGTGTCCGGCAGGAGGCGGTCCGGACCGGCCACCAGCACCCAGTTGGGGTCGGCCGCGTGGCCGGCGAGCGCGCCCACGTAGGATCCTCGCTCGACCCGGTGGCGCTCCAGCTGCTGCCGAAGCCGCCCGGCGATGGCGCGTGCCACCGCCTGCTTGGACCTCTGCTGATACCGGATGAAGTTCGGCACGGCGATGGCCGCCACGATGCCGGCGGCGGTCCAAACCGCGAGCACATCGGCCCCGGACGTGGTCATGGAACGGGCCAATCGCCCCGCTCGGGTGTCGGGCGCGTCAGCAGCGAGCTTCAGGAAGATGTCTTGCGAACCTTCCAGATTTCCCTTCATCCGAAGGTCGACCGCCTCGACGTACATTTGGCGGGCGCGTTCTGCGTCGATGACCCGGGCACTCGAACCCCCGCCCGTGCTGCAGCCGTGCAGGAACGAGATCGCGACGATGGGCGAAAGCGCGCGCATCTCAGAGCTCCGAAATCACGAAGTCGAGCGTCATGCTCGTCCCTCGAATGTCGAGCCGCGCCCCCATGTCGTAGATGAACATGGACTGAATCTGGGCCAGTGCGAGTGCCCGAGGGAGCCCGGCGAGGAAGTCTCGCCACGGCGCCTTCAACCAGTCGGGCAGATCGTCTGCGGCCGCATCGACCTCGGGGACGGCGGGCAACACCGCCGCAAACCACTGATACAGGGACAGCAGCATCGGATCCGTGCCGACCATGGTGTACGACGTGAGCAGAGACGGCCGTCGAAGAAACTCGGAGACCCGCGCCGTGCGCAAGGGTGTGCCCGTCGCTTCTTCCGAAAAGGTCCGCATGGCCTGCGGCCAAATGACGATGCGGTCGTCGACCGCGGCACACTGCAGGCCGGCGAGATCCGGCGCGGGGCGGATCGAGAAGGATGGACCGGCATTCGGATGGATCAGATCTGCCAGCTTGGGCGCGAGCTTTCCGGACGCCTGGCGCAGCCACCCTCGGACCGCGGGAACGGCCGCTTCTGCCGACTCGTTCGAGTCGAATCCGAAGGCGATCCCCCAGTCCGCGATCCCTTCGAATGAGGCGAATCCGAGCCTTCCATCCGTTCGTTTCAGAGCGGTGGCCACTCGGGGCGGAGGTTGCAGGCCGTCCAGGGCCGCGTGAAGCCAACCGGCCGGGACGGACACGTCGACCATGCTCCGGGCACGGGGTCCCCACACGTCGGCGGCGCCGGTGCGTTCGACGCCGTCGGTCAAAAAGGGCGAGATCAGGGCGAGCTGCGGGTGGTCGACCCGCGCCGTCACCCAATCGGTTCGGGCGTCGGCCTGCCCGGCCAAGACGGTGACTCGGCGAACCGACAGCAGCGTTCGGTCGGTCTCGTCGGTCGCCTGCTCGCGAAGGCCGCGAGCGATGGGGCTGGTGCCGTCCCACACGACGGCTGTGGTCGCTTTCTCGGTGGGCCCGCCTGCAAGCGGGCCCAGGACCAGACCGGTCGCTTCGAGCGAGAGCGCCTCGGGCCCCAGGAACAATCGGAGCCAGCCGTCCTCATAGCGCCCGGCCACCGGCACCGGAAGGCCGGTGAGTCGCACGGCAGCATCGGCCTCGCCTCGTTCGAAACGAAGCTCGGGCAGAGGTTGAGCCTCGACCAGGCGATCGACCACGCCAGGCGATGCCGCGGCGGACAGCACGACCCAGGGCGCATCTGGGGTCCCGCCGACGGCGAACGTCACCGGGACGGGCCCGTCCTGCGGTCGAAGCAGCGGCGCCCAGGAATTCACCCAGTCTGCCGGGTCGAGTCCCAACCGAGCGGGGGCGTCCGCGTCGAGCAGGCGATCCACCAACTCGATCCCCCGCTTGCCTTCCAGCCGCTCCCGCCACTGCCCGGCCAGCAGCCTGAGGTCCCCCACCACGAAGGCCAGCGCCACCGGCGCCCCCTGGATCTGGGTCGGAACCTGCTCGGTCGCCCTTTGGAGGGGCCCAGCTGTCGCCAGCCACCCCACGAGGGCCAGCCCTGACACTCCCATGTCGCCGCCCTAGCAGAATCCCCGC
>DAPKRQ010000199.1:0-19785 GCA_031800475.1 Myxococcales bacterium LLY-WYZ-16_1
TGGCGCACAGCGCCGCGCCGCGCTTGTCGATCTCGAGGACCGAGGCCGCGTAGAACATGACGCAGCGATTGTTCGGGCAATGGGCCAGGCCCCGCAGCAGTCCGACCTGGTGTATCGCCTCGGATATCAGACGGCGGCGAAGCACGTCGTCCCGCGCTTCGGGGACGCCCCCGTCTGGACGCAACCGCGCCAAGCTGAGCAGGGCCGTGCGGGTGGAGCGGTCGGCCTCACCGAAGATGAAGGGAACCTCGGGCACGAACAGGTCTTCCTGCGAGACCCCGATGGCCGCGTCCCAGTCGGTGGAGCGGGCCTCTTCGATCCGCTTCATGATCGCCGCCGAGTGATACTGCCCTCGGTTCGGGTTGTAGGCGTACTTGGGGACCGGCAGGCGCATGCCCACCTCGACCGCCCGGCCAAAGCACTCCTGCAGGGGGGCCCGCACCGCTTCGAATTGGGTCACGTCGATGCGCCCCACCGGCAGAAGCATGATCGGTGCATCGACGCCGGGCTCCGGTTCGCCGCGCTCGCTGGGGTCGGGGGGCAGAGGCTGGGCCGGCAGGTCGGTCCAATCGGTCGGGGGTTCCGTTCCTGGAAAGGCTTTCCGGGCGGACCGTTGCTTCGACACCATGATTCCCCGAACCTCCCAAATGCTCCCATCGGCTCTGGGTTCTGGCAACCACAAATGTTTGCAGCTACGGTGAGCCGGGGCGACGCATGCTCCCGGGCTTCAACCACAACATTCGATACCGCGAGCGGCTCTTTCACGTGCAGACCGAAGACAATGGGCTGCAGCAGCCCGTGCTGGTGACCCAGGTCTTCATCGGCGGCCACGTGGTCGCGGTCGAACGGACCCCATACGACGACCTGCTGGTCCAACCCGACGAATCTGCGCGCGCACACCACGTGAAGCAGCGGATGCAGGAGCAACACAAGCGACTTCTCAAGCAGCTGGTCGGGGGCGAACTCGACCACCGAATCGCCTCCTTCACCGCCGAAGGTGCGGAAATCGCCCCCGAAGAACCGTTGTCCGAAGTGGACCGGCAGCTTCCCGCCAGCGTGCTGCAAGCCGCCGAATCGCTCCCGGTAGCTCCGCCGGATCTGCCCGATCGGCTGCGCCGAGAGGCACCGACCGTTCCCCATCCGGTCGCCCGAACCAGCGTCCTGCGAAACGCTCCCGTGCCGTCGCCCCTGATGGACGACGTGGCGTTCGAAGAGATCGTCGGCAGCCTCGAAGAATGGGAAGGGCCCGGCGCCACGGACCCGACCGAGACCATTCGGACGACCGGACGGGCCCCGCCGCCCGGATCCTCGCCGGAAACCACATTGCCCGTTCCGCCCGGGCACGCGCCGGGTCCCCCTCCCGCCCGTGCGGAGGCACCGAATCCGGGTCCGGCCAGCGGCCCGGCGATCCGCCGGTTGGAAGGCCCGACGGTGGAACCGCCGGAGTCGGACGAGCTGCCCACGGTCGACCACCCACCGGCGCACGAAGCCCCTGACTCGGTCCGCACCCGAAAGGACATTCCCGCCGCCCAACCCCAACGCCGGCCATCGGACTTCGGGGTCCAGGTGACACCCGCCGCTTCCGGCGAAGGCGCCGCCCCCACCAAGCCCCGGCGACCCGCGGTGCAGGCGCAGGACACGGTGGTGGACATGCAGCTGCCCGCGGCCCTGCGCGCCGCGCAAAACAAGATCCGAAATCGCCCGACCAGTTCGGCGCCGCCGGCAGCCCCGAGCCTGCGGCGGGTCGAGGTCCACGACGCCCGCAACCGCCCCGCGCAGCCGCCGCCGAAGCGCCCCGCACCGACCCGGCGCCACATACCGAGCCAAGACCAGACCATGCTCGAAATGGATCCGCTGGCCCTCCGGGAAGCCCTGGCCAAGCAGCGGGCCAAGCTCGAAGCCCAGCGCAAGAAGACGCCGGCACCCAAGGACTCGGAGTCGCGAATCGTGGTGTCCGAGCCCTCGCTCGACGAGGTGATCATGAGCTACCTGAAGGACGAGGAGTGACGCCGCGACCAACTGGGCTCTTCAAACGATCTTTTCGAGAACCTCGAGTATGCCTTGTACGCGAGGCGGTCGCCGGCGCGCGTCGGGCTCGAGCGCCTGCATCAGCACCCCGTCGAGCCGGGGATCCAGCTTGCCGTTTCGCTTGGATGGTTCGGGAAAGCGACCGAGCGGCAGCGTACCGGTCAGCATTTCGTACATGAGCACGGCGTAGGAGTACACGTCGGCCCGCTGGTCCACCCGGCCTGCATCTTGCCGCTGCTCCGGCGCCATGTAGTTGACCGTGCCCATCGAGATCCGTGAGCCGGTCAGGTTCACGTAGGAGCGGTCGCTATAGAGGATGTCGGCCAGGCCGAAGTCGCAGATCTTGGCCACCCAGCCGCTCCCGCTGTCCCACAGCAGAACATTCTCGGGCTTGAGATCTCGGTGCACCACACCTTTTCCGTGGGCATAGTCGAGCCCCCGGCCGATCTGGACCGCCAGGTCCAGGCACTGTTCGAGATGGAGCTTTTTCTGGGAGAGGAGGCGCCGCAGGGTGGGCCCTTCGACGAACTCCATGACGAAGAACCAATGCTCTTCCACGTTTCCCTGATCGAAGATCCCGACGACGTTGGGATGACTCAAGGCCGCCAGGGCCGCCGCCTCGCGCCGAAACCGGAGCACGAACTCGTGCTGGCTGGCCAGATCCGCGCTCATCACCTTCACCGCCACCGGCCGATCGAGCGACAGTTGCCGGCCCCGATACACCGTGCCCATGGCCCCGCGCCCCAAAACCGAGGTGACCTCGAACCCGTGGAGCACCGTACCGGGAGCGATGTCGTTGACGGCCGTCCGGGCCGGCTTGTGGGCGGGCCGAGCCGCCGGCGCCTCTCGGGCTACGCCAGCTCCGGCTGCGACGTCGGGCTTCGCGGCCGCCGCACCCCCGACCCGGGTGTCGTCCCGCTGCACCCCGAACTTGATCCCGCATCGCCGGCAGCGAACCTTTTGCCCCGACACGTAGATCCCCACGTCGTATTTGGCCGCACAATTCGGACAGCGCTGAACCACCTGGCGCCGTCTGGTCATTGCCCGTCTCCGAGACGCAGCGCCTCGTACACCCCGAGCTCTTCCGCTTTGCCCTTCACCTCTCGGGTACCGAGATACCGGGCTTCGATCCGGTCGGCTACGTGACGGTAGGTGGCTTCGCTGATCAGCACTTGGTCCCCCCCGGCGATCCCGCAAATCCGAGAAGCGGTGTTGACCGCGTCGCCGATCACCGTGAACTCGAGCCGTCGCTTCGAGCCCATGTAGCCCGCCACCAGCCGTCCGGTATTCACCCCGACGCCCATCTGGATCCGCGGCAAGTTGAGCTTGTCTCGCTCTTCGTTGAGCTCCCGGATCGTATCGCGAAACTCTATGGCCGCCGCCACGCAGTCGAACACCGGGTCTTCCGAGACCTGTCCTTCGATCGCACCCCAAGACGCCATCAGCGCGTCGCCGATGAACTTGTCGAGCACTCCGCGGCGAGCGAAAACCACTTCGACCAACCGCTCGAAGTACTCGTTCAGCAGCTCGACGACCTCTTGCGGGCCCGAGGTTTCAGACATGGATGTGAAGCCACGTATGTCGCAGAAGACGACCGATGCCTCGACTTCGCGGCCACCCTTTTGAATCGTCCGCCCCTTGCCTTGGACCATCTCTTCGACGACGTGCGGCGGCAAAAAACGGGAGAGCTGACCTCGAGTTTTGGCTTCTTCTTCGATCTGTCGAACCAAACGAATGTTTTCGATGGCGATGGCAGTCTGGTTGGCAATGGCCTTGAGAAGTTGCAGGTCCTTTTCGTTGAAGGCCCCCACCCGCTCGCGCGTGTCTAGATGCAAGATACCCAGCACTTTCGAGTGTGCGACCAAGGGCACGCACATGGCGGCCCGAATCCCCTGGGCGATGATCGACTGCGAACCAGAAAATCGAGGATCGATGAAGGCGTCGGACAAGAGCACCGACGACCGGTCTTCGACCACTCCGTTCACGATGGCCGACGACAGGATGATCTCTTCGTCCTCTTGATGTGCCTGACGGCGGCGGATCGTGTGGGGGACGAGGGTGTTGGTGTCCTCGTCGACCAACATGATCACCGCGTTGTCGGCGGGGAGCATGCTGAATACCACGTCCAGGGTGCTGCCGAGCAGTTTGCCGAGGTCCGTGGTCAGTCCGAGCCGGGACAGGGCGTGGGTGAGACGGAGCTTTTCGTAGTCTTGCTTCAGGACCTCCACGTCCGTGACCTGCTCGACCGGCAAGAAGTCGTGCTGCCGGTCCTCGATTTTGGCGTGGATGTGGGTCGAGCCCGCCGGATCTTGCGGCAGGATGGTCACCAGATTTCGGGCGTCGCCCTTTTCCTCATCGGAGGTCTGAAACTCGCAGTTCAGGCGCATGGACCCGAGCAGGATCTCGTCCCCGTCCTGCAAAACGGTCTCGTGCACCCGGCGGTTGTTCACGTAGGTGCCGTTCGAGGAGTTCAGGTCCTTGATGACGAACTCGCCGTTTCGCCGCTCGATGACCGCGTGCTCCTTCGAGATCTCCCGGTCGTTGAGGCGGATCCGATTTTTGGGGTGTCGCCCCAGGGTATTGTGGTCTTCCAGTTCGAAGTCGGTCACCAGCCCGTCCGGGCTGCGGTAGACCAGCTTGGCCGTGGTTCCGGGCCCGGGGGCCGGCGTACGGCTTTTGGGGATGATCACGGGACCGACCGGCCGCCGGGGACGACGCTTGGATTCGGGGCCCTGCTCCCAGGAGGGCTCGTCGCCGAAATCCGGAGGGGAGCCCGCCAGCGCGGAGGCGGACGCCCGGCGCCGCGGGGCCTCGGGCCCGCCGGTCTCGGAGGGCTGACGGGGCTGCGGCGACGCCTGGGCCGAGCGGGCCTTCGCGAGCAGCGAGGACACCCCGAACGGCTTGCGGCACTTTTGACAGTACACCACCGCCGAGGTCGGAGCCCGGGAGAACTCGTTTTGAGCTCCGCAGTGCGGACACCACGCGCGCATGATTCATCGCGGCCATTCGACGCGCCGCGCCAGGACGGTACCACCAACTGCGGTCCTGGGCCAGGCTTGCGTCCCATCGGAACGTTTGACCCGGGCCTGACGCGGTGCGACTGCAATCGGACGCGATGACCGACCGTCCGCCTCTTCACCGGACCTCGGCCTTGGCCATTCCGGGGCGGGGGGTGCCCCAGCGCCGCCGAGGGATCCAGGGGCGCCTGCTCGAGCCGTTCTTTGGACGAACCCTGGTCCAGCAGGACGCCATCGACCGGCTGCGAAAAGCCCATCAGGAGGGCGTGGTGATCCACACCCTCCGCTTTCATCGCTTGGTCGACCCTCTTTACATTCAGTATCTTTTAGAGCAACTGGATCTGCCGCTCCCCACTTGGCTGCACGACCACGTGGTCGCGCGAAACTCGATCTCCTCCCGGGAGCTCGTAGAGCGGGTCTCGGCCCGAGAAAGTGCCCTGCTGTTCCTGCGCAAGCCCCATACCTTGATCACCGGGAGCACGGCGTACGGGGAGAGCTACGTCGAGTCGCTTCTCGAGCTCCAGCGGACCATGGATCGACCGATCCTGCTGCTCCCCGAGGCGCTGATTTGGTCGAAGCGAGCCGTCGCCCTGAAGCGGAGCATGGTCGACGACGTCTTCGGTGACCGGGAAGCTCCGGGGCACCTGCGGGAGCTCCTGGGATTTTGGTGGCACCACAAGGACTCCCGGTTTCACGTGGGAGCGCCGATCGACCTGCAAGACGCCTTGCGTCGAGAAGCGGGTCAGCCCGACCCGGTCATCGCCAAAAAAGTGCGTTGGCTGATCCTCCACCATCTGGGTCGCGAAGAGCAGCTGCGTACCGGACCGCGCCATCGCTCGGTCAAGCGCACCATTCAACAGGTGACCAACGAGCCCCAGCTTCGAAAGCAGATCCGCGCCCTGGCCGACAAATCCGGCTCGGAAACGAAACTCGTGGCCAGGGCCCAGACCATGCTCCGGGGCATCGCCGCCGACATGCGCTACGGCTGGCTGTCGGTTCTGGACGTGTTCATCGACTGGCTGTGGAACCGCATCTACGACGGCATCGCGGTGGATCCAGACGGCATGGAAAAGGTCCGGAGCGCGGCGCGAAAGGGCCCGGTGGTGGTGGTGCCGAGCCACAAGAGCCACATCGACTACATCGTGCTGTCCCAGGTCTTCTTCAAGGAAGGCATGATGCCGCCGTACATCGCCGCCGGCGAGAACCTGAACTTCTTTCCGATGGGACCGGTCTTCCGGCGGGCCGGTGCCTTCTTCATTCGCCGCAGCTTCAAGGGCGACAAACTCTACGCAGCGGTGTTCGCCGCCTATGTCCGGCGGCTGCTCAAGGACGGCCACGCCATCGAGTTCTTCATCGAGGGCGGCCGGAGCCGGACCGGCCGACTGCTCCGGCCCCGGCTCGGCATGCTCGGCATGTGCATCGACCCGGTGCTCGACGGCGCCGTGCCCGACCTGTCGATCGTTCCGGTGTCCATCGGCTACGAAAAGGTGGTCGAGGCTAAGGCCTACGCCAAGGAACTCGCGGGCGAAACGAAAAAGCGGGAAGACTTCAAAGCCCTGATCAAGTCGGGCCCGAAAGTCCTCCGGTCCCGCTACGGCCGGGTCTACGTGGACTTCGGAGACCCGATCTCGGTCACCCGCTTCGCCGAAGCCCGGGGCCTTCACCCGGGCGAACCGGGCGAGCACGACGCCCACCGGCGCCGGCAGATCACCAGCCAACTCGGGCACCGGATCGTGTACGGGATCAACGAGGTCACCCGGGTCACGCCCACCTCGGTGGTGGCCCTGACGCTTCTGAGCCGCACCCAACGGGGTATCGGCGAGGACGAGCTGGTGGAAGAAGCGGACCGGGTCCTGCAGTTCTTGGCCGAGATAGGGGCCCGGGTCTCCGGCACCCTGCAGCCCGAGCACCGGCGGGAAGCCATCCGGGAGGCCCTGGGCCGCTTCGAAGCCGACGGCTTGGTGCGCACGGCCCCGGCCCCCGACGGCGCCACCATCTACCAGTTCGACAGCGCCGGCCGCAGCGCCTTGGACTTCTACAAAAACAACGTCCTGCACTACTTCGTGCCTTGCGCGGTGGTGGCCATGGCCCTGGTCCTGGAGCCCCGGTCCACGGATCCGGACGTACGGGCCCGGGCCCGCCGGATCTCCCAGCTCCTCAAACACGAGGTCTCGTTCAAGGTGGACGCCGATTTCGACCAGAACTTCGACGACGCCCTCTCGGTCTTGGAACGTCGCGGCGCCGTCCGGCGGGTCGGAGCCTTGCGGGCCGCCGAGACCACCCTCGAAGTGCACAACGACGGCCACCGAGAGGTGGTCCAACTGGCAGGCACCCTGGGGGTCTTCTTCGAGTGCCTCCGCCTGGCCGCCGAGAGCCTGTCGCGGCTGCACGAAAGGCCCTTGAGCCAGCCGGAGCTGATCCGTCAGGCCCTGATGGCCGCTCAGCGGCAAGCGCTCGAAGGACGGATCCAGCGCCCGGAAGCGGCGACCCAACCGGGACTGACCACCTCGATCGTCTGGCTGGTGGATCAGGATATCTTGCGACGGGGCGAAAACGGCCTCGAAGTCTGCGACGAGGATGCGCGCCTGGCTCTCGTCGACGAACTCAGCCGGCACCTGCAGGCCATCGGCTGAAGCGCCGGCACCACGAATCGGCGGCCTCAGCCGTCGCCCAGCACGGACTCGACCCACTTGGCGGCGTACCAGGTGTCCCAGTCTCGGGGACCGACGATGTACCCCAGGACGCGGCCGTCTCGGACCACGAAGGTCTCCGGAAACTTGCGGGTGCCCCAACGGGCTGCCAGCTCACCCTCTCGGTCCAGGACCACCCGAAACGGGGGCTCTTCGCCCCAAAAAGACCGGACCGGCTCCCAGCTGTCGTCGGCGCTCACCGCCACGAACTCGAAGTCCGGATGCTCGCGAAAGCGCTCCACGAACCGGGTCAACGAGGGCATTTCCTCGATGCACGGCGGACACCAGGTGGCCCAGAAATTCACCATCACGACCTTGTTGCCGGCGGAGGACAGTCTCCACCGGTCGCCGTCCCACGCCGGCAGCTCGAAGTCCGGGGGCGAGTCGGGACCCGGTTTCACCTCCAGCAGCCGGGCCGCCAGCTCGCCCTCGCCCCGCTGCCAGCGCACCACGCCCCAGGCCACGCAGGCGAGCACCGCCACCAGGGACAGCCCTGCCACTGCCGCACGCCAAACCATGGACATCCCAAGCCAGATTGGTGCCCCTCGCACAAGATTGGAGTACCTTCCGCGGGTGGCGCAGCTGCAGGGTTCGCTGTCCGTGATGCCCTTGGCCGACCTGGTGGTCTGGCTGGGCAACCGGCGGATGACCGGGCGCCTCGAGGTCCGGAACCGCCGGGTGGAGAAGGCTTTCGACCTATCCGAAGGCACCGTGATCCGGGCAGCATCGAACGACCCCCGAGAGTACTTCGGCCAGTTCTTGGTGCACCTGGGTCTTCTGACCGAGGACCAGCTCCTCCGGGCGTTTCAGACCCAGAGCGAGACCAAGGTCCTGCTCGGGCGAATCCTGGTCATGATCGGCATCGTACCGGAGGAGCAGGTGATTCAGACCCTTCGGGTGAAGCTCTCCGAGTCCCTGCTCGACATGTTTCGGTGGAACGAAGGCGAGTTCACCTTCGACGACGGACCGCCGGAAGAGGCCCGGCCCCAGATCGAGGTGCAGGTGCCCCTGCTCGACATCCACCGGGAGGGCCAGGCCCGCCAACAGATGTGGGAAAGCTACCAAAGCCTCTTCCCCGACGCCCGGTGGGTCCTGACCGTGCAAGAAGACCGGGTGCCCGAAGGGGCCGGCCCGGACACCTTGGACGGCCGGATCCTGGCGCTCGCTCGCCACGGGCTTTCGATCGAAGCGATCACCCTCGACCTGCACGCCACGGACTACCAGGTGGCCACCCGCTTGCTCCACCTGCACCAGGTCGGGGCCATCGCGCCCCGGGAGCCCTCGCATACCCTGCTTCCCCTGCGGGCGGACGACGCGGTTTCCCACCTGGCCCGGGCCCATCGCGCCCTGAAGGACGAACGCTATTCCGAGGCGCTGCGGTACCTGGACGAGCTGGGCCCCGAGCACGCTCAAACCCCGGAGGTCTCCGAGTTGCGCCAGCAGCTGCAAGCCCGCGCCACCGCCGGGCTGGACCGGTCGGCGGTTCCGCGCCTGGTGGCCGATCCCACGTCGGAGCGGCTGCGGCGGCTGTCCGCCAAACAGCGCTACGTCTTGGCGCGGATCGACGGAATGCGCGACGTGGACGCGATCATCCAAGTGAGCCCCATGCACGACGAAGAGGCCTTGGAGATCCTGCAGCAGTTTCACGCCGAGCGGCTGATCGAGGTGTGAGCTCGGCGCGCCGCCGGCGGCCGGCGTTTTGCCAGCCGACCTGGGCCCGAGCTCACAGGCTCTGATTCGACGCGTCGTAATGGGCCAGGCGCCGGTACAGCGTGGCCCGGCCCATGCCCAGCAGCTTGGCGGCCTTTTCCACACTGCCGTTGGTGGCCCGCAGCGCGCGCTTGATCGCCCGCCGCTCCACCTCGCGCATGGGCAGGACCGTGTCGGCCCGGGCGCCCCACAGATCGTCGGTCTCGGACCCGTCCGCGCCCTTCAGGTGGGGGGGCAGGTGTTCGAGGCGGATCTCGTCCTCGTGGGCGGCCAACAGGCTTCGGTGCACCACGTCCTCCAGCTCTCGGACGTTGCCGGGCCAGTCGTAGGCCACCAATGCCTCCAAAGCCGCCGGGTGCACGCGCCCCACCCGCCGGTTCGAAAAGGACTGATACTTGTCGAGAAAGTGGGCGGTCAGCGCCGGTATGTCGTCGCGGCGATCGCGAAGGCTCGGCAACTGAATCGGATGGACCGCCAGTTTGAAGTACAGATCCTCCCGAAAGCGACCCGCTCGCACCGCGGCCAACAGGTCGTGCTGGGTGGCACAGACCAAGCGCGGATCCGATTCGTCGTCCTGAAGCACCTGAAGCAAGCTGGCCTGCGTCAAGGCGCTCAGGTGGGCCACCTCGTCCAAGAACAGGGTCCCGCCTCGAGCCTGCTGAAAGCGACCGGACTGACTGCGGTCCGGCGCGCCGAACAGCTCCACCTCGTGCAGGCTTTCGGGCACCGAAGCCAGGTTGATCGCCACGAAAGGCCCCTCCCGCCGGCAACCGTGCCGGTGGATCGCCCGCGCCACCAGCTCCTTGCCGCTGCCCTTTTCGCCCAGGAGCACCACCGGCACCGAGCTTTCGGCAGTCCGCTGAATCTGGCGGCGGAGCTCTTGAATGGCCGCGCTGTTCCCTTCGATGTGGCCCGAGCGGGATCGCTCCTGCAGGGCGTCTTGCAGGCTCCGCACCGCCAGGGCCAGGCGCCTGCGCTCGAAAGCGCGGGAGACCGCCATCAGGAGCCGATCGCTGTCGAGGGGCTTGGTCACGTAGTCGTAGGCCCCGCTCCTCAGCGCCGAGGTTCCAGCGTCGGCGTGGCCTCCGGCGGTGACGGCTACGACCGGCAGGTCCTTGTCCCGCAGGTTCAGCTCCCGGAGCACCTCGAGCCCCGAGATGTCGGCCAGGCCCAGGTCCAACAGCACCACGCCGGTGGCCGAGCCCAAGCCGCGCAGGAAGGGGCGCCCCTCTTCGTGCACGCTCACCGGGTAGCCCGCCGCCTGCAACCAGCCCCGCATCAGGGACAGAACCATCGGGTCGTCGTCCACGACGGCCACGGATAGAGGGGGCTCGATCGAATCCATCCCGTGGGACCTGTTCGGCCACGGGCCCGCTCGCTTCACTTCGAGGAGCGCTCGATACGAGGCCGTTTCAACCGGGTACGGGTGGGACGGCCGCTTGTCTCAAGTTGGGCTCACCCGCGGGGCGCGACCCCGGCGGATCGGTTCGCGTGCGGAATCGGGCAGGCGGGCCGGCTCAGCCGACGATGAAGCGACCGATCAGGTCTCGGGCTTCCGAGTCGCGCATCTGCCGGGGCGGATGCTTCATCAGATAGGCGGACGGGCCCTCCAGGGGTCCGCCGATGCCGCGGTCGCGGGCCACCTTCGCCAGGCGGATGGCGTCGATGGCCACCCCCGCGCTGTTCGGCGAGTCCTCGACGCTGAGACGGGCTTCGATGTGCATCGGCACTTCGCCCCACCCGCGCCACTCCATCCGGAGGAAGCAGACCTTGTTGTCTTTTTGCCAGGCCACGTAGTCCGACGGACCGATGTGGATGTCGGTGGCGGCCAGCCGCTGGTCGAGCTGGGACTGGACCGACTCGGTTTTCGAGACCCGCTTCGTCTTGAGCCGGTCTTCCTCGAGCATGTTCAGAAAGTCCGTGTTGCCGCCGGTGTTCAGCTGGTAGGTCCGCTCCAGCCGGGAGCCGCGGTCGCTGACCAGACGGGCCAACGACCGGTGCACGATGGTTGCGCCCACTTGGCTCTTGATGTCGTCGCCGACGATCGGGACCTTTTCGTCGATGAATCGCTGGGCCCATTCGGGGTTGGACGCGATGAAGACCGGAATGCAGTTCACGAAGCCGACGCCGGCGTCCAGGCAGCACTGGGCATAATGCTTGGCCGCTTGCTCCGAGCCCACCGGCAGATAGCAGACCGCCACTTCGGCGCCGCTGTCCTTCAGGGCCTGGGTCACGTCTGCGGGCTCGGCGTCGGCCACCCGAAACGCCTGAGCGTCGGGGTAGCGGTTCATGTGCTCTGCCACACCGTCCAGAATCGGGCCCATCTGCACGGTCACGCCGGAGGCCGGCAGCTCCCGTTGAAACACGGTGGTGTTGTTCGGCTCGGCGAAAATGGCCGTTTCCAAGGGCTGGCCCACCTTGCGCGCGTCCACGTCGAACGCCGCCACGACCTCCACGTCCTGCAGGCGGTAGCCACCGATGTCCGTGTGCATCAACCCCGCCGTATCTTCCGGGGCGTGCCGGTAGAACTCCAGTCCCTGAACCAGGGAACTCGCGCAGTTGCCCACCCCGATGATGGCCAGCTTCACCGTCGTCATGTCGTGAAGGGGGGCACTATGCGAAGTGAGCCCGGTTGCGCAACCCGCCCGACTTTCTTTTGTCGGGGCCCGCCCAGGCCGTCCGGGCCACGAAACCGGGTCGAAACGCTCCCCAGCCGTCCGAATCTCGGCCGAGCTCCCGCGGCGTGCGGGCGCTCACTGTTCGGGTCGGGTGGCGATGGCCAAGTTGGCCAGACCCGCTTCTCGAGCGGTCTCCATCACCCGCACCACCCGGCGGTGAAAGGCGCGCTCGTCCGCCTGCACCAGCACCAACCGATCCGGCTTTCGAGCGGCAGCCTGCTCGAGCTGGGTGCGCAGCTCGTCGATGGACAGGTCCTGCCCGTCCAAGATGACGGACCCGTCTTCGAGCACGGCGATCAGGAGCTCGTCGGTCAGCTTTTGAACCTGGTCCGACCGAGAACCGGTGGGCAGATTCACGCGAAAGCTGGTTCCCTCCGCCAGTCCGGCCTGGATGATGTCGGTGCTGGTCGCCATCAAGATCACGAGGAGGACCAGCATGATGTCCACCAAGGGGACGATGTTGATCTCGACGAAGCTGCCCTGCTCCACCACCTCGGGATCGTCGAGGTTCGGCTGGTCGTTCCGTCCGGGCCCGCCCACCGGTCACCCCTCCTGCGCGAAGGCGGAGCTTGCGCGGGCCGCCGGCGCCGAGCCGGAGGCGGCCTCCGAGCCGTTCGAGACCCCTTGGACCAGGGCGTCCCGGTGGGCCTCCAGCTGCTCCAAGAACTCGTCGACCACCAGCTTGACCTCGACCGTGGCCCGGTTGCCGCGGGCCTGGAAGTAGTTGAAGAACATCACGGCCACCACGGCCACGAAGATGCCGCCGGCCGTGGCGTACAAGGCCTCGGCCACGCCCGTCGCCACCACCGAAAAGCCCCCGGTGCCGGACAGGCCGATGTCCCGAAAGGCCCGGATGATGCCGAGGACCGTACCGAACAGGCCGACGAAGGGGGCCAGGGCGCCCACGGTTCCGATGGCCCACAGGCGCCGCTTCATCCACAGCGAAAAGCGCTGGCGCTCCCGCTCGGCGGCGCGCTGCACCGATTCCTCGGGCCGCGTCACTTTATTGAGGGCGGCGATGAAGATGTCGGCCACCGGCGAGCGGCTCCGCTCGCAGGCGGTCCGGGCGGCGGCCAGATCTCCGTGGACCAGCACCTTGCTCACGTTGGCGCCGAGCTCTCGGGCCCGGTCCACCAGCCCCCAAAATGTGAGCCACTGCTCGATGGCCAACGCCAGCACCAAGAAGGACCCGGCCAGGATGAAGGCCAGCGACGTGGTCGACACCCCGAAGAGCGCTTCGGCCTGGTCAGGGGACAATTGCTCCAAATCCGCGCCTCCATGTCCGGCGGGTGACGGCCCCGACCCGGCCAGCGGATCGAACCGGAGGACGATCCAAAAGTCGACCGATGGAGCCCAATCGGTCGGGGCGCCCGTTCGCGCCCAGCCTCGCGGCCGCGAAACCGAAGGGGCTCAGTCGCCCTCGAACGCGTCGCGGATCCGGTCGAACAGGCCCCCCCCTCGCTTGCGCTTGCGCTTGGTTTCGCGACGCCCCGGCCCGCCGGCGGTCACCCGCGGCTCGTGGGGCAGAACCTTTTGGAGCTTTCGCACGGCCTGCTCCTGATCCTTGTCCAGCTTGGTCGGCACCTCGATCGTCAGGTGCACGATCAGGTCCCCCGACCCGCTGCCGTCGACCTTGGGCATGCCTTCGCCGCGAAGCCGGACCGTGTCGCCGGGCTGACTTCCGGGAGGAATTTCGAGCTGCAGGGTGTCGCCGCCCAATTTCGGGACGGTGGCTTCGGTGCCGAGACAGGCGTCGGCGAAACCGAGCACCAGCTCCGAGTGCAGGTCGGCCCCATCCCGGGCGAAGGTGTCGTGGGGCGCGACCTCGAGGAGCACGTACAGATCACCGGGTGGCCCCCCGTGCAGGCCCGTGTTGCCTTCGCCGGCCAGGCGCAATCGAAGTCCCGTGTAGATGCCGGGCGGCACACGGACGTCCAGCTTGCGAGGCTCGAGACGGGCGCCTTGGCCGCCGCAGTCGGGACAGGCGGACTTGGGCACCATGCCGTCCCCGCCGCAGGCCCGGCAGGTGGTGGCCACCATGAACGCGCCCCGTCCTTGCACGATCTGGCCCCGACCTTCGCAGGCGGGACAGCGCTGCAGTTCGCCGTCCTCGGCACCGGTGCCGTTGCAGGTGGCGCAAGCCGTGTTGCGCTCCAGCTCCACCTGCTGCTCGGTTCCGGTGGCCGCCTCCTCCAGGCTGACTTCGAGCCGGGCGTGCAGATCCGTGCCGGCCATCGGACGGGGCCCGGAGCGGGGACCTCCCCCGAACCCGCCAAAGCCTCCGAACGGGCTTTGGCCGCCGAAAAACTCGCTGAAGATGTCTCCGAATTGGGAGAAGATGTCCCCCAGGTCGCCCGAAAACGGGCTGTAGCCCCCGGACTTGAGCCCGTCGAAGCCGGCCCGGTCGTACAGGGCCCGCTTTTGCGGATCGCTCAACACCTCGTAGGCTTCCGCCGCCTCCTTGAAACGCTCCTCCGCCTCCCGGTCTCCGGCGTTTCGGTCCGGGTGGTACTTCATGGCCAGCTTTCGATAGGAGACCTTGATCTGGCGGTCGTCGGCGTTCCGGGGAACTCCTAGTACCTCGTAATAATCCCGCTGGGCCACGACGGCCCGGTTCTAGACACCTGCGCCCAGCTGTCAAACCCGGAAGAACGGGCCGGATTTTGGCCGACTGGGCCGGCCTTTTGCCGGCCGGCGCGGCCTGAGGTAGCTACGGCACGGTGCGACCGATCGCCTACCTGGTGCTGGTCGGGCTGCCGGCAGCCGGCTGCGCCACCTCGGCCGAAACCTCGCCCGAGGCCCCGGTCCCCCCGCCGCCGGCCGATCTGGTCCTCTCCAACGGGGTGATCCGGGTCGGAACCCTGACGGGAACCGTGTCCCAGCTCGCCGTCCGATCCGGTCGAATTCAGGCATGGGGAGACGATCTGCGCCCGTACTTGGGTCCTGGAACCCGTCGGATCGACCTGCAGGGCAGCGCGGTCCTCCCCGGCTTCGTCGATGCCTCGGTGGATCTGATGGCGGTCGGACGCCGAAGACTGGCCCTGGACCTGGTGGGTACACCTTCGCCGCGGGAGGCCGCCGCCCGGGTCGAAGCCGCCCTCCAGAAGCGGCAAAAAGGGTGGATATACGGCCGCGGCTGGGACCGCAGAGACTTTCGTCCCCCCCGATACCCGAACCGACGGGTGCTCGACGCGGCCTCGAAGGACGTGCCGGTGGTGCTCGAGAGCATCGACGGAAAGGCCCTGTGGGTGAACGGAGCGGCCCTGGACGAGGCGGGGATCGGCCCAGCGACCCCGAACCCCGTGGGCGGCAAGATCCTGCGGGACCGGCGGGGTCGGCCCACGGGCATTCTGCTCGGCAGCGCCACCCAGCTGATCATGGAGCGCATGCCCCCGCCCCGGGGCCCGCGGCTGGCCCGGGTGCTGCTGGCGGCCCAACGGGAGTTCGCGGCCGCCGGCATGGTCGAGGTGCACGACCTGCGGGCCAGTCCGGCGACCGTCGAGGCCCTGCGGCGCCTGGACCGGGCCCGCGACCTGGTCCTGCGGGTTCGAGCGTTTCACGACGGCCGGGCCCTGGCCCTGTCCGAACTGCTGGAAGAAGGCCCGCACCGGGGCCGAAGGCTGACCGTGGACGGGGTCCACTTTGGCCTGGATGGCCCGCTGCACCAGGGAAACGCGGCGCTGCACGCCCCGTACGCGGGCCGGCCCGGGTGGCGGGGAGCGTGGTCCGCGCCGCCGGAGCTCGTGCAAGCCCGGGCCCTCAGCGCCGCGTCCCAGGGGTTTCGGTTGGCCTTTTCCGCCCACGGCGACCGGGCGGTGGCCCGAGCGCTGGACGTGGTGGAGGCCATGGTGAACCCGGCGCCGGCTCGGCTGCACGGCGTGCGACTGATCTCCGGTCCAGACCTGCGGCGGGCGGTGGACGCCGGAGTCTGGCTGTCGGTGGTTCCGGGACGGACCGTGCGCGAGTACGCCTCGCTGCCCGCTTGGCTCGGCCCTGAACGCACTCGGGCGGTCGACGCCTGGCGCACGTGGCAGACCGCCGGAGCCACCCTGGCGTGGGCGAGCGACGCACCGGCCCAAGACCCGGCCGCGCCCCTGACCCTGAGCGCGGTCACTTCCCGAACGAACCTGCTCGGCGAACCGAAGGGAGGCTTCGTTCCAAGCGAACGCATCGCCATGGACGATGCGATCCTGGTCTACGGCGGGGGCGGACCCGCGGGCTCGAGGTTCGCAAAAGCCGGAGCGGGGCTCGAAGCCCCGAGCGCGGGGGGCAAAGAGCCGAACGGCGCCCTCGACGACGGGTCCCCAGCCGCTGCGAAGACGGCCCCCGGGATCCGGGTCGGGGCCCCCGCCGATCTGACCGTCCTGAGCCACGACCCGCTCCGGGCCACCGAACTGCAGCTGGCCACCGCCCGGGTGCGGCTGACCCTGGTGGCGGGTGAGATCGCCTACGCCCTGCCCGGGGCCGACCTGCCCCCGGTACAGCCGCTCCCCCAGGCCCGCACGTCCACCGCCGCGCCGGCTGCCGAGCCTCGCTGATCCGTCGGCCCGCCGCCGCGTCGGCTCCCGAGCCATCCGTCGGACCGCCGCGTCGGACCGCCGCCGAGCCGGCTCCCGAGCCATCCGTCGGCCCGCCGGACCGCCGCCGAGCCGCCTGGGTGGTCTGGCGCGGCCACGGGCCGCAAGGATGCCTGTTGGCCTCGACCGCCGCCGCGGTTGTACCTGGCTTTTAAATTCGTTTCAAACCATCAAACGATCCAGCACCCGGTTCCCCGGCGCGCGTGGCGACGGGGGCAGCTCAGCGGCCTGGCACGTCGCCCCACAACACCTTGTGCAGCTGGATGTTCAAACGAACGTTCTTTCCACTGTCGAGCACCCAGTCGGCGAGCTTCGCCGGGTCCAGCTCGTCCCACACCGCAGACACATGAACCGTGGTGCGGGCATCCAGCCCATGCCGGTCGAGCACTTGCACGGTCCAGTCCCAATCGGCCCGATCCCGCACCACGACCTTCACTTCGTCGTCCGGACCCAGCAGGTCCAGGTTCTGCCAGCGGTTTCGGTGCGATTCGCCAGACCCGGGCGCCTTCAGGTCCATGACCTTCACCACTTCGGACGGGAGCAGGCCGATATCCCGCTCCCCACTGGTTTCGCACAGCACCCGATATCCCGAATGGAGGAAGCGGCGGGCCAGCTCCGGCGTGGCGGGCTGCAGCAGGGGCTCCCCACCGGTGAGCTCGACCCGCTGGCAGCGAAGGGCGGCCACCCGGGTCTCGATCTCGTCCAGATTCATCCAGCCGCCGCCCTCGAATGCGTAGGCGGTGTCGCACCACGTGCAACGCAGGTTGCAGCCCGTCAAGCGAACAAAGACGCAGGGCCATCCAGCGTGGGTCGACTCTCCTTGAATCGACCGAAAGATCTCGGTGACCCGAAGTTTGGGCGGCGCGGCGGCGGCGACCATGCCCGTCCTGTGGTCGAGCGCCCCCGGCGGGGTCAAGTGGTTCGGCCCTTCTACCCGGCGGGCCCGGCTCAGATGATCGCCTGGTCGATGGCCTGGGCCAAGCCCGGGGGCAACTGGACGGCCTGGCCCGTGTCCGTGGCGGTCCCGCCGCCGCTCGAAGACCCATCGAGGAGGTGGTTCAGACGCTCGAGGGAGGGTCGAAGCGCCTCCCAATCGAAGTCCGAACCGTAGCGTTCGACCTCACCGGCCATGGCCTGCAAAGACGCGTCCACCCCGTCCAGGTTCTCGAGAAGCTTGTTGACCGTGGGGTCCATCCCCCGGAGCTGCTCGAGCACCGGTTCGAGCTCGTTTCTCGGCACCGTCTCGTCTTCGCGGGCGAGCATTTGGGTGATCGAACCGATGGCCGAGGCCAGCCCCTCCAGCAGCTCCATGCCCGAGGCATTGGTCTCGCTCGAGGCCTCCTGACCGCTTCCGACCGCCTCCCGCATCTGGTCCATGGAGCGACGAAGCTGCGCCCGCTGCTCGGCCGGTCGCTCGTCGGCTTGGGTCCACACCCAGGTCTCCACCTCGGAAAAGGAGTTCTCGGCGTCTGATGCCTGCCTCAGCGCGCGATACCGGTCGAGCAAGCGTCGGACCCGCCACCACGTCCAGGCCCAACCCGCCGTGGCGAGGAAGGCCCATTCCACCCAAAGGACATCCCACCACGCATTAGACATCGCCATCCTCGCCCTCCATGTACAGCTCGAACTCGTGGACCTCGACTTCCCTTCGCACGAACCACCACGCGATCAGTCCGAGCAGGAGCGGAACCTGGCTGGCCACCCAACCCACCGCCCGAAACCAGCTGAACGAGCTCGGCGGCACCGAAATGCTCGGAAGGGCCACCACCCGCTCCCCCAGGCGAGAAAGGGCCCGGCCTTCGAACACGACCCGCTGCAGGCCCTCGGGCCGGGGTACGGTACGCTCGAACCCTCCTCGGCCGTCCGGTTGCAGCCGCGCCCACGACCCCTGCCCGGCGTCGCTCACCGTGGCCACGTCGATGCTGACCTCTCGCAGGTCTCGGCAGCTGGCGCGCAATCGGGCCCGCACCTGGACCTCTTCCGAGAGAAAGTCGGCGTCTACATCGACGCAAGCTGGTTGCACTTGAATCCGGCGCGTCAGGGCCCGCTGTACGTCTGGACTGCGGGCCCGCAAGGTCATGGTGGCGGGACCGGTCTCTTCGGGTGTCCAGCGGGTTTCATGGATGCCGTCTTCGGCTGCGGCCAACACCAGTTCGGTGTCGTTCCATTCGAGCGTGAACCGCAAGGCTTTGAGACGGGCGTAGCTGACGACGGGACGTCCCTCTTCCAGGAGGGCGGCTCGGATCCGCACCGGCGCCCCCACCACGGGCACGGCCGGGTCGAGGGACAGCGCAAGGCGTAGATCGCTGTGCTGGATCACGACGGCGGCCCGATCCACCTCCAAACCCTGTTCCAGACGCCACGCGCCGTAGGGCGGGTCGGTCAGGTTGACCTGATGAAACCAGGGCGTGGACGTCCAGCCGGCGGCGCGGGGCCGCGAGGGCGTCAGCTCGACTTCGTCGGGGCGGACGATCCGGGCTCGCTGTCCTCCTTCGAACATCCACACCGCCAGCTGGTCCACCTGGTCGTCGACCCACATGGCCCCGCCGTCCAGGATCAGACGCTCGGTCCCCGCCAGCCACAGCCCAGGCTCGATGAAAGACTCGAGCAGGCGATCCTCGTCCATCGAATGGACTTCCCCACCGGTCCGCCGTACCGACGGCCCGAGCCGGGCCAGACTCGAGCCCGGCGCGAAGACCTGCACGTGCACCCCCCGCACGGCGGCATCGGACAGAAGCGACTCCAGGTCGGCGCCCTCCGTCGGCGGTGCGACCGACCCTGCCGTGACCAGCCACACGTGGTCCTCGTGGGCCGGATCTCGAGCGCCCAGAATGCGCAGGGCCGCCGCCAGCCCATCCGCCAGGGGAAAGGCTTCGGCAGTCGGCTCGAGGCCGGCCAGCCGGCGTGCGAGCGCTTTTCGGTGTCCCGGATCCCGGGCCAAACCCAAGGGCACCCCCTCGAAGCCGGTCCCATCTTCGGGCACCGCCAGCCCGACCTGCCCTCGGGGCCCCAGGAGCTCGAAGGTGGCGTTCAGGGCCGTGGCCCACCGGGCCTCCGATCCGATCGCCGGGTCCACCACCACGGC
>DAPKRQ010000200.1:0-7107 GCA_031800475.1 Myxococcales bacterium LLY-WYZ-16_1
CCGCTCGGGGTCGGGACGGAAGGGAGAAGCCGACTGGGCCGAGGCCTGACGGTTCGGAAGACAGAGCGTCTTGCACGGGGGCGTGTATTTCGGAGAGGCTCCCCGCGTGGATACCACGCTACCGAGACGCGGGGGACGCACCGAAAGTCCCGCCAAGGCTCGCGTCCGACAGACAGCTGGCCGCCCCCTGGAGGCGTTTCATCGAGGAGGCAACCATGGCTAACTTTTCCGTCGCCGTGTCGGAGTACATGACGACTCCGGTCCTGACCGTCAAAGCCTCCACCCCGCTGAGTGAAGCCGACGCGCTGATGCGCGATCGCGGCGTATCCAGTCTGGCTGTCGTCTCCGACGAGGGTGCACTGGATGGAATCCTCTCGCGGACCGATCTCCTCCGCGTGGGGTCCCGGCAAGCTGGCCGGCGCAAGGGCGCGTCACTGCTCACGTATCCGCCGAGCGCGACCGTGGGCGACGCGATGACGAAGGATGTCGAAGCCGTGGAAGCCGACCTGACGTGCGCGGAGGCGGCGGCGCTCATGGTCAAAAAGCGCTTCCATCGACTGCTCGTCCGGCGAGATGGTGAGCTCGTCGGGGTGGCGAGCACCTTCGACCTGATGCAACTCGTCGTCGACCAGAAGCTCAACAAGCCGGTTTCGGAATACATGTCGTCCCCGTTGTTCACGGTGCGGGTGGACGAGCCCATCTCGCTGGCGACCGAGCGACTGGAGCGGGCCAAGGTCACCGGTCTCGTCGTCCTGGATGGGGATTGGCCGGTGGGCCTGTTCACCCAAACCGAGGCGCTCGAGTCGCGGGACGCCGAGCGCGACACCCCGATCGAAAGCGTCATGGGAACCGCCTTCTTGTCCCTGGAGGCCGAGACCCCGATTCATCGGGCAGCCGCCATGGCCGTTTCCCTCGGCGCTCGCCGGGTGGTGACGATGACGAACGGACGGCCGAAAGGTATCCTCACGGGCCTCGACTTCGCCAAGGCGGTAGCGGGCTGAGGGCTCCGAGAGTACGGTGGCCGGCCGATGGACGAAGCCGGCCAACGAGCATCTCACCGTTTTGCCGTTACTTGCTGCTGCAGGTTCCGAGTTGGGCCATCGTCGTGGCCCTCGGTGCCGTCGGCGTACGCCTTTCGTGGTTCGGGCTGCCGGTGGCCTTCGCCTCGTTGGCGGCGTGGGTCGTGAAGGACTTGATCATGTACCCGGTCCTTCGACCCCACCTGTTTCGGTCCCCCCAACCCCTTCCCCGCGAGCTGGAGGGCCGGACTGGAGTCGTGCTCCGCGCCTTGAACCCCGAGGGGTATGTGAAGGTGAGCGGTCAACGTTGGAAGGCCCGCGCTTCGTCGGACGAGACCCTGGAGGAGGGGGGAGAAGTCGAGGTCGTCGGTCTCGAAGACCTCACGCTGATCGTGAGCGCAAAGTTGCGTTAGCTCGAATGGACCACTCGGCGTCCGAGCGGGCAAATGCCTTCGCCCGTGCGGAAAGGAAAGTCTTTCGTTTGTTCGAGAGGGATGAGAGCGTTTCAGGTCAAGGGGCCGATCGCGGTCATGATTCGCAAAAGATCCGCGCCACCGACGATCCAGAGATCTTCATGAGTGGGGCTCGGGTAGGACCGTTGGCACCGGATGTGAGTCAGACCGGGAAAGGCTTCGGTGCAGTTGGGGAGCATCAAGGCGATTCCATTTAGTGGCTTGCGCCCCTCGCGGGAACGCTCGGCCACCTCGTCGCGGAAGTCCTTGAGTTCACCCCGGCACCACTGGGAACGGCTCCAGTCGGAAGTCCCCACGAAGATCATGGCGTCGGCCTGTCGGATGGCGTGCCGGTAGTAGCCTCGCCATCCCTCGTTCATGGAAGCCAAGCCGAACACCCAAGGCATGCGGCGGTCCTTGAGCACGAAGCGGGTCAACGGAACATGCTTCAAGGCTTCGGCGTCGAGGTACACCTCGTTCGGCTGGCTGAGCCCCTTCCACCGGTTGATCTGATCTCGCAGCCATTGAGCGAAGAACGCACCGCCGTTTGCGGCGGCAAAACTCAGGACGACCTTGGTTTGGCCGTGTTTGCTGGCGATGTGGGCGGCCCGGGCCCACCCGATGTCGATCCTCGGCCTCGAGACCGGATCGAACCGATGAGACCCCAGGCGACCGGGCTCGCCGGGCTTGCGGGCTTCGACCCAGCCGGCGGGCTTTTGGGGCTTGGTTTTGCTCCAGGACGTGCGGTTCATGGCGCGACCATAGCGCGACGAGCCGGAGAATCCTACTGCACCGCTCTCCCGCAGCATGGGGACTTCGCAGCCTGTGTTGCTTGCGGGGCACCGGGTCCGAGGAAAGGGGGCGCCGGCAGTAGGGCGCCAGCGCCTTTCGGACTCCCGAAATGTGGGTAAGCGTCGGACCTTGCTGCGCATGAAGGCTACCGTGGCCCCAGATCCGGAACCACTTCGAGGTGTCCGCGTGGATGCCGACCTCGTTTCGATCTTCGGTCCGCAAGACGCCACCGGCCAGGTCGGGACGTGGATCGCAGGCCGCGCAGCCACCACCGAGGTCGGCCCGTCCGAAGGGGAGCGCGCCCGGCGTCGTTGCAGTGTTCGTTGCACCTGTTTCAGTCTCGTTGCGGGCCGAAATCGGTTGTTTCGAGGGCATTTCTCGCCTCCCGAAGCCCCGGCAGCCTTGGCACGCAGCCTGCAGTCCTCGTCTTCGTGACCGCGCTGATGCGGTCCCCTGAAACGAGTGAAAGGACGACGACCATGAACTTCCACGACGCGCTGCGAACCTGGACCGTGACCCTGGGGCTGGGAGCCCTGATCGCTTGCGGAGGGCCCGAGGGCCTCGAGCCCGGTGGCATGAACACGGACCGAGACCCGAGCGGAGATCTCGGACGGCCCGGGCCGAACGAGCCCGACCCGGATCCCTTCGAGGAAAGCGAGGAGCCGATGGACGAGATGGACAACCCCATCGACGAGGCCGAAGATCCGGACCCCAACGAGGAAGATCCGGTGGACGACGACGACGGCGTGGACCCGCTCCGGGTCGCCCCGTTCGACAACGACAGCTTGCAGAATCCTGGGGTGTCCGAGCTGCTGCGGATCACAGGCCGGCGGGAACTCGGCTACCTGGACCAGATCTCCGCCCTGCAGGGCGATGCCGAGGACTTCGTGGAGTTCCAACTCCCGAATTCTTCGAACCCGGCCCAGCAAATCCAGGTGGAGCTCCTGTGCACCTACGACGGGCCCGCGGGCAACGTGCAGGGACGTGTCACTTTCCACGAGGACGGAGTCATCGACCCCGGCCAGATGGTTCTCTGCAACGAGGGCCTCGTGAACCTCACTGTCGACAACACCAAGGTGCACACCGCGATGGTTCACTTCGGTATCCCGCCGCAGGAGCAGACGCTCTTGGACTACGAGCTGGTCATCATCGGATTCCGCTGAATGGAATTCGAGTCCACCACGCGGCCTCGATCCACACCCGGTCTCACATCTTCTTCAACGGTACTGGGTCGGATCGAGGCCGTGGCGTCGCATCCATCGATAGACCTGCATGCGATGCCACCCCTTCGCCTCCGCCATCGCCTTTACGTTCCCTGCCGACTCCCGCAGCGCATGCTCCAGCTCCTCCTTCGAGGGGATCGAGATCGGCGCCGTGCGGCGAGCGGGCTCCGGGGGAGCGGGTGTGGACTGCCGGTCCTCGGGGGCCGACGCGCCCGTGTGCAACATCGCGGTGATGGGCGGAGGGAGGTCGGGAACGTCCAGCCTCCCCTTGGGTCCGGCCAGCCGGGCCAGGCGCCGGGCCACCTTTTCCAGCTCCCGCACGTTCAGGGGCCAGGGGTAGGCCGTGACCGCGGCGTCGAAGCGCGGCGTGCGCGGCAGCGAACGGCCGAGTGCTCGCTCGAGAAAGTGCTCGAAGAGCGGGAGCACGTCGGCGCGTCGCCGTTCGAGGGGAGGAAGCCGGACCACCCAGTCGCTGAGGCGCGCCCAAAGGTCTCGGCGAAAGGCGTCCTCCTCGTCGTCGATGGCTCGGTGGGTCGCGGCGACGATTTTCACGTCCACGGGCTTGGGTCGCCCGGCGATCGGGGTCACGGTGTCCGTTTCCAAGACCCGAAGCAGCTTGGCTTGCAGCGGCAGCGGCAGCTCCCCCAACTCGTCCAGGAACAGCGTGCCCCCATCGGCGGCGCGAAAGTGACCCTCCCGCGCCTGATCCGCGCCCGTGAACGCCCCTCGCTCGTGGCCGAACAGCTCCGACTCGGCCAGCTCCGACGGGATGGCGGCACAGTTGACCGGAACGAATGGGCCCGTCCGCCCGCTCAGCTCGTGCACGATGCGGGCGGAGACCTCCTTGCCCGAACCGCTGGGACCCAACAGGAGCACGGCACCCTCGCTCGTCGCGGCGGTTTCCAGCGCCTTTCTCACGTGATCCGCTGCCATCGACACGCCTCGAAAGGCCGATGCTTTCTCACCGGTCACATCGGGCGCGATGCAGAAGAGGTTTTCGGTCGGTCGCTTCTCGACCACGAGGACCGAGTCACCGATCCAGATGCACTCGTGCCCCTCGAGTCCGACCTTGCCGCGGATCAGAGCACCGTCGATGAAGGTTCCATTGGAGCCCCCCAGGTCCTCGAGCCAGAAACGTTCGACGCCAATCGGCAAGAAGATGCGGACGTGCCGACGGGATACGGAGGCGTCGGCGATGCGAAAGGTGCATTCCGGGCTGCGTCCGACCAGAAGCTCCGACCCGTCGAGCCGAATCTGTTGGGCGAGGGCCGCCCGGTCCGGGCTGGACACCACGGTCACCGTCCAATCCAGCGGTCCGCCCAGCTCTGACGCCGGCCGCCGCAGGGTCGTGGTGTGACCCCCGCTCATTCCGTGACACCTATCACAGGATTGCCCTGAACGTCGCCCCTCGGCCGAGTCCCCGAGACTCGCCTGCGGGGCCGCCACAGACCGCATTCACCGGCGCCGTCGGACGTCCCCGATCCATACCCAAGAGCCGACTCTCATCAGGCGTGTGCCGAAGAAATCCGGACTCGTCTTCGAGAGCAGAGGAGTTGTCGTCTTGGATGGCTGTGGCGAAAGGACGCAGATGTCGAACCGCGGGTCCCCTTGGAAGAGGCCCGCAGCCCGGTGAGGCGATGCCCACCGCTCGATCGTCCCGCGGCCGGGTGAGATTCGTGGGCAGCGCCGACCGGGCTCGGCGATGAGACCCCGCTGCAGCATGCACTGCACAAAGCCGATGAAATTCGAGCGACGGTGGGACGACCATCGAGCGCAGGCGAGCGCTCCACCGCAGTCGTCGGTCCGAAGGGCCCTGACGACTCGGGCACAAGGCGAATCGGGTGATTTCGACTCCCGCGATGGGGGCGGTGGGGCGCGAACGACCTCGCAATGGCCAGAGGCCACCCTTACCGATCGCCAGGGCAGGCGTTTTTCTTAGACGGAGCGCGAGGGGATCGATAGACGCGAGCAGCATCCGCGCCATGAGCCGGAGAAAGGACGAACCATGAACGTTTTCAAGACCTTGATGATCTCAGTCTTCGCTGTCACCGCCTGCACGGCGGAAAAGCCCACATCGACCGACCCGGAGGCTTCGCCGAAGGAGGAGAAGAAGGAGGCGACCACCCAGCCTGCTGAAGGCAAGATGGCCGACGAAAAGAAAGCCGGCGACATCGTCGCCGTGGCGACGGAAGCCGGGCAGTTCACCACGCTGGCCAAGGCGCTGACCCAGGCGGGTCTCGTGGACACCTTGAAAGGGAAGGGACCCTTCACGGTGTTTGCGCCGACCGACGCGGCATTCGGGAAGCTCGAAAAAGGCGTCCTGGAGAGTTTGATGAAGCCCGAGAGCAAGGACAAGCTCACCCAGATCCTGTCCTACCACGTGGTGGCCGGAAAGGTTCCGGCAAGCAAGGTGACCACCATGGATACCGCCGAGACCGTGGCTGGACCGGAGATCGACATCGCCGTCAAGGACGGGAAGGTCATGCTCAACGGCAGCGCTACGGTGGTGAAGACCGATATCGAGGCGTCGAACGGACTGATCCACGTCATCGACCGCGTCATCATGCCCCCCAAGTGAACCGGTTTCCCGGCCACGCTTCGAGGTCGGGCCTCCCCCGGGCGCCCCACGCATGGGTTGCGCAACCATCAACGGTTGCATCCGCCGAGCAAAGCACCTCGGGAAATGCCGAGTACGACGCTGGGAGCGTCCCCAAGGGGATTCGAACCCCTGTTGCCGGCGTGAAAGGCCGGAGTCCTGGGCCTCTAGACGATGGGGACCGAGCGAGGCCGGGTTCTGCGGGGGATGACCCCGCGTGTCAAGGCTGGAACGCGCCCTGCCGTCCCTCGGCACCTCATGCAGGGCGTTGGGCGCTGTGCCATGCTGGAAGGAGGCGGCGTCCGGCGGTCCGGCCGGCTTTTTACCTGCAGGGACGCTCGGAGCGCGCTAAGCTCCAACCGCATGCGTTGGATTTCGGTTCTGCTCGGGGCCCTGGGCCTTTCCGCCTGCGGCGACGTGACGGCCCTCCGCTTCGATGTGGTCTTCGAAAACCCCGAAACCGAAGCCGAAACCCGGGCCCTGGTCATGACCGTCCGGGAGGTGACGCCCGATCCGAACCAGGCCTGCTCCGACTTCGTCACCTCGGACGGGCCCGGACTGCGCCAGTCGTCGGGGGTGCTGCCGTACCCGCCCGAGCGAGACCTGGTGCTGCCGGTGGGCATCGAGCCCTTCGAGCGGCTCACGTACATCTTGCTGGCCTACCCGAGCCTGGACACCGAACAGACGTCGCCGCTGGCTGGCTCCTGCGAGGTGATCGACACCCCCACCGCCGGCTCCCGAGAACTCGACTTCGTCGTGGTGGACCTGCCCCCCAACTTGCGCTGATTTCCTCGGGCGTCCGGACTGACTCCGCACTGCGGGTTCGCGCCAGATTGGACGGGCTCGCGCCCGGGTTGGATGGGGGCTCGCACCAGGTTGGACGGGGGCTCGCGCCCGGGTTGGACAGGGGCTCGCGCCCGGGTTGGACGGGCTCACGCCCGGGTTGGACGGGGGCTCGCGCCCGGGTTGGACGGGGGCTCGCGCCCGGGTTGGACGGGGGCTCGCGCCCGGGTTGGACAGGGGCT
>DAPKRQ010000201.1:0-39601 GCA_031800475.1 Myxococcales bacterium LLY-WYZ-16_1
CTCTTCGTCCGAAAGTTCAATCGATTCCAGCGTGGACATCGCACCGGTCGGGGAACCGGCGGCTGGGTCATGGAGGTGATTACGCAAGGTGTCCTGCAGGACCGGTACTTCGGTTATACCGGCGCCTCGTTCACGGCTCAAGCCGCCCGGGAGGAAGCGGTTTTCGATCGGCTCGGGGGGGCTCGGTTGGTCGAAGTCTTTCATTTGGCCGAGCCCACCGGAGGCAAACTGGAGTTCGTTGCCGGCGGCCAGGTGATTTCCACCTTGGATACCCGCGCCTACGGAAAGCCCGAGGCCGCCCGACACCGGTTCGAGCTGCCGGAAGGGGTCGATTCCTTGACGATGCGCGCCGTGACGCACGGAGCCCGGGTGTTCGGTTTGGTGTTCGAATCGAACGAAGTACCAGGTGTGGTCTACGAGTCGATCGGCCTGCCCGGCGCCACCTCGGAGGTCTGGCTCCGGCCGGACGCCGAGGACTTTGCCCGTCAGCTCGCCGCGCGGAATCCAGCGCTGGTCGTGCAGATGGTCGGCGGCAACGACGTGCTGATGCTGTCGAAGCGCAGGACCGACCCGAAGTCGGTCGAGGCCGAAATGCGCAGGTTTTGGGGCCGGATCCACGCGGCGGTTCCTCGCGCGGACTGTTTGATCGTGTCTCCCCTCGAGTCGGTGCGAGCCAAGAACGACGGGCGCCTCATTCCCAAACCGGAGGTCCAGACCGTGATCGAACTGCAGCGCCGGGTGGCCCGAGACGCGGGCTGTGCCTTCTGGGACATGCACGCCTCGATGGGAGGAACCGGTTCCCTCGAAGACTGGGTGCAGGCCAATCTGATGTTGGGCGACCTGATCCACCCGAAAAGCCGAGGGAGCGACCTTCTGGGAGAGATGTTCGTGGACTCGATCATGGATGCATACGATGCACGGGACGGAACCGGGCGGGAGGCGATGAACTGACGTGCTATTTCATTCGCTTCAGTTCCTCTTCTTTCTGCCGGTGGTCTTTGCGCTGTACTGGGGCGCCGGAGACCGTCCGCGCCTGCGCAAATGGCTTCTTCTGTGCGCCAGCGCCATCTTCTACATGGCGTGGAATCCTCTCCCGTTCCTGATCGTCCTGTACTGCGCCACTGCCGACTACTTTTTGGCCCTGGGTATGGAGCGCAGCCGGGAGCCGACCCAACGAAAGCTCCTGGTGACCCTGAGTGTCGTGAGTAATCTGGGCGTTCTCGGTTTCTTCAAGTACGCGAACTTCCTTTATGACACCGCCGCTCGCGTCGGCGGCTTCTTCGGGGTGGAGATCATCTACCACCGCTTGGACATCCTGCTGCCGATCGGGCTGTCCTTCGTGGTGTTCCAGACCCTCAGCTACACCATCGACGTCTACCGGGGAGACTGCAAGGCGCGTCGATCGTGGGTCGACGTCGCCTTGTTCATTTCATTCTTTCCTCAGGTGATCGCGGGCCCGATCGTGCGCGCCAGCCACTTTCTGCCGCAGCTCGACCGACGGCCCGTTCTGGCGGAGGACGCCGGCGCCGAAGCGCTGCTTCGAATCGCGAAGGGCATGGTCAAAAAGCTTCTGATCGCCGACCTGCTCGCAGCCAATCTGATCGACCGGGTGTTTGCGAGCCCGGACTTGTATACCGTGCCCGAGGTCTGGGCCGGCACCTTCGCGTACACCCTGCAGATCTACTACGACTTCTCCGCCTACTCGGACGTTGCCATCGGGTCCGCCGCGCTCTTCGGTTTTCACATACCGGAGAATTTCAACCGTCCCTATAAGGCAACAAACTTGCCAGAGTTCTGGCAGCGTTGGCACATTTCGCTCAGCACCTGGCTTCGCGACTACCTGTACATTCCTCTCGGAGGAAATCGTCACGGCCGGTGGCTCACCCTTCGAAACGTGATGATCACCATGATCCTCGGGGGGATCTGGCACGGGGCATCGTGGCGCATGGCGCTATGGGGAGGGCTGCACGGCGTGGGGCTGTGCCTGACCCGCATGTGGTGGTGGACTTTCGGGCTGCCGCCCAAAGGGGTCCGGGCTCCGATCTGGCGCCGAGCGATGGGCTGGGTGGTGACCTTCGTGTCGGTCATGTTGGCCCGCATCTTCTTTCGCGCCGAGTCCATGGAGACCGCCGGACGGATGTTTGCCGGGCTCGTCCCGTCGGGACAACTGGCCGAGTGGGCCGCCCCCAACCTCACTCCCCGGGTTCTGGTGGTGCTGGCGGTGGCTTCGGCCCTTCATTTCGGGCCGTCGGACATCTTTCGGTGGGGCGCTCGCGTTTTCAAGGTCGTACCGATTCCGGCTCGGGCCGTGGCGCTGGTGGGGATCGCCTTGGTGATCAAGCAGGTCGCGGACTTCGAAGTGCAGACCTTCATCTATTTCCAGTTCTGAATCGACAGGTTGGCGTCCCGACTGAGACCGTGCGGTGTGGACTCGCGAGAAGCCTTTATCGAAAAGCTGAACGCCGCCCATTCCTTTCCGACGCGCTACACGTTCAAGCTGATCGGCGCGAACCGAGAACGGTTTCGCGAGGATGCGTTGGAGGTCCTGGCCGAGGAACTGCCCTCGGCGGATCCCGAGGTGTCGAGTCGGATGTCGTCTGGGGGCAATCACGTCTCGGTCACGGTCGTGGCCACGGTGGCCGATGCCGACACGGTGGCCCGTGTGTACGAGCGCTTCCACGGGCTCGAGGGGCTCGCCATGCTGCTGTAAACGCGGTCAGACTCGACCTGACTCCCGCTTCAGTCGGGGCGTTTCGCACTGCCGATCCGTTCCAAGGCCAAAACCCCTACGAAGCCCACCAGTAACAGCACCGCCGGCATCAAGACACTCCCTCCATAAGCCGGGTCGGTGAACCAGACGTTCTTCGCTCCTTGAACGACTTTGTCGTTCACCATCAGGGGCTCGGACAGCGAGACTTTGTATGGCCAGATCTTTCGAAGCGATCCGACCATCAATCCGCACAAAGCGGCCAGCATGGTCGACGGATGGCGGTCGAGCAGCCATCGAAGCAGGCGACTGAACGCGATCAGGCCCGTGGCGACCCCCAGGCCAAAAACCCCCAAGACGAGGAGCTCTCTTTGATGGATGGCTTCGAGAACCCGGGTGTACTGACCCAAGATGAGCAGCAAGAAGGACCCGCTGATCCCCGGGAGCAGCATGGCGGATATGGCGATGGCGCCGCTTCCGAACAAGTACCCGAGTCCTCCGGCCACCCGCAGCACCGGAAGGCCCACCACCCAAAAGGCGAACACGGCGCTGACCGTGCAGGCGGCAACCTGGGCTGGGCCCCGCTTTTCCATCAGGCGAAACGGCAGGGCCGTGGACGCCAGGATCATCCCGAAGAATAGGCCGTTCATCTCCGCCGGGTACCGCTCCAGCAGGCTCGGAATCACTCGGGCCAGGGACAGAACCGCGACCCCGATCCCGAGGGCCAGGGCGGCCAAGAACGACACGTCCGACGCCACCAGCTCTCGGCGGATGGGCCGCAGCCCGTCGCCCTGGCGGGCGGCCGTCCACAGGCGACGGAGAAGGCCCAGGTCCAGCCGGCTGAGGGCGGCAATGAAACGGGGATAGATCCCGAGGACCAGGGCCATGGTCCCGCCGCTGACGCCGGGGACCACGTCCGCGGCTCCCATGGCCAAGCCGCGCAGACTCACGGACCACCAAGGCATTCGCGGCTCGTGCATGATGCCCGGGGTCCTGACACGAAAGGATGATCGGGAAAAGTCAGCCGCGGGCCGTCGTGGTCTCGACGAGCAGCTCCTCCAGATCTTTGAGACCGATCTCGTAGCGAGACGTGCAGAAATCGCAGTCCACTGTGACGGTCTTGCCCTCGAGCAACATTTCGGAAATGTCGCCCGCTCCCATCAACCGAACCGCATTCTTGGCCCGCTCGAACGAGCAGGGGCAATGCCAGCGAAAGGGCACTGGCGCATCGATCCAGTGCAGATCCGGATCCACCGCCTGGAGCAGGGCCTTCGGGTCCGGCGCCTCCTGCAGGGCCGGCACGAAGGCACCGGCCACCAAGCGCTCTCGGATCTGGCGCAGGTGCTCCCGGTCGCCGTCGGGCAGAGCCTGAACCAAAACGCCCCCGGCCCGCTTCACCTGGCCGGTCCCGTCCACCAGGCAGTCGGCCACCAGGACCGTCGGCACCTGGTCGGACTGCTCGAGGAAGTACTCCACATCTCGGTCGACCTCGCCGAGCACCAAGGGCGTCATGGACTGGATGTAGTCCCCTCCAGCCGACCGCCGCACCGCCGAAATGTGGCCGGGCAACAGGCCGGGCGCCAGGGTCCGCCGGCCGCCCGCCGTCTCGTCCGGGCTGTTGGGAAAAGCGAGGGATGGGTTCTCGATCAGCCCGCGGACCGTGCCGTCATGGGTGGCGTCTGCGAACACCTGTCCGATCCGAGCTTTGGACAAGATCTGAAGGCTCGTTTTGCCTTCCCGCTTGGACGACACGGCCAGCAGGCCGGCCGAGGTGAGCAGACGGCCCAATGCGATGGCCGACGTCACCTGCAGCCCGTGCAGCGACTGTGCGGTGCGACAGGTTTCGGTGCTCAGGAGCGCGGCCACTTCGAGGCGGGTCGACGTTTGGGCGAGCTGGCATGCCTCCATCCCGGGAGCATACCATCGGCAGGTGGCTTCCGCGGTCGGCAGAGCCGGTCTCCCTGCCGCTGCGCCGATTTGGGCGCACCGTCCGGGGTTGGATGTGGCATAAATCAGCGGGATCCCTTGCCGAAATCTCGCTTGTGCGTTGACTCTGAACCTTGCGGCGATGCAAGCGTGCGGTCGCCGGGAAGGCCTCGATGATTCTTCCGAAGAAGCGCGAAGCGCCCTTGGCGCGCGTCGCGCGCTACTCCGAATCCGAAATCCCCACCGCCCGGGGCGCCTTGCGGGTGGTGGTCTACCGGGAGCTGGTCGACGGACAGCCCCACGCGGAGCGCGAACACGTGGCGCTGGTCGTGGGCCGTCCGCACACCCGCACCGGTCCGGTCTTGGCCCGCGTGCACAGCGAGTGCCTGACCTCGGAGGTGTTCGGTTCCCTCAAGTGCGACTGCAAGGACCAGCTCGAGCACGCCCTGGACCGCTGCCACGAGGCCGGTCATGGGGTGGTGCTGTACCTGCGGCAGGAGGGTCGGGGCATCGGACTCGGCAACAAGATCCGGGCGTACGCCCTGCAAGAATCCGGAGCCGACACGGTACAGGCCAACCACCAACTGGGCTTTGCCACCGACCTGCGCCGCTACGACATGGCCGCCGAGATGCTGCTGGACCTGGGGGTACGCTCCATCTCGTTGATGACGAACAACCCCGACAAGCTGAGCCAGCTTCGGTCCCACGGCATCCAGGTCGAGCAGCGGGTGCCGATCGTGTGCAGCCCGAACGAGCACTCGCAGGGCTACTTGGTGGTGAAGCGGGAAAAGTGCGGCCACCTGATCGAGCTCGACCCGCCGGACGACCGCTGACCGGCCAGACCGGTCCACGGGCCGCAGGCGGCGCTGGTCGATCAGGCTTTGCCGGGGTGGATGCCCCAGCCGAAGGCGCCGGGCTCCGATTCGGGGGCGTGGCTCAACAGGTATGCGCCGAGGGCCCCAGCCACGAGCTGGACCCGTTTTTCCACGTCGACCTCGTCCAACACCTGCTGCCGTTCTTCGGCGTCGGGCATGGCCGCGGCGGCCACCAAGTCCGCCAGATGCCCCGGGTCGGTGACCTGGTTCAGGCCCTCGAGTTCGGAGGCGTCTTTGGGCGAAAGCTGAGCCATGGCTCGGGCACACAGAGCTCGGAGCGAGGCCATGGCCGACGCCAGGGCGGCCGATTCTTCCGGGGCCACATCGTGGAGCACTTCGGCGGGGGCCCGCCGGTACGCCTTGTCCATGGGCAACTCGGGGCCCAGTCGGACCCGGCACAAGCCCTCCACCACCAGGTTGAAACGGCCGTCGGGCAGCCGGGCGGACCGCCGGAGCGCCCCCAGCCCCGCGACCCGGTGGATGGCTGGCCGGTCTTCCGAGTCGGGCTCCGACGCCGGGTCCAGCATGGCGATCGCCATCAGGCGGTGTCCCTCCAGGCAGTCCTCGGTCATCGCCCGATATCGGGGCTCGAATACGTGCAAGGAGATCATCGTGCGGGGCAACAGCACGGTCCCCGGCAGAGGAAAGATCGGCACTTCGGCCAGGGCTTTGGGCGTCAGGTCGTCGGCGTTCATTCGCGCGCTCCTCGTCCCGGAAAGATCTTTCCGGGATTCAAAATCTGATGGGGGTCGAACGTTCGCTTCAAACTCTGCTGCAACCAGATGAGCTCTTGCGGTTGTTCGATCGAAAGTAAGTCTCGCTTGAGAAGACCCACGCCGTGCTCTCCAGAGATCGTGCCCCCGAGCTTCACGGCTGCTTCGGCGACCCGTTCCAAGGCTTGTCGAGCGGCCGGGAGCTGATCTTCGTCGAAAAGAAGGTTGACGTGGAGGTTTCCATCTCCGGCGTGCCCGTATGCGGCCACGCGGATCCCGGTGGCCGTCCCCACCGCCCGGACCGCCCGGAGCAGCTCGGGGATCCGAGAGCGGGGCACGCTCACGTCTTCGGACAGCTTCCGCGGTGCGGTCGCTCTGAGACTCTCGGACAGCAGGCGCCTCGGACCCCAGATGCGTTCCCGCTGGGCGGGCGTACGGGCGACCCGCACGTCCTTGGCACCGGCGTCGAGCACCACGTCGGCCAATCGTTCCAGTTGGGCCTCGGCGTCGGATTCCGTCGGTCCGTCGGTCTCCGCGATCAGCGTGGCGCCGAAGCGTTCGTCCAGCAGGCCGGCCTGTGCGTTCCGAACCGCGTCGGTGGCTGCCTCGTCCAGAAACTCCAGCGCCCGGGGAAGGATCCCGCTTTGGAGCACCCGGGTCACCGCTTCGGTGGCCGCCATGGCGTCGTCGAAGGCGATCAGCGCCGTTTGCAGGCCTCTCGGCTCCGGGAGCAGGCGCACCGTGACTTCCGTGATGACGCCGAGGGTGCCCTCGGACCCGACCATCAGCGAGGTCAGGTCGTATCCGGTGGCGCGCTTGACCGAGCGTCCACCCAGTCGCTGGACCCCGGCGGACGGGGTCACGACCTCGAGGCCCAGGACGTGGTGTTTGGTGACCCCGTACTTCACGGCCCGCGGACCCCCGGCGTTGCAGGCCACATTGCCTCCGATGGAGCAGAGGTGGGCGCTGTTCGGGTCTGGCGCGTAGAACAGTCCTTCCGACTCGGCAGCCCGATAGACGTCGGCAGTGGCCGTGCCGGCCCGAACCACCGCCAGCAGGTCTGCGCCCGATACCTCGACCACGCCGGTCCACCCGGACACGTCGAGCACCACCCCGCCCATCACCGGGAGGGCGCCTCCCGACTTTCCCGAACCCAGGCCCCGGGGCGTCACCGGAATTCGGTGGTTTTCGGCGGCGCGCAGCACCCGGGCCACGGACTGGGGGCCAGCGGGACGGACCGCTGCGTCGGGCCAGCAGGGCGTGGCACCAGACCAATCGCGGGTGAAGGGCTCCAGCTGGTCCGGGTCTTCGATGACCTCCGCATCCGGCGCCTCCCGAGCCAACTCCCGCAAGAACCCTTGCACGGCTGAGCGACCCGGTCGGACCAAGGCTGGGCCACCACCCGCCTGCGGACGTTCGGACGGTTCGGCTGATCTCACGGTGTACCCTCCGGCAGGGTCAGGATTTCGAGTCCGGGTGCGACCTGCAGCCGGCACGCCCGGCCTCTCCGCTCGGGGCCCCCCGGAGCGGCCCGGTAGCGGACGTCGCAACATGCTCGGGTATTGTCCCAGCAGAACCGCCCCCAGCGCAGGATGGGGTCCCCTTCTCGATTCGAAAGAAATTGGAGGGCGCGGAGGAGATGGTTGGATTCGGGCACCCATCTGTCCCGGCCCCGGACCGAGACCCGCACCAGCGCCCGAAAGTCGCCGTACAGATCGCGTTCGTCCGAATCCCGGGGACCTTCCGAGGGGATGCGCTCCGCCGCCACGTCCCTCGGCTCACCCAAACCGCGGTTCGAAGCAAGCGAAGGCCCACCCTCGGCAGCCTGGGGAATGCGGCCGAAACGGACGGTTCGGTCCCGAAATCGGGCCGGCACCGTCTCGTTCGACCCGGTCGGTCACTTCGTGAGAGGCGCCCGCACCCGGGTGGCCACACCCTGAGCACCCTGACCCTCGAGCTCCTTCGGAAGGGGCCACACGTCCACCGGGAACTTGCAGCTGGCCTTCAAGCGCTTGCCGCCGGCAGTGGTGCCTTCGACGGTCAGGTCGTACAGCCCGCTCTTCAGCGGGGTAAAATGGGTGGCATATTTGGACTTCGACAGGGGCAGGGCGTGCAGAACGTAACGTCCCACCGCTTTGCCTTCCGGCTCTTTCACCATCAAGGTCAGGTTCGCGCCCTCCACCCGGTTGGCTCGGCCGAAGCCCCGTCCAGACTTCTCGACCTCCACTGTGATGGTGCTCAATTGATTGGGGTCCGGGATGCCTGGCTCGAACACGAAAACGAAGCTGTAGTCCCCGGCTTGCACGCCCCACTGGCGGATTTCGGGCTTCTCTCCCACTTCGTCCGCGTAGGGATCTCCGGAAAATGGCGGTCCCGCGGCCGCCGCCGGCGGAATCCACATCGTCGTCAACAGCACCCAGATCCAGTCTCTTCTAGCCATGTTCGCCTTCGGGCCCGCCATGTGGCCGGGCCGTCGGGGACCCATTCCACGACCGGGACGCATCTGTCGAGGGCCTCGGTCCTGGGGCGGCCCGCCCGGCGGTCCATGGCCGCCGTGGGGACCGCGGGTCCCCCTGCATTCCGATGTGGACTGGCGCTGCTCGACCGGGTTGGCTTACTCTGCGGACTGAATCGCATGGTTTCGGAAGACCTGCCCGAGGGGATGGATGCGGACGACGACAAGACCGCAATCCATGACGTTTCCCCTCTTGCTTCAGATGAGTCGGCTGCTCGATCGGCGGCCCTGATCTGCATCAGCGGGCGGTCGATCGGACAAATGTTCCTGTTGTCCAAAGACGAGACAGCCATCGGGCGGGCGCCGGAGTGCGACGTCTTCTTGGACGACGAAGGGGTCTCGCGCAACCACGCCAAGGTGATCCGCCAAGACCACCAGCTCATCTTGATGGATCTGGGGTCTACCAACGGCACGTGGCACGAGGGCGAGCGGGTTCAGGTGATGACCCTTCAAGACGGCGCCAAAATCCAGGTCGGAACGGCAACCATCCTGCAGTTTAGGTATCAGGATCAGCGCGAGATGCAGTTCCACGCTCTCATGCAGACGTTCAAGACCCACGATCCGATGACCGAGGCCTTCAACAAGCGGGCGTTCTTGGCAGAGATCGAGGTCGAGGCCGGTTTCGCGCGACGTCACGGGCAACCCCTGTCGGTCGTGATGTTCGATCTGGACCACTTCAAGCGGGTCAACGACACCTATGGCCACCAAGGCGGCGACCTGGTCCTGCGCCGCGTGTCCAAGGCCGTCTCCGAGACCAAGCGCAAAGAGGACATATTTGCCCGATTCGGGGGCGAAGAGTTCGTGCTCTTGCTGCGGAACACCCACCTCGAAGAGGCCTTCATCGTGGGAGAGCGGATTCGTCGAGCGGTCGAACAGCTCGAGGTGATCCACAATGGCCGGCGGATCCCCTGCACCGTGTCCGTGGGCGTGGCGACGCTGCAAGGCGAGGACATGTCGCACTCGGAGTTGATCGAGCGGGCCGACGACCGGCTCTATATGGCGAAGCGCAAGGGACGAAACCGCACCGAGAGCGCACTGTTCGACTGAACGGAGGTTCTTTCTGACGATATCGGTCCGACACCGAGGCCGCGAAGAGCACTTCGATCTCGAAGAGTTCGAACGGAGAGTTCGTGACGGCCGGGTCGTGGGCAACACCGAGGTGCGGTGGCCGGTGGTCACCGGACAGCGCTGGGCTCGGGCTTCGGAGCTCGAGCTCTTTCAGCGGCTGTATGCCCCCGGACGCATTCGCTTCACCCGTGCTTTCACGCTGTCGCGATTTCCTTGGTTCACCGCCGTGCTCTGCCTCGTGATGGCGGTATGGTTTTTTCGGCTTGCGGGTCCGAACCGATTCATCGCTCTCGATCCACTGATCGACGCGGGCGCCAAGATGCGGCCGAACGTGTTCGAACTCGGCGAAACGTGGCGTCTATTGACGGCCAATCTGCTGCACCGAGATGTTCTCCATCTGGCATTCAATGGATTCTTCTTGTTCAATCTCGGTGGAACGATCGAAAATGCATTTCGGCTTCGAGACTACTCGTTCATACTCGTGGTGAGCGCGCTTTCGACGACCATCTTGTCGGTGTTCATGTCCAGCGTGCCGTCTGTGGGCGCCAGCGGCATGATCTTGGGACTGTTCGGCGCGGCTTCCGTGTTCGGTTACAAGTACGGGGAGATGCTTCCTCGTCGCTATCGGCGGTACTTCGGAAGTGCGGTGCTTCCCTACGCCTTGTTCATTTTGTACGTCGGCCTGGTTACGCCGGACACGGACAATTGGGGACACCTGGGCGGACTGCTGGGCGGTGCCGGAGCCACCATGGTGCTCCGCCCGCGCATATGGCCCCGTCCCCGAACGCTGTGGGCCCGATTCGGGACGCCGGTGGTCACGTCGGGGCTCGTGGGCCTGACGCTCGCGGCAGGCCCCATGATCCGGGCGTTCCCGAGCGCCTTCCAGACCGTGAACGAGCCTCGTAGCGGCATCACCTTCGCGTACCCGCGCTACTGGATGTCCGGGCACAATCACCTGGGTTACGCGGCCAAGGGAAATCGGCTCGGCACCTCGGTCGGGGTGCGGGCGGAGACCCGAAGCTTCGAGCCCTATACGCTGCGGGAGGTTCGGGATTGGTTTGTGGAAGAAGAGCTGGGAGCTCTGCAAGCTCGCGGCGACGTGGCGTCGGTGGAGGTCGTCCGGGAGCGACCCATGCTGTTCGACGAGCCGGGCGCGCGGGGACTGGAACTCGAGGTCGAACTCGAATCGCGAGCCGGTCCCCAGGTCACGCGCAACATCCTGGTGGCCCGAGGCTATTACCGGTACGCGGTCGTGCTTTCCGCCCCTCGCGCTTGGGCCGGGGCCTATCGCCCGCTTCTCGAGCGCATGGTGTCGGAAATCCGGCTGGTCGAGCCCAAAGCCCTCGAAGAGGCCCGGGCCGTGGCCGAGCGCTTTCCGGGCATGACGCGGGCACAGCTCCGCCTCGGGCAGGAACTCGCTCGCATCGGACGGGTCGACGCAGCGGACGCAGCCTACGGGCGAGCACTCGAGACCCTGCCCGGTCACACCATGGCCCTGTATGGACGGGCCAAGCTCATCGCCGACTTCGGGGGAGACATGGAAGAGGCGGAGCGCATCGCAACGATCCTGGTGCAAAGAGACCCGGAGGAGCCGGCCTTCGCCGCCCTGCTCGCAGACCTTCGCCAGGGGCTCGGCCGACTCGAGAGCGCCTGCCAAGTGCTGCAAGCCACATTCGACCGGCTCGAGGTTCCGCCGGAAGAGCTCCGGCAACGACTGGTCGAGTTGCGCTGTTTCCGCCGATTCTGAGGGAGCTCAGTCCACGAACGGAAAGTCCACGGTCACTGTGGTCGTTTCGGCCGGTCGCAAGCGCACGTCGTCGGCCACGGTCGACGATACGACCACGTCTTCGAGGAGCGAAGTGTCCAACAGGTCGTAGATGACCCGAAAAATGCCTCGGCTGGTGGGCAACCCCTCCGTATCGAGTCGCCCCTCGGGGCAGGCGGTGGAGCTGGTCGATACGGTCACGAAGTTGCCTGTTCCCAGGCTGAGCCGCTGCACCCGCACCCGCACGTCTTCCACGTTGCGAGCGGCGCATCCGGTGGCGGGCGGCTGGCCGTCCACCGTCCAGCGAGAGTGCAGTGTGGCCGGGTCGTCGGTCAGTACCGAGAAATCCAGGTCCAGCTGAGCCTCTTGGTTTCGCTCGACGCGAACGGTCCGCTGCGACACCGAAGGCGTGTCGTCTCCAAAAATCTCGAGGATCCCGCGCATGATGTAGCTGCCGGTGCGCAGGTCTTCGAACTCGACCCGCCCCGCCGCACATGCCGCGCTGGCTTCTACGTTCTCCTCGATGGACCCGGGTTGGGCCGAGACCGTGACTTCTCCCCCGGAGACCACTGCACAGGCGCTGCTGGCCGGCTCGTCGTCGACGGTCCAACGCACCACCAGGTCTCCGCGATCGGCACCGGTGTTTTCGACCCGAAAGGTGTGCTCGAGCTCCGTCACCACGAAGCCCTGGACCTCGGCCGTTCCGTTGAAGCTGGCGCGAGCTTCCCCCTGTCCGTCCAACAGGCGCAGCGAGACCGGGTAGGGACCGGGCGTCAGCATGTCGAAAGTCACCTCCCCAATGGGCTCGCATGCCCGGGAGCGGACCTGACCGGCGGCGTTCACTTCGACCCGCTCCGCGCCGGCGCGGGTGCAGGTGCTCGGCTCGCCCTGAAGCGTTTCGATGCGCCACCGAACGGTCAGGTCGCCCAGGCCGGCGCCGGGTCCCAGGTCGACCCGCCCCGGGTCTGCCTCTCCACACCCCCCGACCAGAGCCAGCCCGAGGAGCACCGAGCCCGGTCGAAACCGCCGCCTCCCCGCCGCGGACCGAAGACTCGTGCAAACCCTGCTAGATGCGCCCCTTTCAACCATGGATGTCCGTCGTTCACAAAGCGGGCCGAAGCGCGAGCGTTCATCCTCGAACGGCCGGGTCCGGCCCCATCCGGCTTGCCACGGAGAGGGCTGGACCGGAAGCTCGAAAGCGTGGCAGTTCCCCCCAACCGCCCCGTAGACCGCCGTCCACGAAAGTGGACAGCTCGACGGTCGAAAGGCATGTGGGTTGCTGAAGCGGATGGGAGATCCCAAGGAAGCAAGGCCGATGACAACCGACTTCTGGTTTCGCCTCGACGAGACCGGGCGTTGTGTGGGCTTTCATCCGTTTCCCGCCGTGCCGGGCCTGCTCGTGGACGCGGAGCGGCTGTCCGAAGGTCCACGGCTGCCGGAGGTTCTCCCCGAGCCGGTGATCCACCAACTGCAGGGACTGTTGAACGGAGCTCCGGCGGACGGACGGACGGTGGCTGTGGTCTTGGACGGGCCGCGCCGCACCTTCGACGTTCGAGCTCGTCCGGAAGGTCCATTCACCCTGGTGGAGGGGTGGCTGCGGAACGTGCAGCCCGAGTTCATGACCGAGGCGGAGCAAACCACCATGCAGGCGCTCTTGGACACGCTGGGTGTGGGCGTGGCCGTATCGAGCCCCGGGGGTATCATCCAGCTGGTCAACCCACAGTTTTGCAGCCAGATGGGTCTTTCGCAGGCCCAGCTTTTGGGCCGTGAGGCGAATGGGGAACTGCTGCGGAGCGCCGGAGCCGTGGGTACCGAGGGGCCCGCAGGCATGCTGCAGGAGGCCGTCCAGACCGGTGAGCGCCGCTGCAGCCAGGTGGAGTTGGGCGCCGCCAGCGGCAACCGCCGCTTCGTCCAGTGCTGCGCCGAGCCCGTGAAGGGGCCCGACGGCCGGGTGCGCTACGTGGTCTGCTCCCAGCACGACTTGACGCCGCTGCGCGACGCCCAGACCGAACTCCGGCGAGAGCACGGTTTGCTCGAGCAGATCCTCGATGCGAGCCCCACGACCGTCTGTTTGGTCGACGAGACCGGACGGCTCACGTACGTGAACCCGGCGGGGGAACGCTTGTTCCGCCGGCCCGCCGCCGACATCGTCGGCCGCCCCCACGACGACCCGAGCTGGGTGGTCCAAGACCTGGAGGGGGCGCCGATTCCCCCGCAAGCCCGGCCGGTTGCCCGGGCTCTGGTGGACCAGCAGCCGGTCCACGGGGTCGAGGTGGTGGTGTTCATCGACGGGGAACGCCGCATCTTGTCGGTGGACGCGGCGCCCCTGTTCGGCTCCGAGGGTCGGGTGGAGCAGGTGCTCTTGCTGCTCCAGGACGTGACGGGTCGGCACGAGAACCTGGCCACGAAGGCGCGGCTTCGGCAGCAGATGGACAAGCTGTCCCGATACGAGAGTCTGGCGGTCCTGGCGGGTGGCGTGGCCCACGACTTCAACAACATGTTGATGGGCGTCATGGGGGCGGCAGCCCTGGCCCAGGAGCACGCGGTCTCGGAGCCGGTGCGGGAGCAGCTTCGACTCATCGAGAAGGCGGGCGCCCGCGGCGCGGAACTCACCCGGCAACTGTTGGCCTACGCCGGTCGGACCTCGATCTCGGTGGGTCGCATCGATCTGGCCGAGACGGTCCGCGCCTCGTGGAAGCTGATGGAGACCCTGGTCCGCCAAGGACTGCGCGTCACCTTCGACTCTCCCCGGCAGGGGGTCTGGGTCGAAGCCGACGGAGCCCAGGTCCGGCAGGCCCTGTTGAACCTGCTGCTCAACGCCTCTCAGGCGATCCCTGACAGCGGGCGGATCAGCGTGCGGGTCGGGACCACGGAGCTGGACCGCACGGCGGACTTGGCGGAGCCCGGCATGTTCGTGGGTCACGACGTGGCGGACGGGACCTTCGGATTCGTCGAGGTCGAGGATTCGGGAGTCGGCATGAGCTCCGAGACGTTGGCCCGGATCTTCGACCCCTTCTTCACAACCCGGCCGCAGCAACCCGGGCTCGGCCTGGCGGCGGTGCTGGGCCTGGCGAAAGCCCATCGAGGGTGGGTCCGGGTTCACTCGGAGCTCGGGCGCGGAACGAAGATTCGCCTGGGGCTTCCCACGTGGAAGCGTTCGTCGGATGAAGGCGGGGTGGAGGACCGGCGTTCCGAACCTTGGCTACCCCGCAAGATCCTGGTGGTCGAAGACGAAGACATGGTGGCGCAGTTCGTGGTGCGCGCGCTCGAACGCAAGAAGGTCGACGTGGAGCGTGCCCGCGACGGTCGCGAAGGCATCGAGCTGTTCGACGGCCACTCGAACGACCTCGAGGCGGTCATGGTCGACCTGACCATGCCTCGCGTCAGCGGAGATCGGGTCTTGAAGCACATTCGCGAGCGGCGCCCCGAGCTGCCCGTGATCGTCATGAGCGGGTACACGCCGGACAAGCCGGTGGACCCGGAGGGGCCGACGCGGTTTCTACAAAAGCCGTTCCGTCCAGCCCAAATGTGGAACCTGCTGTCCGAGCTCGCGCCGTCTGCCTGACCGCTTCGACCGAAGCGAAAGTCAGGAGTCGTCCGATATGCGGCGAATGCGCCGGCTGCCTGCCTTGCGATAGCCCGGCCGAACCCGAACGATCTGCGTCGCGTCGAGAATACCCAGGTCTTCGATGGCCGAGCGCAATCGCTGGGTGGCCACGTTGATCGACCGCTTCGACACCTGGACCTGTTCGGCGAGGGCTTCGGTCGTCATCCAACCGGCCTCGGGCTGGTCTTCGCCCGCTTCGTCGACCGCCTCCGACAGGGCCCACAGGATCTTGCCCTCCCAGCCCAAGTCCGCTCGATGACTCGAATCACCCTTCAAGACTTCGAGTCTCCACTTTCCGCCTTCTTTTCGAAGGAACAGATCGACCTGGTCCAGCCGCGAAAAGTCTCCGACGTGGGGGGTCTCTTCGAGGGGATCGGGCAGGTATAGCTTCCACTTTTCTCCCGACACCGACGTCGTCGAACCCGCCTTCTTGGAGGGGCTCTCGTTGTCGGGGTGTTGGAGCATCCAGCCGCGATGGGGATCCCGAAAGACCAAAAGAGTCGGGTCCCGGTCGTCGGGCAGCTCGAGCAGGTGGGAGGTCCCGACCACCCGCCGCCCCGATTCGGACCGCCCCTGAGCTCGGGGAGGACCGGCGTCGGTCATGCGCCACACCCGTTCGTCTCGACCGAATCGGATCTCCGTTCCGACATCCAGCCGAATCTGACCGTGGGGCTCCACTGCGGAGCCGCCTACCTGACTGCCGTTTTTGCTGCCCAGATCCTTCAGCCACCATCCGTCGGTTCGCCAGAGGATCAGGGCGTGGTGCTGCGAAACCGTGGGACTGTGCAGTCGAAGCCAGCTGCCGTCGGCGCGGCCGGCCAAGGTCTCGGTGAGCAAAAAGACAACGTCTCGTTCGCTCGACAACGCGCCCATGGATCGGACCCAACATCGCCCGCTGCCGTGCCGGTGAGCAAGCGGGATGCGATCACCAGCGGGTGGACCACCAGCCCACCGCGCAGCCAGCCGCGAACAAGATGGCCCAAGCGAGCATGCTCCAGGGTCCCGGCAGCCCGGCTGCGAAGGAGGGTCGTGGGGTGCTGGCGGTGCGCTGCGGGTCGCGCGCGGCCGCACTCGCCTCGTCGGTCTCCCACTCCAGGTGGACCCTTTGGCTTCGGGGCGTCTGGCCGACCGGCGCCGTGGGACCGTCGGGCCGGGCCGCAGCCGGTTCGGCCGGGCTGGCCCGGTCGACTGGGTGGCCAGGATCGGCCCGGTCGATTGGGTGGCCAGGATGGCCAGGATCGGCCGGGTCGACGGCGTTGGGTGCTGGAGGAACCGCCGTCAGCTCGGTCCCGCGCACGGTGGGCCCGTCGAAGCCGTTCGAGTCGGACCGGGTCGCAGGCGGGTGTGCCACCCGGGGTCGCGCCCGCGAGGTGGTGGGACCGACCCCGGTCGTTTCCGACACGTCCAACCAGATGCCCGAGGACGGCTCGGCAGTGGCTTCGACCGGTTGCGCGGTGCCGACCGAAGTCGGGTCGCCGGCGAAGGGCATGGCCCGGTCCAAGTCGGAAAAGAATCGGCCGGCGGTGGGGTGGCGCTGTTCCGGTCGGGGATGGGCGGCACGCAGGGTGAGCTCCGCCAAGGCCGGATCCAGCCAAGGCACCCAGCTTCGACGGTCCGACACGCAGATCCTGCGAGCGATCCGGCCGGGGTCGTTGACCCCGGCCACCGGAAGGGCCTCTCGAAAGGCGCAGGGCGTCACCCCGTCGTCCTCGGTCATGAAGCCGCGGCGCAGCGTGGACATCTCGAACAGCAGCACTCCCAAGGCGAAGATGTCGGTCCTTACCGTGGTGGCCCGTCCCATCACCTGCTCCGGAGCCATGTACGCGAAGGTCCCGGCGGTTCGCCCGCGGGTGGTCCTTTCGTCGTCCGACAGCGTCAGAAGGGTGGACAGGCCGAAATCCAGGACGGTGACCCGAGGGGTCGGACCCTCTTCGCAGACCATCACGTTGGACGGCTTGAGATCGCGGTGCAAGACACCTTGCGAATGAGCGTGGGTCAGGGCGCTGCAAATCCCTTCGAACACGTCGCGGATCCAGGCGGGATCGAGGCTTTGGCCCCGCAGGGCGGCGATCTCGAGGCGAGTACCCAAGGTACTGCCGGGACTGAACTGCAAGGCCAGAAAAGGCGCGTCGCCTTCGAGCCGCACGTCCAACAGCCCCGCGATGTTCGGGTGCCTGAGTTTCGACAGGGCCTGGACCTCGCGCTGCATCAGATCGCGCCGCCGCCGGGCGTGGGGGTGCACGAACTTGATGGCCGCTCTCTCGCCGTGCCGCCGGTCGTGGGCGGACCACACCGAAGCCGAGCCACCGCTGGCGATGGGGCGGATCAGCTCGAACCGCTCCGACAAGATGGTGCCGGCTTCCACGGGATCCTCAGGGGGGCGATCCGGCCTCGGGCGCGGCGAGCCGCTCGAGCCCGGGCACCAGCGGGGTGCCCGAGCCGGCCAGGTTGGCGTTTTGCACCCAGCGTTCCACCTGCGACTGGCCGGCGGGCGAGAGTCGGTCTCGGTGCCGGAGGACAAAGGCGGTGGCCGCCTCGATGGCCTCCAGATCGTGCGGTGAGGCGGCGAGGCGTCGCAGGTGGGTCCGGGCCTCGGTACGTACCGGATCGCTTCGTGGGGCATGCGGCTCCGTGCCGGCGGGGCGGTCCGGTTTTGCGCCTTTCGGCCCAGTATTGCGGGAGGACGGCGTGCGGCGGGACCTTCGGGCAGCCTCGCCCGGTGGACGCGACGCGGAAGATGCCGCTGCGTCCGATGGGGACAGCTCGGAAGACCGCCCTGGGACGGGGTGACGGACGCCGGTTCCGGAGCCTGGGCTTTGGGCCCTCGGTCCGGCGCTGGGTGGGTCGCCGGACCGTCGTGGGGTGTTCGACGCGCCGCTCGCAGGGCGCGAACGCTGTGAGCTGCCGGGCAAGGCCAAGGCTTCGAGCGGGGGCGGAGCGGCGACGTTCGGCGAATCGGTGGGCGTCGAGGCCGGTGGAGCTTCGGGATTTCGGGACACCGTTCCCGCCCAACGTCCGAACAGGATTCCGAGGGCCATGACGCCGGCGCCTGCCGCCCCAAACAGAAGCGGCGTGCGGCGACGGGCTCTTTTGGGTTCGGGTCGCTCCGACAACAGACGTGTCGGCAGGTAGCGGGTTTGGGTTGGCGGATTCACCGCGGTGACGCGGGTTTCGTCGATCTGGCCGACCGCTTCCCGAAAAGCTCGCCAAAATCGAGCCACCGACTCGAATCGAGCGGCCGGATCGACCGCCAAGGCCCGCTGCAGCACCGGGTCGAGGGACGACCATTCGGGCCGAATGTCCCCGACCCGAGGCCGAATCCCGGTGCGGATTCGGTCCAACAGCTGCGCGGTTCGATTCGGTCCATTGGCCACCAGCCAGGCCCTCCGCAGGGTGCAGGTCTCGAACAGGATCACCGCCAAAGCGAACTGATCCGAACGGGTCGTACAGGTGAAGTTTTCGAGCTGCTCCGGAGCCATGTAGGTGACGGTGCCCATCAACCGCCCGTGGGTGGTCGCCTGGTCGGTGCTGCTGACCTCCAGCCGGGCGAGCCCAAAGTCCATCAGCTTCACCGCGTCTTTGGGCTCGGACAGGAGCATCACGTTGCTCGGCTTCAAGTCCCGGTGCGTGATGCCCCGGTCGTGGGCGAACTGAAGCGCGTCGGCCACTGGCTCGAAGAGGGTGACGATCTCGCGGAGCGACCATGGACGGTCCTGACGCGACCGCTGCTGGAGGGCTTCGAACAGAGTCTGGCCTTCGTGGAGCTCGAGCACCAGCGTGGGATCCTCGTCCAAAAACACATCCAGGATGCGGGTGATCGCTGGATGATCGAGCTTTCGCAAAACCTCGGCTTCCCGGGCCACGTACTGAAGCTGCAGAGGACGAAAGCCTCCCGAAGGCGCACGAAAGACCTTCAGTGCTACCTGGTCTCCCAGCTCGAGATCTCGGGCGCGCCAGACCGTCGAAAAGGCTCCCTTGCCCAGGGGCTCCAGCAGTTCGAAGCGGTTCCGGATCATCGGCTGTCCAGCTCCAAATACAGAATCTCACCCTCGACCCGGTCCAACAGGACCAGGCCCTGGTCCGAAGCGAAGACGTCCGACACGAACCGGCTCCCCAAGTCGAGGGGCCCACTGGTCCGCCGAAGGGGATCGAGTTCGACGCGGGTGACAAATGCCTTTCGAGTGAGCAGGTTCGTCGCGAAGGCGTAGAGGTGTCCGCCCACCTCGGCTACCGCCGTCGTCACGGTTTGGGGCTCGATTTCGCGCAGGGGCTCGGGGGCGCTCTGCGGGCGCCCTCCTTCGTTCAGGGGAGGTCGCTGGTACACCATGGCGAGCTGAGACATGAACCGCCGCCCGGCTTGGCCGCCGGGCTCATAGACACCGTCGACCAGCGGCGTCGTAGCAAGCTCGAACCAGGAGCCGGGAACTTCTCGAACGACCCCCTCCCGAGGGGGAACACCGTCGAGCAGAGGGCGCAGGTCCGCTTGCAGAATTCGTGAAGAGCTTTGGACGAAGCTGCGCAACAACGGCCCCGCCGTCAGCTCGAGGGGGCCGACGTCGTTGCTGGGAGGACCCAACGTGTGGGCGTCATCGTCGAAGGGAAGCACCGCCACGCTGGAGGTGGTGACATCGATGACCCACAGTTCCGGCTCGTCGGCGGGATTCGCCAAGGCGACCAGATACGGACCCACCACCGCGAGTTGCCGCGAGGCTTTGGAACGGCCGGGTAGCTCGAAGGTCCACGGGACCTGAAGCGCTTCGAGGCTCGAATCCAGGTGAAGGACCCGCCAGGTGGTTTCGTTGGAATCCGTGGGCCCTAAAGCCCACAAGGTATCCGTTTTCGAGTCCACGGCAACCCGAGCTCCGCAGGCGCCGAGGGACCGAAGCGCCATTTCGGAGAAGGGAGGTCCGTTCCGTCGAAGACTCAAAAAAGTCTCGACGCCATCATCCAGCGGCGCTGGGCACAACTCGTGCCCGTGGGCATTGCCGGTGGTCCACTGGATGAGCAGATGTTCGTTCCATTCGACGGATTCCAAAAATCGTCCGCCCTTCCACTCTCGAATCTTCGGGGCGAACGCGGGGCCCGACGAAGGAAACTGCTGAGTGTATTCCGGTGGACTGGGGGACGTGACCCCCCATCGACCCGCCAAGCGGCCGGGCTGGCCCGGATCCTCGAGCCATACCCGGCACAGATCTGCTCCGCAGCGCGCGATGCCGCCTTCGGTGGTGCAGCGATGGCGCCCGCCGGCATCCACCAGAGCATGGGGGTGATCGCCCGCGCCCAGAAGCACCCGTGCGTCGGCCGAGCCGCAATTCAGTTCGGCCCGCCACCCGCAGCGGTCGACCCGGATCGGGCGACCGCTGCACGGCAGTCCTGCGCATTCGATCCGGCCCAGGTTGGGAAGGGGAGGGGGCTCGTCGGGGCAAGGCGCTCGGAGCGCGGGCACCCGGGTCGGGTCCACGGGCTCTGCTGCGTTCAGGTCCCAAGCGGCGCGGGGCGCCGGCAGGCGGGCTTCGGCGTCACCTGGACTGCGGAGCACGGTGCCGAGCGGCACCTCGGGCCCGAACGCCAAGAGCAAGGTCCGGGTGCCGGCATCGTCCCGAACCGTGATCGGTGCGCGGCCGTCGTAGGGTGCTACCGCGACCCGATCCACGACAGCGCCATCGGCGTCGCGCACCACGATCAGACCCGCCCGGTCCGCTGCCTCGGGCCAATCGAGCGCGACCTCTTCCGCCGGGTGGCAGGCGGCGAATGCCCCGCACCACGCCGCAGCCAGGGCTGCGGGAGCACGAGACGGACTTGCGAATGTGCCTGATTGCCTGGTCCGCACCTGCGCTCCGCCCCCGCCCGTGGGTCTGCCGGGCTCGCGGTTCGGCACCGAACCGTTCCGTCCCGGAAGCGCTCCAACTCTACGGGGACTCGCCCCGGCTTCGCCAGCGGTGGGCCGTTCGGGCGGCTCATCGGCTGGCGGCTGCGGCCGCGGCTCCGGCGCCGGCGCCCAAGACCAGGCTACCGGCCAAGCACCATCCCCAGCGCCTTCGGCAAGCGCGAGGGGCCATCAGGTCCGCGGTTCCCAGCGATGCCCCGGCGACCCCGCTGCCCAGGGCGAAGGGCCAGATCGGGGGGCCCGAGCCCCCGTCCCCGAAGTCGGGTGCGCTGGTGGCACCGAATCGGGCCGGAAAGGCGCAGCCATCTGCACCGGAGGGGCAGATCCGCCGGGCCCCGTCGTTCAGATCGACGGCAGCAACCACGGTCAGCAGGCCCGCGCTGGCGAGCAAGGCGCCCGCCACCCACCGCAGGGGACGGGAGCGCCCGGCGCTGGGGGAAGGGACCACCAAGGTCGATTGCCGGGCCGGGTCCACCTGGACCTCGAATCGGGTCCCGTCGGGCCAGGTCGCCCGGAACCGGGCCATTCCGGGAGATAGCCCGGTCAGGCGGACCGCCTCGGCCCCAGCGGTCCCCAGGGCTCGACCGTTCCATCGAAGCCGTACATCTGAAGTCAACCCCGAGACGCGCAGCGTGTTCGGAGGTCGGGCTCCCGGAAGGTCCGACCAAAGCTCCTTGGCGTCTTGTGAAGCGAACCATTCGGCCGCTCGCTCTTCCAGGTCTCTTCGAGAGCGCCCATCGAAGGGAGCGCTTTGGATCACCCGGGGACGTGTTCCCGTCCGCATCAAGCTGATCCGCGCCCGAGCGTCCGAGGACCGGCCGGTCACCGTCCAGATCCACAGCAGTCGAGCGGAAGAGGCTTCACTGGTTCGGACCACTCGATTGATGCAGCCGATGAAGTCCTCGATCCGGCAGGCGTCGATGCGATCCAGCGGGAGCCCGCTCTGCTCGGGCGACCGGACCGCCCACCTGCTCACCGGTTCGACCGCGGCCGAGGCGACCCGAAGAAGGTCCGCACTCGACATGCCGAAGCGAGCTCCGGATGGAGTCACCACGAGCGCGGGCATCGTCGGCCTGGGCTCGACTTCGATCCTTCGAATGGAAGGCTCCCCGGTCGCTGCCGCCAACATGCCGAGGACGACGCCGGAGCAGGTCGATGGTGCAATCAAGGTGCCGACCTCCGCAGCTCGCACCGAATCGGACCGAGGCGCCGCCGGCCCCTGCGAACTTCGACGATGCCGGCAGCGTCCACGAATCCGAGCTCTTCGAAGGATCTGCGGGCCCGATGGACCATCAGATGAAGGTAGTTCTCCTGAACCCGCATCATGCGGCAGAGCTCGGCGACGTTGCGCCATCCTCGGGCCTGGGAGCTTGCTTCCGCATCTTCCAGCTTGGCGCGGGCGAGAGTCAGCAGCAGGTAGTGGTGTTCCCGGGCGGGCCAACGCTCGGTCTGGCCTTGGTCGGTGCGGACGGTCGCCAGAATCTGCTCTTCGTTCGCTGGGAAGTCCAGGATCAGGGTGGCGCGTTCCAGTCGGATCACTTCGGGCAGCGCCGGCGTTGCTTCGAGGCTCGCGTTCGGGGGGCCGTCGTCTTCGACCTTCCAGCCCGGGCTGCTCGGGCCCAGGCTCAAGCGGTCGTTCACTCGGAGCGGATGGGGCTCTCCGGGGAGGACGCGGCGGTCGTTCACGAAGGTGCCGTTCTTGCTGCCCAAATCTCGCGCGTGCCAGCGCCCATTCAGCCACTCCAATTTGGCGTGGACCGCAGACGCTTGCTTGTCGCTCACGACGACGTCGCACTGGTCGGAACGGCCGAGGGTGACCGGGCCGTCGACCTGGATCGGGTGGCCTTCTTCGCTGTGCTTCAGCCGCACGTTCCGCACCAATCTATCGCTGGCCGGGCGTCCGGACCAACCCAGGGGCCCTCGGGCCCAGGGACCGCTCGCAGATGGAAGCGCACGCTCATCGTTTCGGGGCTCGTGGTACCGAGAGCCGCGGAATCCGGGCCTTTCGAGGCTCTGGTTTCAGGGTCTGGGGGCGAAGGTGGCTGCTGCCTGCCCGCCGAGTTCGAGGGACCTGGTCGGCCGGCCAGCGGACCGGAGTTTCGGCGGCGCCCAGATGGCGGGCCCTCGCGTCGGGAGCACCCGAAAGGATCGAGGCGAGCGAGATGGCGCCCTCCGGGCGGTCCCCGTCCAGGGCCGGGGCCTTCAATTCGCCCAGGACGCCTTCGGGGCGGTGCGCAGCGTCGGGCCGGGCCCCGGCGTCCCACGCAGCGTGCTGGGCGACGACCGCCAGCTGCACGGCTGCGTGGGTGAAGCCCGTGTGCTGCAGGCTCGCCACGGCACGCTTGACCGCATCGATGGTGTCGTCCAGGTGAGGGCCCTGCAGGTCCTCCGCGATCCGGCTCCGCAGGGCGGCGAGGGCGTCGTCGTCGAACAGCGGCAGGTCTTCGTTCGCGCCGAGAGCTTCGAAAATTCCTTCCAAGAGAGCGCTGAAATTCTTTTCGGCGGACATGGCGTTCCTTTCCAATCGGCATGAAGGGGCCCCGGGGGAGCCTCGGGCAGGCTTCGCGCCCGACCCGAGGCTCCCGTACGTCACCGGCGCCCGGGACGGTGTGCAGGCGGCCGGCCTCAGCAGAACCGCGGGAAGCAGCCCTGGCCGATCACGAACGGGTCGAAGCCGAAGGGGAACGGAGAGGGGAACCGACAAATGCCCCCATCGAAGATGTTCGAGAATCGGCCGGGGGCGCGCGGGAAGGGATCGTTCCAAAATCCCGGCGTCATGCGGTTCGCGCAATTGGCTTGTTGCGCGGCCTGCTGGTACGCCTGGTGCATCTGCCGTGGCGAGAGCTGTCTTGCGACATGCATCAGCTGCCGGCGTGCCCGAGGGTCATTGAAAGGATTTCGATCCCACAGCTGTTGAAAAGCCTCCTCAGCGCGGTTCTGCAGGAGGGATGGAAGGTGTCCGGTAAATCCATTGATCGTCATGGCACCCGAGAGCATCGGTCGGGACGGCGCGATGGTGCCTTTCGGGAGCACCGGTAACCGGGAGCGAAAGGTATGCTGGCTCCTGGGCAGTTGACTCGAGGGGCGCCGGAGCGTCCGGCCGGGGATGTCCGATCAGTCTCGGTGGATGATGCGTGGCCCGCTCGGACTCGGCGAGAGCCACGCTTCAACGAGCGGCCTGCGGAGGAGCCAGAAGGCCGCAACTTCGGTTGCTGGTCTGCCGAAGATAGCCAGGGGTGGGCCGAAGGTTCGGCTCACACGGTGAGCGCGTTGCCCCTGTAGATACGGGAAAGGTACCGGCTTTCTTTCGGGCTCGGCGAGGGGATGGCGCACTTGAGAACGGCAGCCACGAACCGATCGAGCTCTTCCTTGAGCTCCGACTCGGTACCTGGCTCTTCGGTGCGGGCTCGCCGGGTGAGCTGTACCTGGCTGACCGCGGGGACCGTGGGAAGGCGTTCGCTCTCCACGCCCAAGGTGACGGTAAAGGCGTGCAGGGCGTTTTTTACGAACAGTGCCAGTGCGAACTCTTCGCGGGTCGAAGCCCGAGATGTGTCCGGCGTCACCAAAACGATCTGACAACCAGGCCACAGTGCCGCGATTCGGCCGACCCGGAAATGGTGGGTGATGTGGTCGTCCAAGACCTCCGCGAATTCGTCTCGCGACAGAACCCGCTCCCACTCCTTCGCCGAGCTGGTCGCTTCAGCCGAAAGGGGGTTCAGGGGAAGTCGCGGGAACGGGGTGGACACGACGGTGTGCACGCCGCCTTCTGCGTTCTCGGCCACTTTGATCAGCGCGCCCTCCAACTCTTCGCCCACCAGGTGGGTGGTGACCTTCGTTTGGCCGAGCGAGCCAGCCCGATGCACGATTTCGCGGGCGGCATCCTCGGTCTCGGTCAAGAGCGCGATGTGGGCCACCCCGTGGCTGGCGAAGGCTTTGACGAGCTCACCCAGCCCTTCCTTCATGGCTTCGCCGATCACCACCACGTTCCGACCCTTCAGGCAGGTCAGGTGCTCGCGGGAGGGCTTCAAGAGAAGCTCCCCCTCGGTGACCGAACGCTCGAACTTGAGTCCGCCCGAGGGGTGGAATGCATCGCCTGAAACGTTCACGTCCGCCAGGTAGAATACCGTCGACAAGGCGACCTGTTCGTCGGTGGGCATGCGATGCAGGTGCAGCCGATCGATGATCCCTTGCTGGATTTTGTCGGCCTCGACGGCCACTTCTTCTCGGTCGAAGAAGGGCACCGGACCGTCCTCGAAGGCGTCCAAGAACGGCTGAACCACCGATTTGTCGATGATACCGCCCCGGTGGAGTCGTTCGAGCAGCTTCGGTGCGATCACGCCGCTCATCACGTGCTGGGTCGACACCTTGCCCGGGTGGCCCTTCTTTATCTTCTTCAGAAGCACCGCGATCGGAGGAGGCGCGTCGGCCCAGGCCTCGAGTTCGGCCACCCGGTTTTTGGCCATCTTGTCCAGGACCATCACCGGATCGAAACCAGCATTGCGGGTTTCGAGGATCGCCTCGTGCACCGCGTTGAGGCGCTTGTTCTCTAGGATCAAGCGGCCTCGCCGCGCGAACAATCCCGGCCGGTCGGGCGTGCCGCGAAGCCGTTCGCCTTCGACGGGTCCCGGAGCCAGCGAGTTGATCTGGATCTCGGGACCCAGGTGACGGGACATGATCTCGGCCAAGGCTCGCTGTCCGGCTTTGGATACCGAGTAGTCCGATCGGTTGGGGTAGGCCACCGCCAGATACTTCTCTCCGCCGAAGTAGCTGGACACGTTCAGGATTTTGCCGTGTCCGTTTCGCTTCATGAGCGGGGTATATTTGCGAATGAGCGAGTAGTTCGAAATCAGATTCGCTTCGAGGGTGCGGTTCCAGGCATCGAGCGACATGTCGACGACCATCTCTTCGGCGCCTGCAATGCCGGCGTTGTTGATCAGGAAGTCGACGCTACCGAAGAGGTCGATCGAGTGCTGAAACAGCTCGTCGAGGGCGGCTTCATCGCCCACGTCGATGTTCGCCACAGCGAATACGCGCTGCTCGGGCTCGGGATAGCCCACGAGCTTGAGCTCATCGACGATGCTGCGTCGGGCTTCCTCCAGCTTTTCTTTGTTCCGTGCCGAAAGAAGCACCCGAACACCGGCCATCGCCAGGTATCGGCCCAGCTGATAGCCGATGCCACCACTGGCGCCGGTCACGACGGCGGTCTTGCCATGGTGCAGGCCGGGAAGCACCCGCTGAATACCCAGAGGCATCGCCGACTTGCCCGTGGACAGAAGGATCTTTTCGGGTACCCAGAGGTTGATCGGCTCCATGATGCGAACCCGGTTGGTCAAGGTGGCGGCCCAATCGCAGCAAAAAGCCAGGTTCTCGGGTTCGTGGTTACTGAAGCGAACGAGCTGGTTCGGCCGGCAACCCCATGGTCGCCGGCCGACCTTGACGTCGTGCTCCTCTTCGAAACGCCAGACCCGCAGCAGCTCTTCGATGGCTGCGCGGTTCACCTCGTTGAGCCGGTTGTCGTGGCCGTCGTCTTCGTTGGTGACGAAGGTGATGGCTGGCGCCCTGTCCAGCGACGTCCACTTTCTCAGGAGCTTTGCGATCGACGAGGCGAAGGCCACCGGCGAAACGACCTCGTCCTGTAGGAAGGTTTCGACCTGCTCGTCGGTCATGGTGCTGAGTTCGTGACCCCACGAGGGATTGGGAGTCGACGGCAGCACCACCACTCCGTCGAGCCGGCCGTAGCGGTCTTCGAGAAACTGCATCGACCGCTCTACCGTCTCGGGGCGAGCGGGGTTCAGCAGGATCAAGGGCAGGGGCCGGGCGTCGGCGGACTCCATCTTGGCTCGGGCTCGCTCGAGGGATGGCAGGTCCCTAAAGGCCAAGACCACCTCGGCGCCGAATTCCCGGTGTTTTTCGGTGAATGCCACCGCTTCCTTGATGTTTCGGCCGGCGAGGATCAGGACCACCTTGTCCCGCAGATCGACCAAACGGCGGTCCGGCCACGACACCAGTTTGCTGCGGCTTTGGGCCGGCACCTGCATGCCGTTTGTGACCTCGAAAGAGTGGCCTGAAAAAGCCGACGACTCTTTCGAAGCGAGCCAAAGCACCGTGTTTGCCACGTCGGTCGGAGTCGGATACCGAAACTTCACTTCATCGCCGGCGCCCGCGCTACCGTTGCCGCCGTCGGTTGCGACAGGCGTGGGCTTTTGGGCTCCGGCCGGCGCCGGCGGCGCGGGGCGCTTCAGGATCATCAGCTCCTTGAACATCTTGGCAGTGGAACCGGCCGGTTGTTCCTGAAGCTTGTCCATGGCCGCGAACACGGTTTCGATCCGCTCGGACTCGATCGGACCGGGAAATACGGTATTGACGCGAATGCCCTTGTCGGTGAGGCCCAGTTCTCGGGCCAAGCCCAGCGACAAGGCGTTCAAGCCAGATTTGGGGACCACATATGGGATGCGTCCGTAGTAAGGCGTGCGGGAGAAGATCGTGGACACGTTTACGATCGAAGCGCCCACCGCCAGGTGGGGCACTGCCGCCCGCACCATGTTCCAGGGGCCACCCAGCAGATTCTTGGCGGCATCCAGCATGGTCTCGTTCTGGCCGGTCTCTCGGGTCTCGGCCTCGGTGAACGGAATGTTTTCCAAGGTCATCTTGGGACCCGCGGCGCCCGCGTTGTTTAGCAGGGCGTCGATGGGCCCGAAGCGCTCTACCGCGGCAGTGACGACCCGTCGGCATGCTTCGGGATCCGCCGCGTCGGCGGCCACCGGCAGCATGCGGTCTCGTTCGAAGCCTTCCGAGACGAGGGCGTCGACGAAGGTCTCCAGCTTTTCCTGCGAACGTCCGGTCATGACCAGCTTGGCCCCTTCGCGGAGGAGCTGCCGGGCGATGAAACTTCCAATGTTGCCGGCAGCCCCGGTGAGCACCACCACCTGGTCGAGCAGGCGCGGTCCGCTGCCCAGCTGGGCGGTGGCGTGCGGGCGCCGGCTGGGAGGCAGGCTGCCTTCGGCCGCCTCGCTCGGGGCCACGGGTTCGGGAGTGGGAAGAGGTTGGCTGCTCATCGAAGCGCTCCTGCCGATCCGGTGTCGATGCGCCGGACCTGTCGGCCGCTCTTTTCGGCCTCTCGAATCGCCCACGCCCGGTAAAGCTCGTCTTTGGTCTTGAGCCCGGTTCGGGGGAGGGCGTGGGTCGCCACATAGGTGGCCCCCGCATGTTCGTTGTCCCACATGGCTTGGTGGGCCGAGGGGACTTCGTTCCAATCGACCGGGACCGGCTGCACCACGTCGATGAGGCCGGCGGCGATCCGCTCCTGCATTTCCGCGAACTCGCGGGCAGTGTTCAAGTGCGTGCCTCGAATCTCGGCGGTTGGCATCAAGATGCGCCTTTGGCGCATCCACACCTGGGGGGCGTAAAAGCTCAGACGCTTGCCCTCCAGGTCTTCCGAATAAACGATGCGTCCCACATTGGGCTTCACCAGTGCCGACGTCAGCGCCAGCGAGTCTCGGCCCGGCCGCTCGAAGACCACGTCTGGGAGGCCCTTGCGGTCCAGGGTGCTCCGCAGGAGCGGCGCGACGGCGCTGCCGATGGGCTTTAGGGTTCGGTCGGTGAAGCGTCGCACGGCTTCTTTGAACACCGCCGATTCCTGGAACGGGTTCGGCAGGGGCATCAATGGACCGGGCGGGTCGAAGTCGTCTTGAAAACGCCGGGCGATCTCTTCGACGCTGACCACACCTCGAAAGCTCTGCCCGAAGCCCAAAGACGACACGAACTCGCGTTGAGAGATGGTGTCGGTCAGCACGGCGACCCGAGCGTTCAGGTCGCAGCCCAGCTCGATGGCCTCAACCGCAGCCCGGTCGACGATGCCGTCTTCGGCCCCCGGCCCGTACATGACGAGAAGCGCTTTGCCCGCTCGCAGCTCGGCCTTTTGGAACATCTCGGCGGTGGGTGCGCTGCCCTTCTTGCCGACGAAGGAAAACCGATAACCCGAAGACGCGCCGAAGAAAGTGAGGATGCCACCCTCGCCCAACGCTTGAAAAGAGCGGGAAAAGGCCCGCTCTCCGGCGTGAGACACCACATAGTCCACCGGTCCGCCGGCTTGCTTTTGCACCTCTTCGACGAAGGCCTCGCCGTCTTTCACCCAGTCCGCCCACTCTGCAGGGTCGTCGGGCACGGGCGAAAAGCACTTCGCCCACCGCTCATCTTTTCGATTAACGGGATTTCCTCCGAAGGTCCGGACCCGGTCGGCCCGTTCTTCCGAAGAGACCTGGCCTACCACCGTCAATCCGGTTTGCTTGGCCGAGCGCAGGCACTCGAGCCCCGTACCGGTAGACGCACCCTCTACGAACAAGCGCTTGCCCGGCTCGATGCCCAAGGTCGTGAAGAGAGCCCGGTGGATCGTGCCCAGGTTCAAGCCGTAGGAGCCCGCCTCTTCCAGGGTCAGGCCCGGAAGCTTCGGGTGCAGCTGGGGGCCTTGCACCGTCACGAACTGGGCATGGCTGCCGTCGGTTCGTTCGTACCCCTGAATGCGGAAATCTGCGGCCATGGGGTCGAGGCCTTGGTCCGGCGACAAAAGCTCGCTCTGACCGGAGTAGATCGAAACGAGCTGCCCCACTGCAAGCCGGCCTTCGCGCACGAGCTCGCTTCCGAGTTGGGCTACCAACGCGACGCCGCCCGACCCGCTCACGTGAGTGTCGGCGTCTTTTCCATCCATGGTCGAGACCGGAATCCCGGTGATGCACCAAATGTCGTTGAAGTTGATCTCGGAAGCGAGCACGTAGACCAGGGCTTCGTTGGGGCCCGGCCGGGGGGTAGGCACCACCAGCAGCTTTTCGAAGTCCCGTGGGTCTCCGTGAAGGGTGTTGCCATCCTTTGGGTCCTTCATGATTCCCAGCCCGTACATGTACGGGGGTACGGGTGTGGTTCCCGGGTAGAAGGGGGCGTCCAGCGGCAGGAGTCGGCCTTCCTGCTCCAGCCGCTTTCGGGTCTCGGCGTCGCAGTCCGGGCGCACATCCGTGTGCCGGGTCGGCAACGGGGCGCTCCGGCGCTCCAAAAAGGCGCGAATGCCGGGTGGTCCGGACTCGGGGTCGCACACCGCTTCGGCGAAGAGCTTCGCCTCGTGCTGAAGACCGGCCTTCTGCCCGTTGACGAGGCCGTGTCGAACGGCGTCCAAGATCCGTTGCACGGTCCTGGACCGCCCACCGGCCTGGGCCTGCTCGATGGCACCCCGGACTTTCGGGTGTTGAAGAACGCCTTCATCGTCCATGGGTATTGGCGTTTCGGCGGTGGACAGGCGGTCTTTGTGGGCCTCGAAGGCGTTGGCCACCACCTCTGCGCCGGGACCGTCGCCCTGCACGTACTGTCGGGCGAGCTCCATGGCGGTCTCGGTGGCGCCCTTGGCGTCTCGGCCCACCACCATGTCGACCAAGCTCGCCTCACTGGCCTCTTCTGCTTCGAGAGAACGACCGCTGAGGATGATGCGAAGGGCCTCGGCCAGGCCTTCGTCGGCGTTTCGACGGTACAGGCGCCGGGGCAGGCGCTGGGTGCCGCCATAGCCGGGCAACAGGTTCAGGTTGATTTCCGGTTGTCCAAACTTGGCCTTCTCGTGGGCCACCACGTACGCGCAGGCCAGGACGAGCTCGTTGCCGCCGCCCAGGGCCGGGCCGTTCACCGCGGCGATCACCGGTTTTTTGAAGGCTTCGATGGTTTTGAACGCTTGATGTGCGGCGTTCGGCAGAGTGAGCGCCGATTCGAAGTCTCCCCCCTCGCCGATCTCGAGAAGCTCTTTCACGTCGGCGCCCGCCACGAACGCCGTGCCCTGACCGGTGACCACCACCGCCTGCACGTCTTCTCGGTGCGAAAGATGCTGCAGCACCGTGTTCAGCTCGTCGAGGGAGCGCTCGTTCAGGCTGTTGACCGGCGGGTTGGCGATGTTCACCAAACTCACCACCTTTCCGGGAGCAACCTCGTGGTTTTCGACCCGCAGGTACCGGTAGACCTGCAAGATCTGGCGTTCTTCGGCCAGCCGACCCCACTCGCGCCAGCGCCGCACGGTCTGTTGAATGTCTTCGACCGACTCGGGGTTGCGAAGGGTCGAGATGTCGCCCAGGGGTTCCTCGAGCAAGATGGCCCGGAGGGTCCGCCGCATGTATTTGCCGGATCGCGTTTCCGGAAACGCGTTCACCACCAAGAAGTCCGACGGCACGGCGGTGGCGCCCTTTTCGCTTCGGACGAGCCCTTTGAGACGATCCAGGTCTTCGTCGGCAATCTTTTTCCCGGGAGCGGGGATCAGGAACGCAACCGGCGTTTCGCCCTTTTCTTCGTGGGGAGCACCCACGACCACCGCGTTTCCAACCGGAGAATCCTTTCGAAGGATCTTGTCGCGCAAGATGGCACCCTCGATCTCTTCGGTTCCGATCCGGTGCCCTGATACGTTCAATACGTCGTCGGAGCGGCCGTGGAGAGTGAATGCGCCGTCGTCGTGTTGCCGAGCATAGTCGCCCTGGGTGTAGGCGGGCTCACCGGACCACTTGTCGAAGTAGACCTGCTTGAATCGCTCGATGTCGCCCTTCCAGTCGGGAGAGCCCAGATTTTCCGCGTCACCCCAGATGGTGCGCGCCAAATAGGGATAGGGACGGGTGATGACGAGCTCTCCTTTTTCACCGGGCTCGGCCTTGCGCCACTTCGTGGCCTTTCCGTTTTCATCTCGCTCTTCGGCGACCCGGACTTCGGCGTCGATCCAAGGGAGCGGCCAGGTTTTGGCGTCGGGCTCGAGCGGCTTCAGATCGCCCCACGGGCAGGTGAAGACGATGCCCCCGTGTTCCGTGGCCCAGTAGGAGTTGATGTAGCGGGGGCAGACCTTGTCCATGGCGAATTCCTGCACCGCCGGAGAGACGGGCTCGGCGCAGAAGGTAGCCGCCTTGAGCCTCGACATGTCGTAAGCCGTCATGTCGTGAGTGGATTCGGGGTCGGTCATGACCGACTTCAAGAACGTCGAGCCCGCCTTGAAGATCGTGGCGCCGTGCCGGTCGATGATCGAAGAGAAACGGCCCGCGTGGGGAAACAGGGGCGAGCCCTCGTGCACGATCGAGGTGATACCCACCGCCAGGGGGGCGCCGATCAGGTAGGACTGGCCGGTGATCCAGCCCGGGTCGGCGATGGTGTAAAGCCGGTCTTCTGGACCCGCATCGAAGACGACCCGCATCGTGTGGCTGATGCCGGCGAGCCACCCTCCGTGCGTGTGCACCACGCCTTTCGGCTTTCCGGTGGAGCCCGATGTGTAGATGATGAACAGGGGCCAGTCGGCGTCGACGGGGGTGGCGGGGTGCGAGGCATTCAAGGCCCGCCACAGGTCGCGTCCTTCCAACTTTCGAATGTCATCCACCGAAGAGACTTCGTCGAATCCGACCCTCCTTGCGCTTTCGACCAATCGTTCGGCGGCTTTGGCGACGAGTTCGTGAGACCACTGATCCCGGGACTGCTTGACGATCTCTTGGCCCGTGTAACGGATTACCACCACCGTCTCTACGGCGTGGGTGGCGTCGGCCAGGGCTCGCGCCACCGAGGTGCGGACGTCGGCCTTTTGCTCGCTGGCCAGATCTTCTTCTCGGTCGAGGGCCCGGCCGAGCTCCCGCATCACGTCGCTGCGCTCCAGGGTGATTTCGCCCGTCAATGCGTCTTCTACCTTCTTCTGCAAGCGAGCTTTCAGATCCGGGGGGAGCTCGAAGGTGGAGAGGGTGTCGGTCAGGGCGGCCAGGGCGGTGACGCGCGGAATGAAGTTGTCGAGGGCGAGGTCCGTGAACTTCTCCTTGTACGGTACGACCTCGGCGTTTCGGTATCCGCCATCGGCGGTGACCACCACCTTGGCGCCCGCGTCCCAGATCCGGTCGGACAGGGTCTTGGCAGAAAAGCCGCCGAACACGGGAGTGTAGATGATGCCGAGGCGCTTGGCGGCTTCGGTGTAATAGAGCTGCTCGGGGATGTTCGGCAGGTTGAACGCGACCCGGTCGCCCTTTTTTAGGCCGAGCTCCTTCAAGACCTCGGCGCGGAGGACGGTCTCGACCAAAAGCCGGTCGAAGGAAATGTGTTCCTCGTGGACCGGTCCGCCGCGACCGTCGTTTTTCGAGGGATCCCACCGGTCGCCTTCGAAGATGAATGCCGGATGGTTGCCCCGGCCGGCCAGGACGTGGCGGTCGACTTCGTTGAAGCATGCGTTGGTGAGGCCGCCCGAAAACCAGCGATAAAAGGGAGCGTCGGCGGCGGAAAACGCTTGATTGTACGGGCGCCATTCGGGGCTGCGGTCGTCGGCCGCGACCGCACTTCCGTCGGCAGCGGACCACCCGATCCAGCCCGCGTTTTCCCGGCGCGACACCCAGGCGTTTCGTTCCGAGTCGAACCAGTGGAGTTCCGAAGCGGCGACCCGCCCGTGGAATTCGCCCGGCTCATTGCGCGCCTCGAGGCGGCGTGCGGCCTCGTCGTTCGCGTCGGCCAGCACGGCCTTGGTCCCCGCTTCACTCCCCACGGTCGTCGTCAATCCAGCGGCCCTCCAGGCTTTCAGCGACTACCAGCTTGGCGTGCCCAGATCGAATGCCCTTTTGGCCGGATTCGCCGCACCGCGCCAAAAACGACTCAACATTTGAAAATCATTGCGAAAAAGAAGTGGATCCCGCCTGCCGAACGGCGGTACGTCGTGCCGGTGCTTCTCCCGTAGAAACCCGCAGGATCGCTCCCGTTCTGACGGTGTCCGGACCCGGCAAACTCGGCCGTCCACCGCGTTTTCCAGACCCTCCACCTGGACCCCGAGAGGCCCGTACTCCGACGTCCCTCGCAAGGCGCCCATTCGCAGCCTCTTCGACCCACGGGCCACAACCGGCCCTTGACACCCATCCCGTCCCGCCTAAACTCCGCGGTCTCGCAGACGAACTCGGTTTGCGTGATCCGGAATAGCTCAGTCGGTAGAGCGGGTGGCTGTTAACCACTAGGTCGGGGGTTCGAGTCCCTCTTCCGGAGGCATTCTTGCCCAAGGCGAACCACTTTGGGCGCCAGGTAAACAGAGGGCCTCATCGGGATGACCGGCGAGGCCCTCTTTTTTTTGTGCTTCCGCGGGGTCTTGCGGCATCTCGCTGATCGCCGCGTGCTCGCGGGCGCGCGATGCTCAGAGCACGAGGTCATCCGCGACGTGCCGATCGAGCCCGCAGAGCGCCGCGTCTGGCCCTCAGAGCCGGGCAGAGCTCTGAGGGCCGCGTTTAACGGCTCGTGGCTGTGAGCTTTACAGCTCGGCCCGTTGCCAACTCGCTACCCGCTGCTTCACAGCGCGCAGGTCGTTGATGTCGCTCGCGTTGTCGTCGGCGCGGGCGGTGCTCAGAGGGCGCGGCGGAAATGGCTGGCCGCTGGCATGTGGCGGTGCCAATCCAAACGGCTCTGAGGTTAGCGGGGCTGTAAAGCTCAGAGTCCCATTTGCGTGCAAACGCACGCTTTGGTATACGTGCGTTCGCACGCATTACGACCATGGCAGCCCACGCGACAGCACGCCGGCTTCGAGACGCCGTCCGCCATCTGGTGGTCGCCCACGGAGCTCTCGAGGAGACGAGGCGCCCATGTGGCACTGAGCTCTCGATCCCCCACGCGTACGCCCTGCTCGAGCTCCTGCATCACGAGCAGATGCATCACGAGCAGATGAGTGTCTCCGAACTGTCGAAGAAGCTGGCGATCGACCGGACCAACGTGTCGCGGCTCTGTGCCCGCATGGAGGAAGCCGGTGAGCTCGCTCGAGAGCCGCATCCCCAAGACGGCCGAGCCCGATCCCTTCGGCTAACAGCCCGAGGCAAGAAGCTCGCGCGCACGGTGGACGAGCAGAGCGCCGGCCATTTCGAACGTCTCGCGAAGCAGCTCGGCGGCTCCGTCGGCGAGGTAGTCGCGGCGCTCGATCGCTTGGCCAAGGTCATGACGCTCACCGAGGAAGACGAATGAAGCCGAAACTGCTGATTCCGAGCGCCGCCATGGTGCTCATGCTCTGCACCGCTGCATGCCAGAACAAGGACCCCGCGCCGGCGGCGGTTCAGGAGCAGCGGCAACCGTTGCCCGCCTCCGGCGCGTGCCAGCCCGTGGAGGAGCTGGCGGCTCTGGACCACCGCACGCCGGTTCCCTTGCAACCGATGATGGCGTGGCATCAGAAGCAGAACATGATGGAGCACCTCGTCGCCATCCAGCGCATCACCGATGGCCTGGCCCGAGAAGATTGGGACGAGGTGGCGAGCGCGTCGGCGCTCATCGAGTCCTCGCCGCAGATGCAGCAGATGTGTCAGCACATGGGGGCCGGCGCTCAGGGCTTCACGGAGATGGCGCTCGAATTCCACCGCCGCGCAGACGCCATCGGCGTGGCGGCTCGCGCGCACGACGGTGCGGCTGTCTTGCGAGCGACATCGGACACGCTGCAGTCTTGTACCGACTGCCACACCGCCTTCCGGCAGGAAGTCGTCAGTGCGACCGAGTGGCAACAGCGGACCGGGTCGGCCCACCAACCCGCGATGATGCACGGCGAGCACTGAACCGCGAAGACCCATTCCCGATTCCTCCAGATCGTCGATTCGGCGAATCGCTCGATGCGTCGTCCTCGGCTTTGCCGCTAGCTCACCTTCCGCTACTCAGACTCGCCGTGCGACGAAGAAGGTGTAGCCGTAGTGGTGCCCGCTTCGCCGATGCATCTCGGGTTCCTCGGCGACTTCGTCGAGGGTGGCGAGCGCCTCGGCGTCGTCGGCGTATCTGGCTCGGAGCTCCTCGATCCGCTGCTCCATCGGCGCGTAGAAATCGTCCCACCAGGCTTCGTCGGGGAGATCGAAGTGGTCGACCGCCGAAAGACCGATCTTTTCGATGAGCGGCACGACGTCCTCGACCCGCCCCATTGTGGGATGGTCGGCGAAGGCTTCACGAACCTCGGCGGGCGCGTCTTTCGTTCGCCACACCGCTTCGGTGAAGGCCAAGTAGCCTCCGGGCCGCAGCAAGCCGGCGCACATGGGCAGCGCCGCCGCAAGGCCCAGGTTGTAGAGGGCGCCTTCCGACCACACGAGATCGAAGCTCTCGGCGGGAAGGTCGAGTGCTGACATGTCGCCAACTCGTGCCTCGACGCGGGACGACAGACCATGTTCCGCGACCGTCCTACGCAGCCGATCGATGATCGGCGCATGACTATCGATCGCCACGATCGTGCCCGTGGTCAGGGACGCGATGTGAAGCGTCTGCGCCCCTGACCCACAGCCAAGGTCCAGAACGCGCGGTGAGGCAGGCAGCTCGTCGCACAGTGCCAGGGCGCGCTCGGTACAAGCGAGGTTGCCGGGCCCCTGGCGCGGCAGCGGCTCGAACACCTCGAAGAAGATCTGTTCCGCGCGGGAGGTCATGGCGACTGGCACCCTCCAGCTCGGTCTGCGATGACGTCATCGAGCCGCGCAAGCTCGCCACGGCACATCGTTCAATCAGGGTTCCGTCTGCGGAGTCTCGGGCGTGGCCTCGGCTGCCTCCTCCTCCTGGGCTTCGAGGGCCTCGGCGATGCGCCGCAGCAGGAACTTCTTGTTCGGCGACCTCGTGGACTCTGTCACGATGTCGTGGAACCGGGTCTGCAGTTCGGGCAGGCGAAGCTCCTCGATGATGCGCATCCGCTTCTTTTTCTCTTTTTTCAATCACGCTGCCCGAGCTCGAGGTGGACGCCGCCATCGCCAAGATGCTCGAGGACCTCCTAAAGAGCGGTGGCACCCAGGTGAAGAAAGGCCTCGACTACTTCCTCGAGGAGCTGTCGGTGATGGCGGTCGCCGGTACGCTGCAGCACGGCCGCCACTACGTCTACCAGAGCGGCCGGCTCGCGCTGCACTTCGGGCCCTGCCACGCGCATTTGCGACCCTCTTGGCCTCGTTCGGAGTCGAGACCTTCGTTCTACTGCGTCCTCGACTCCATATCGAAGCGCTGCTCCGGGTCATGCTCGGTTTCAGCCGGATGGGTTCGGCTTCTGAAAACATCGGGTTGAGTCGGGCGAGCTCACGTGCCACCGTACGGGTGTGCGAGGTCTCCGCCCCCCCATGCACAGCAAGCGAAGACCGAGCAAACCGAATCGAAACATCGCGAGCGGGCTCGCGGGTCGCGGCTTGTGCGGGTTCCTGGGGCTTTTTGGGCTTTCTGCAGCCGGCGGCTGCGACGCCGACGAAGCTCTCCCTCCGACTTCGGTTTCCGATGTCGCGCAACGGCGGGAGCCGGTCCCCGCGGTCCGTCGGATCCACGGAGGGGTAGGGCCGTTCGCCATGGCGGGCTGGGTCATGGGCCAGCACGCGTTGAAAGAGCTGCGCGTCGAAAACCCGAGATTCGACGTCGAGGTCGTGCATGCCTCGCCGGCGCAGGTCCAGTACAGCTGCATCGCCGACGGCCTTCAGGCCGCCACCGGCGCCAGCCTGGGTAAACTCAACCTCCGGCGGCTCGATTCGGAGCAGACAGTCAGTGTGATCCGAAACCGAGCGACCGGAAAGGCGCGGGCCTATCGACTGAAACCGGACTTTTTGAAGCGCTTTTCGGAGCTTCCGAAGGAGGAGCTCCGAGAGGCAGCCGAGATGGTTTCGAGGATTCCGTCCGATGAGATCTTTCGAGTGGAGGTGGTCGACTTCGATGAGCTCCTGGAAAAGCTCGAACCCGGCGGAGCCGTACGAGGGCGGTCGAGTCTCGACATCGATGGCTTGGCCCGAGAACCCATCTCGAAAGAAGAAAAATGAAAATAAGATTGCTATTCGCTTTGTTCGTGGCGGTGTCCCAGCTCGCTTGCGGAGGTGAAGACGCAGCTGTCGCGTCGATCCGCAACGGCTTCGACGACCCTTCGGCCGATCGGCAGCCTCCTTGGACGTTCTGCGAGACCCGCTACAACGGAGTCGATTTCGGCCGAATCGCGTTTGGAGCGGAATCCGAGGCACGGGAGGTCCAACCGGGATTCGATTTCGTACTGATGGTGGCATCGTTCGGGGACCCGGGTTGTCCAATGGCCACGGTGTTGCCGCTGGCGAGTCGGGTTCGAGAAGAGACCGTTGCCGGTCAACGACGCACCATCACGATCGACCTGCCCAACCACCAAGGGCCTTGTCCCCCGATGGGGATCCAACCGCTGCCCGAGGAGACCTACGAGCGGATACGCAGCCTGTGGCCGGAGTTCGAGTTCGAACCTTACGCTTCGAGAGCCGACAACGGTGGTTGTGCCCCATGAAGCCATGATGGTCGGGATGCGGTGGAGTCGGCTCCTCATCGCTTGGGCGATCGGGCTCGCTTGCGCTGCGTGCGAGGACCCCGAAGTGTGGATCGAAAACGGCCTACGCGAGTCCTCCATCCCGGTGCCCGAGGGTGGTCTGGCCGAGATCCGTGACTTGAGTTTTCGAGGATGTCGGTGGGAGTACGAACTCGGGGCTGGCCGACGAACCGGAGCCTGCCGCGCCATGGCTGGCGAGGGGTTCGTGTTCTTCGAGAGACGCTGGCGGCTCGTTGCCGAAGAAGAGCAGGCGGACTCCAAAGCGGTGGTGCGGTGGTTCCGCTTTAGAACCCGCACCGCTTTTCGAGTCGGGTACGGCGAGTCCCATGTGCTGCGCATCGAGCCCGATTCGATGGTCGAAGACTTCTCATCCAGCGGTCCAGTCCCGCACTGAGCCGCCATGAGTCTTCGGCCGAGCTGGTCTCAGACCTGGTTCGGATGGATCTTAGCCGGAACGTTCGGGTTCGGGGTTCCGTCGGGAGGCGCCCACGCCCGACCGGCGCCTGACGCAATCTCGGAGCCCCGGCGAACTCGGACCCCCACCACGGGGGTGCAACAGGTCGAGATCCGAGGGAGCGCGCCAGGCACTCCGGATCCGAGTCAGAGCCCGTGGACCGTGTCCGGCGCAGATCTGCGCGATCGGCCGGCCCAACCCGCGCTCGAAACCGCGAGCATGGAGGTGCCGTCGCTGTTCGTGACTCGCCGGAGCTTCGGGCTCTTCGGGGTCGGGCCGGGCTCGGGCGGCACCGCCCGGATCCGGGGCCTCGGCGGCACTCCCAACTCCCAATTGCTGGTGGTCGTCGATGGAGTCCCGGACCGCCAAGGGATCTTCGGACACCCGCTACCGGACACCTATCTGCCGGCGCTGGTGGACCGGCTGAACGTAATCGGAGGCGGCGACTCGGTACGATTCGGAAGCGGCGCGCTGGCGGGCGTCATCGACATCCACAGTCGCTTCCGCAGGGAACCGGGTGTCGAGGTGCATGGCAGCCTCGGCATGGGGAGCTTCGACACGCTTCAAGGGAACGCCAGTGTACTCGGTACTTTTCGGGGCCTTCAGACCGCGAGTGCAGTGACCTTCTTCGACAGCTCCGGGCATCGCCCGGGCGCTGGTGGGCAGCTTTTTTCGGCTCGAACGGCCCTTCGGCAACGGCTCGGCCCCTGGACCCTTTCCTTCCGGGCGCGGGCAGCGCGAAGCGCAGGGGCCGACCCGGGCCCCCTCTCCCGCCCCACGCCCGAAAACGAGTTCGAGCTGTGGCGGGCTGCTCCGAGTCTGGTGAT
>DAPKRQ010000202.1:0-4014 GCA_031800475.1 Myxococcales bacterium LLY-WYZ-16_1
GGGCGGGCTCGGACGGGGCCCGTCGCTCTTGGACCACAGACGTGCGGCGGCGTCGGGTGTTCCACAGGGCGGCGATCACCAGTCCTGCCGTCAGGACCGAGAAGATCGCGATCGGGCCCCACCACGAAAGGGGAGAGACCGGCACCGACGCCAGGTCGAAGTCCGGGGTGCGGGCCTGCAAACGGGACCGGATCGCCTCGGCGTCCATGCCGTCCGCGACCATGGCCCGGATGTCTTGCCGCCACTCGGACGCTTTGGAGCTCGGGCAGCTCGACAAGGTCTTGCCGGGGCAGAACGGGGACAGGGTGGACGCCGAGATGTCCTGGGCTTCGCGCAACACGTCCACCGGGTAGTCGGGTTCCGACCGCGGGCGGTCTTCCGCCGAGGAAGGCGGAGCCGCCGAGGCCAGCGCCACGGCCAAGGTCCAGGACAGCATGACGGCGGTCATCGCCCGAGGGCTCGGGCGGCGGCAAGCCCTTCCGGGATCCCGGGACCCGGGCAGGCTCAGCCCGTTCGGATGGCCCCCTCGGTGAAGGTGCGTCCGTCCCGAAAGAACGCCTGCCGAGACCGCTCCCAGCAGTAGAACATGTGGCCGCCCAGGTACTCCCGGCGGAGGATGCGGTCGGGGTTGTCCAGGCGCATCAGCCCCATGAGCCGTTTCGACGCCGCATAGGGCGTAACCAGGTCGAACAGCCCGTGGCTGACGAAGACCTTCAGGTGGGGGTTCAAACTCATGGCGTACCGGAGCTCGTCGGTGGCGCCGAGCCGGCTGTCCAGGCCGTGCCGGGGCCGATCGACCTTCCAGGCCTGGTTCACCGCCATGTTCAAAATCCGGTAGTCCCGCTCGGTCTCGACCCCGATTTCGGCCCGCAGGAGATGGTTGATGCCGGCCGTGAACACCCGCTCGATGGCCCACAGGGTCGGGTCGGGTCCTTCGAAGCTCGGCCGGTCCGGGAATGGGTCCACGGCGGTCAGGCTGGCGTCGTACAGCCCCAGCACTCGGCGCTCGTCGCGCATCAGCTCTCGGACGAAGTCCGGGGCCGAAACCCGTCCCAGTCGGCGCTGGACGCCGTCGAACGAAAGGCCCAGTCGCTGGCTCTGCTCCTCGAGCACGGCCCGTCGCTCTTCGGCGGGGACCGCTTCCCCCAAAGCGAGCAGGGGCGCCAGGCGGTGGGCGGCGAATTGCTCGCTCTCTTCTTGCAGGGTCTGAATGTGGTCCGGTTGCCAAGGCGTCGCGGCCCGGCCGTGGTAGGCTGCCGCAAGGGCCATGGAGGGGAATACGTCGCACCAGGCCAGGCTGTCGTAGTCGCTGCCGAACAAGAGCATCAGTTCCAGGGCCGGAGAGATCAGCGACACGCCGTTCAATCCGATCCCGATCTTCTCTTGAAGCGATCGCGCCATGCGCGCCACCCGAAAACCGCCGTAGCTTTCGCCCGCCAAAAAAGCCGGCGAGGTCCATCGGTGGTGCTTGGACAGCCACCGCGAGATGGCTTCGCCGAGGGCGTCCAGGTCTTTTTCGACCGCCCAAAACGGAATCGAAGGCGCCTCGCCCTTCGGTTCCGCGTCTTTCGTGCCCGGGGGACGGGGGTCGATCTCGGCCAGGGCGCGGCTGAAGCCGGTACCGACTGGGTCGATGAAGACCAGGTCGGTGAAGTGAAACCAGGTTTGGGGGTTCGGCTCCAAGCGGGCCGGTGGGGGTGGCGGGGCGCCGGCCGATTCGAAGCGGACCCGCCGGGGACCCAGGGCGCCCACGTGCAGGTAGGCCGACGACGCCCCGGGGCCTCCGTTGAACACGAAGGTCACCGGTCGCTCCAGATCCCCATCGGAGGCCGCCCGGCGGTAGGACACGGTGAACACGTCGGCCACCACCCGTTCCCGCTCACGGAGCAGGATCCAGTCCGCGTCGACCAGGGCGGTGCCCGCAGGAGTGTCGATCTCGGCCCGGGCGCCGGCGGGCGGTGCGTAGGCCTCGGGTCGAGGCTCGGCCGGCAAAGACCCGGAGGGGGGACTGGACTCGCTCATGGTGGACCGAGCGTCGAAAATGGGGCGTTGGCGGTCAATCGGAGCCGAACGCACCGGTTCGGGCTTGATCTTCGAGGTGCGTCGGGCGGCAACTTCGGCTGTGGGCGGCGACGGCGGGGCCGATGTGCTGGCCGATGGGCTTTCGGTGTGGACGGGCGCCCACGGGATCGAGGGCGAAGTCCGTCCGGGATTCGACGTGTTCGGCGTGACCCACGGCGGCTATCTGACCGCCCTTTGCGCCCACGCCCTGATTCGGCACACGGGGCTTTCGGACATCCTCAGCGTCACCACCCACTTCCTGAGGAAGGCCCGCGAGGGCCCGATTCGATTCGACGTACAGGCCGCCGGGTTCAGCCGTCGCTTCACGAGCGTGGCGTTCACAGCCCGGCAGGCCGAGGACGTGGTGCTCGCCGGGACGGGGCTGTTGGGCGACCGGGAGGCCCACGAAGGGCCCCGTTGGGAGCGAGATGTGCCCTTCGACCCGACGGGGCTTCGATGGACGCCCCACCCGGCGGAGGCCGGCGCGGACATGCCGTTTCCTCTGCCGAACGTGGCCCTGCCCACCGGCATGCGCCTCGACCTGTCGACGGTGGCCTTCGTTTCGGGAGAAAAGGCCGAGGACGCTCGGATCCGAGCGCTGATGGACTGCGCCCCCGACGACAGGCTGGCGCCTTTGGTGGCCTGCGACCTGACGCCTCCCGTGGTCTGGAACGTGTTGGGTATGGGGGGATGGATCCCGACCTTGGAGTTGACCGCTCACGTGCGCGCCCGTCCGTCTTCGGGGCCCCTGCGCATCGAGGCGGTAACTCGGCACGTGAGCGGCGGCTTTTTGGAAGAAGACGCGCGGGTCTGGGACAGCGAAGGGACCTTGGTGGTCCAGTCTCGGCAGCTCGCCCGAGCGCCGGCGCGGTGACTCCACTCAGCGGAACGAATAGCCCTTGTCCCGAGCTTGGTCGCGGATGGTCTCGACCAGCGCTTCGCCGAGGGACGCATCCCCTTCGGACGCGGACTGCCGGGTCCGCTCCAAGTAGGCCTCGCGCTTTTTCTCCAGCGCGCGGATCTGAGCCCGGAGCTCGTCGCGGCGCTCTCGGTTGCGCTTCACGTGGGCCTTTCGTTCCGCCGGCTCCATCTTTTGCATCTCTTTGGGCAGGGCTTCCGATTGCAGCTCGTCCAGATCGACCGCGCCCTTCTCCACGGCGTCGGCCAGGTCCCAGCTCGGATTGCTGTAGAATTTCGACGCTTTCGAAGCGGCTCGGCTGGCCATGGCCCCGCCGCCCATGGCTCGCGCGTTGGCGTCCTGCGCGCGCTGCCGGGACAGGCCCTGGGCCCCTCGGGTCCCGAGAGGGATGTAGGTGTCGTTGAGCTCGGCGCCCAGCCGAGTCAGCTCCGCGTCGTGGGGAGTCGAGCGGTGCACCACCGTTTCGTTGTGGTCGATGGTCATGAACCGGCCGCCAGCGACACGAGCGCCCTGCTTCCAACCCCGTGCCACCCTCGAGCTTTCGCTTCCACAGAAGACCGGGTTCACGATGATCCCCCGGCTTCGCGCCCCGGCCAGGGCGGTTCGGGGCGCGATCGGGCCCTGGTGGAACGACTCGTTGCCGGCGATGAACACCATGCGCAGGGTGGTCTGGGCGTCGTCCCAAGCGAGCTCCTCCACGGCCCGCGAGATTGCCTCGCCCGCATGTTCGGAGCCGCCGTGGGTGGTCAGCGCGAACAGCTGCTCCGACACCCGGTCCAGCTCTTCGGTGAAGGGAACCAGCTGGCGAATGAAGCCGGTCTTCGACGGCAGATCCTGCTTGCCGTACTCGTAGAGGGCTACCTCCAGCTGGGGATCCTGTCCTCGCAGGACGGCGGTCGACAGCTCGTTGGTGATCCGCCACAGCTGGGCCTTCGCCTGCTCGATCAGGCCGTCCATGCTGTTCGAGGTGTCGAGAACGAGGGCCATCTGAATGCGGGGACGAACCCGGGGAGCGTCCGCCTGGGCCTGCGTGG
>DAPKRQ010000203.1:0-1763 GCA_031800475.1 Myxococcales bacterium LLY-WYZ-16_1
GAGGAAGGAGACGATCTGCCCGCGCTGTCGAGTCGTTCCTGGATGGTCGATGGCACCCTCAACGAGACTGCGCTCGCGTTGCGCCACCTGAACGCGCTGCGAGCGGCGTCGGGCTACGAGATTCACACGAACATCACCTACGTGCTGGAGAACGGGTCGGCCCGGGTCACGACCATCACCGACCCATGCCCCCCGTCCCCCCGCCCGAGTCGATCCCGAGCAACCAAGAGCGCCGCCAACGTTCGGACCATCCGGAGCTGCATCGCTTTCACGCTCTGATGGACCGGTTCGAGTGGCCGATCGAGCACCGGGAGCCGGACCCGATGGATGTGGCCGCCCCCGAGCCCAAGCCCGGTCCCCGCCAGGTTTGGTTTCGTTCGGAGGAGCCTCTTCCCGACGACCCGTTGTTTCACCAATGCGTGCTGGCGTACGCGTCGGACTTTGGGCTCCTCCAGTCCTCGCTGCGGCAGCACGGACTGACGTTCATGACCCCGAACCTCAAAGTGGCGAGCTTGGACCACGCCGCCTGGTTTCATCGCCCGTTCCGGGCCGACGAATGGCTGCTGTACGATCTGTGGAGCCCGAGCGCCTCGGGTGCCCGAGGCCTGAATTTCGGTCACGTGTACCGCCAGGACGGCACCCTGGTGGCGTCGTTCGCGCAAGAGGGCTTGATGCGGGTGCGGGACCGTTCGGACCCGTCGCCGTGAGCGAGCGCTTCGACTTCGGCGAAGGCCTCCTCGCCCGGCTCGAGGGCCACACCCAGCGCTTCGAGGTGGCTGCAGGTCGCTCGGTGGCCTGCGACCTGCGGGGGCAGACCGACGGCGCGCGCAAGCTCTTTTGGTTTCACGGTACCCCGAGCTGCCGCCTCGAAGCCGTGCTGTGGGACCGCTTCGCCCACGACGCGGGCTACGGGTTGGCTGCCATGGACCGGCCCGGTCTCGGCGGCTCCGATCCTCGGCCGCACGCCTCCATGACGGACGTGGCCGACGACGCCCTGCGGGTGGCCGACCGGCTGGGTTGGGATCGGTTTTCGGTGGCCGGCGGATCCGGGGGAGGCCCTTTCGTCCTGGCCCTGGCCCACCAAGCCCCCGATCGGGTGGAGCGGGCGGTGGCCCTGGCCTGTGCCGGCGCCTTCGAACTCGCCGAAGTGGTCCCGAGCTGGGCCGACTGGGCGTCGACGTGGGCGGTCCGGCATCCGGCATGGCTTCGGCGCTACTTCGAGGCCCTTCGGCTCGGGGCCCGCGTACCCGAGTCGGTGACGACCTGGCTCGCCCGGTGGCTGGGCCCAGCCCTGCCCGGCGAGCATCCCGAGCTGGCCGAGGTGTTTCGACGCTGCTTGAACGAGGTGTTCGCCCAAGGCGTCGAGGGTGCGGTCCAAGACCTGACCACCCTGCACCGGCCGTGGGGATTTTCGCTCGAAGCGATTCGAGCGCCGGTCACGCTCGTGGCCGGAACGGTCGACACCTTCGTGCCTTTTTCGTACAGCGAAGCGATCGCCAGGAGGATCCCCGAGTCGACCGTGGAGGTCGCCCTGGGGGACGGACACTTCGAAACCATCTTCGACCGGCTTCGCTTGGCCCAACTGCTGCCGGCCGATTAGCACCGAAGGCGTGGGCCGACGGGGCTGGACGCTGCTGACGCTCGGACTGGCTGCCTTGGCGGGACTCGGGGCTTGGGCCCTTCGGGGGCCCGAAGCTCCGGCCGCGGGCGGCGGCTTTCCGAGCGCCCGGCCCGTCCCGGCGAGCTCCCCGCCCCGGTCGCCT
>DAPKRQ010000204.1:0-29767 GCA_031800475.1 Myxococcales bacterium LLY-WYZ-16_1
GTTCGACCCGGCCCCGGGCCGGGTCTCGGGCACCCGGGTCCGGGCCGGGGGACGCGGGGGCGAACTCGGCGCTGGCTCGGTGGCGATGGCGATCCCGCGTCCCAGCCCTTCCAAGCGCCTGCGCAGGTCCCGGGCGCTGGAGGGCCGGGCCGAGGGCGCCTTGGCCAGAAGTTGCATCACCAGCGTCTCGAGCTCCGCCCACGCCGCCGGGAGCTGAACGCCCCGCTCGGCGAAGCGTGGCGGCGGCGTTTCGTTGTGGGCCATCAACACCAGCTCGGTGCTGCCCGAAAACGGAAGCGCACCCGTCAGGCACTCGTAGGCCACCACGCCCAGGCTGTAGAGATCGCTTTGGGCCTCGACCGCGTCGGCCCGGGCCTGCTCCGGCGACATGTATTCGACGGTGCCCATCGAGACTCCCATCTGGGTCCGAGCACGCCGTTCGATTCCGGAGCTGGCCCCGACTTTGGCAATGCCGAAGTCGAGCACACGGGTCATCCGGCCACCGCCCTTGATCTGTTGCAGGAACAGGTTGGCTGGCTTGATGTCTCGATGAACGATGCCGGCGGCGTGCGCCTCTTCCAGTGAATGGCACACGTCGATCAGCATGGAAACCGTCTCGTCGGGTCCGAGCCGTCCCTTTTCGGCCAGCAGCTCGTCGAGCCCCTGGCCACGGAGCCTCTCGGTCACCATGTACATCCGACCGTCGTCGGTTCGCCCATAGCTGAAGATTTTGACCGTGCGCGGGTCTTCGAGCCGAGCCACGGTCTGACACTCCTGGAGGAACCGGGCTTCGACGTCGCCCACCAGGTCGGCCGGTCCGATGTACGGCCGCATGACCTTGACCACCACCTCCCGGTGCAGCCGGGCATCCCAGGCCAGGTACACCGTACCCATGCCGCCTTTGTCGCTCAGGACCTGTCGAACCTGCACGTCGTTGGGCAACGTGGCTCCGATCAGTGGATCGGCGTTCTTTGCTGACCGCGTGGAAGCGGCGGCGATCGGGTCGGAGGGCGGGCCGTCGTCGGCAGCGCTCATGAGTTCAGCCCGGACCGTACACCCAGTGGATGTGCTGGGCCAGATCGGCGGAGCCAGCCTGGGAGGCCAGCAAGCGAGACACCGGCCGGGATCGCGCCTCCATGAGCTTTCGAAGGCGAACGGCCGCCGTGGCCAGGGCCGAAGAGTCGGCAGCAGCCCCGGTGGTGGTATCGCCCATGGGCAAGCGCGCCACGAAGTCGTGAACGGCGTCCGGGTCCAGGGACAGGGCCAGCTCGAAGTAGCGGGCCTGGGCTTCGGCGGCCTCGCCGTCCGGATGGGTGGACGCGGCGAGGAGCGCGTTCAGGGCGATCCGAATATCCCGGGGCGCCTCGCCCAAGGCCCGCTCGTACCAGTCGAGCGCGTCTTCGGTCCGGCCCTGCATCAGCTTCACGTTCCCCAGGTTGTTGAGGGCCCCGGGCCCGGCCCGCAGGCCGAGGCTCTTGCGAAAGGCCCGCTCGGCCTCTTCCGTCTTGCCCTGCCGCACCAAAAGGACCCCGGCCCGATTCAGGTCGGCCGGGGCTTCCGAGTCCGAAGCCACGGCGAGGGCCTTCTGCAAAGCCCGCTCTTGCTTGTCGTGCAGGGCCGAAAGCTCCGCCCTCAGCCTATCCGCCGGAATCGGTCGAGGCAGCTCGACCGGCGGAGCTCCGGACAGGTCGACCGGCGGGTAGTCGCGCCACGCGCTGCGCACCACGACCGTGCGAGGGCGGGCCCCGGCTTGGCGCACCGACCGCAACTGCTCGGTCGCGTGGTCCCAAGCGGCCTCGAACGAAGACCCGACCTGGGTGGTCTCTACCGGCAGCCACAGCCGACCGTCGGCCACCAGGGTCGCGTCCGGATCCATGGACAAGGACTCGGCGTTGGACGGGTCCACCTGGGTGCCGACCGCAACGAACACGTGGCCGGGGGTCTGAATCAGCATGGCCGGAATGCCCGCGGCCTCGACCAGCGAGGCGTAAAGGACCGCCAGGTCGTCGCAGTCCCCTTGTCGCCGGGCTAGGGTTTCTTTCGGATAGAGCACGTAGTCTACCGTGTCGGGCCGAAACGGGTTCACGGCGTCGGGCGCGTACGCGAAGTCGGACAGCTGGTGAAACAGAGCCAGGGGCATGGCCAAGGGATCCGAAGCCACGTCCGAAGGCAGAGCGTTTCGGACTTCGACAGCGACCTTCTGAACGGCGTCGACCCGGTTGTCGACGAAGGCCGCCACCGAATGGAGTGCTTCGTTCCAGTTGACAGCGTTCCGGTCATACACCGTCACCGAGCTGCGGTGCCGCTGCACGAAGACTGAATCATCCAGCCGGTACCGCAGCCGCAGCTGCAAGGTCTCGACCCGATTTTCGTTGTGCTCGTCCAAGCGGTCCGCGTCGAGCCGAAGCCGGACCGGAAGCTCCACTCGAGCGCCCGGCTCCAGTTCCACCGGCTCGGTGTCCAGCGCATCTTCGGAGAAGCTGCGAAGCTCGGACCGAAGGGAAAGGCGGGTCACCCTTCGAGCAGAGTCGTTGCGTACGACGACGACGCCGGCTGGTTTTCGGTCGTAGTACCGCACTCGAGCCGGAAAGAGGTCTCGGACCTTCACCGAAACGACTTCGAGAGCCTCTTTTCGAGAGACCACCGATTCCTCGCCGAGCGGGATCTCGGCTCGATGCGCTCGGATCCGGGCGTACAGGTCGGCGCCGAGCTTTCGGCCCAGGTCCGACACGCATGCGCCCAGGTCGTCATCGCTGCAGCGGGCTTGGCCAGACACGAGCTCGGTGGTGCGATGGGTGGCCACCACCCGCGCCTCGACCCAAAGCTCGGATGCCTGGCGCCGAAACGTCCCGACGAGGGCCAAGGTTCGCTTCTGCGGGCGTCGCGCCCGCTTGGCCGGCATCACCCCCGCTGGGTCGGGTTGCAAATAGTCCAGGTCCGACAGCTCGGTACCGACCATCTCGGCCAGGCCCGCCGAAAGCCAGCGGTCGCGGGCCGGAAGGTCCTGTCGGGGCACGAAGGCGCCGAGGCGCAGGGAAAGCCGACCTGCACTTCCGCGGACGTACCGGGCCCCCAGAGAGCGGGAAGAAAAGCGATAGACCAACAGGCCACAGTCGGTCGCCGACAGGCGGGCGGCCATCTCCTCGCCTTCGAACTCCGCTTCGAAAGCCAGCTTCAGCAGTTCGGGCGTGAGGTTGGAGGTGTCGACGTTCTCGAATCCCGGCGTGCGGCCCACGCAAGCCGCCACCCGGCGGGCCTCGGCCGCGTCCATCGGTTGGTCCAGGTCGACCACCAGCTCGAGCCGTCGTCCCGCGTCGCGGGCCGAGCGCAGGGTCTCGGCCAGCTTCTTCGCCAGCCGGTCCGCGGCCATCGACGTGGCGGACAAAGATTCGCCCCCCCGACCGACGCCTTGGGCAGTGAAGGCCTGAAGGACCTGTGCCGAATCCACGGCGATCAGGCGAAAGCGGCCGATGCCCTTCACGGCGACGATGTTTCGGATCGGTCCGGTGGGGAGGCTCTGAAACCGGACCTCCCCCGCCAGGAGCAGGTCCGCATCCAAAGCGGTCACCAGCTTCTGAATCGGGGCCGTCAACAGGGATTGACCGGCTGCGGCCGCCCGAACCACCGAAGCCTGCCCCGGGTCGATGAAGGTGAAGTCGCCCGAGGTTCCGAGGGCCTGCATCAGGGCCACGTCGGTCTGCGAGCCATCCCGGCGCTCGGCCCCGTCGAACTCGTCGACGACCACCGCGAGTCGGGTCTGAGCAGCGTGGACCGGGTGGATTCGGGCGGTGGAGGCCAGGACGGCGGCTGCCACCCCGATCGCCCAGGTCACGGATTCGGTGCGCTTTGCGTTCGGCAACATCGGGTCGGGTCCCTCTCGGCTCCGCGGTGCGGCGGGGCTTCCGTTTCGATCAGGGTAGGCGAAAGCGCGGCGCGATTCGACCCGGCAAACCTTGACCCCAAGACCTTCAGTCCGCACTTTGGTGCCATGTCTCGCTGCGCCGTCGCCGCTGTCGGGCTGGTGTGGTCGGCGTGTGCGGCAAGCGCTCCCGCCACCGAGAGCCCGTCGTCGCCCCGAGACCCCGACGCCCGCGGGCGGGTGGAACCGAACAGTCGCAGCGGTCCCCCGGCCTCGAGCAAGGGGCGGGTTGGACAGGCCGCCCACCGCTTCTTCCTTCGCACCCAAAACCCGGAGCGGTCCGGCCTGGAACGGCTCGACCTGAATCGGTGGGTGGGTCCGGGCGCGGAGGCCCCCCGCACCGTGGTGCTCAGCTTCGCGGCCAACGACTGCGCACCGTGCAAAAAAGAGTTGTCGGCCCTGACCGAGCGCAGCGACGAACTGCAGGCCACCGGCGCCATGTTCGCGGTGGTGGTCATGGATGCCACCGCCGACCAACGGGCACAGATGCTGTCGTTCCTGAACGAGCAGCTGCAGGTTCCCTTTCCGGTGGTCGTCGACCCGCCGGGGCAGATCGTCACCCGCAACTATGGCGTGTCTTCGCTACCCCATACGGCGCTGGTCGGATCGGATGGGCTGATCCGCTGGGTCAGCCACGGCTATACCGGCCCCGAGAGCCTCGACGCGTTGTTCGCCGCCATCCGAAGCGCCGAGTGATCGATCCGGCGGCCTCGCGTCACGGCAGGGTCAGCGGGGCTCGGGGTGCGGTTGCACCCGATGAGCTTGCGCACTAGCGTCGCCGACCATGCTGAAGCTGACCCGCAGTGCCGAACGCCTGATCGACCTGGCCCGCCGGGATGCGGCGAGTCGCGCCCAGCAGCATGCGGGGTTTCGCAACGTGCTCCTGGCCGCCCTGGACCTGGGGCCGGAAGGGCCTTTGGCCGCGGCCTATGGCGACCGTTCGTTTCCTCGGAACTTCCGGGCGGCCCTCGAGCAAGGCATCCCGGCCCGCAAGAGTGTGGAGCCGAAGCACACGGTGCCGGTGGCCGAAGCTCTGGAGGAGATTCTCGAAAAGGCCAAACGGGGCAGCGACTCCCTGGACGTCCACGCGGTGCTGGAAGCGGTGGTGACCATCCCCGTGGTTCGGGCCGTGCTGGACGGCGCCCGCATGGGGGTGGAGGAGCTGCTCGAGACCGCCTACGACGAGTACGTGCCAGGCGACGCGGGCCAGGCTCCCGAACCGGCTCCCGCCGGCGAGGGCAGCGCCAGCCCGTCCAGCAAGACCTCGAACCTGCTCGAAAAGTTCGGCCGGGATCTGACCGCCGAAGCCCGGGACGGAAAGCTGCACCCGGCTCTCGGCCGAGAGCGCGAGGTGGCGAACCTGTGTGCGTCCTTGCTGCGCATGCAGCAGAACAACCCGCTGCTGATCGGCCTGCCCGGTACCGGCAAGACCGCGATCATCGAACACTTGGCCTTGGAGGCCGCAAATGGCCGGGTGGGCCAGGACTTCGAAAACGTCCGCATCGTCGAGATCGACCTGCCGGGTCTGGTGGCGGGCACCCGGTTCCGGGGCGACTTCGAAGAGCGGATCAAGGGCATCGTCCAGGAGGTGAAAGAGGCCAAGGGCGGCATCGTTCCGTTCATCGACGAGATCCACCTGTTGATGGGCGCGGGCGCCACATCTGGCGGAATGGACGCCGGGAACATCCTGAAGCCGCCTTTGGCTCGGGGCGAACTTCGTCTGATCGGAGCCACCACGCCGGAAGAGTACCGCACGTCCATCGCCAAGGACCCGGCCATGGCCCGACGCTTCGGACCAGTACACGTGGAGCCACCGGATGCGGAAGCCACCTTGCAGATCCTGCACGGCGTGAAGGAGCGGATCGGCAAACACCACGGCCTTCGGATCGACTCGACCCACTGCGAGGTGGCCGTACGGCTTGCGGGTCGCTACGTCCGCAACCGAAACTTCCCAGACAAGGCGATCGTGGTCCTCGACCAGGCGGCGGCGATCCATCGGGTGGAACGAAACGACGAAACGCAGGCCGACGGAGAACGGGTGCTCGACCTCGACACGGTCTATCAGGCTGTGGAGCGCCTCACCGGCGTGGCCGCGTCACGGTTGGCCAAAGGTGAAGGGGATCGACTCGCGGGAGTCGAAGGACGCCTCACCGAGCGGATCATCGGTCAGCCCGATGCGATCGAAGGGGTGATGCGGGTGCTGCGGCGGCGGGCGGCGGCCCTGTCCCCGGAAGAACGCCCGATCGGGAGCTTTTTGTTCTTGGGACCATCGGGCGTGGGCAAGACCGAGCTCGCCCGGGTGGTGGCCGAAGAGTTCTTCGACTCGCCCTACGCGATCGAGCGCTTCGACATGTCCGAGTATGCGGGTCAGGCCGGCAGCGCATCCCTGCTCGGCGCCCCTGCTGGCACGGTCGGCAGCGACCGCGGCGGCGTGTTGACCAATGCGCTGCAGCGAAATCCCTATGCGGTCTATCTCTTCGACGAGATCGAAAAGGCCGATCGCTCGACGATGAACATCTTCTTGCAGATGCTGGACGCTGGACGGGTCACCGGTCGCGACGGCGTCACGGTCGACTGTAGCAACGCGATCTTGGTGTTCACATCGAACCTCGGGAATCGGGAAGCCCTGGACGCGGGAGAGATATCGGAAGAGCAGCGGGCCGACATTCACCTGAACGTGGCTCAGCGACATCTGCCTCCGGAGCTGTTCCGGCGCTTCGACGACGTTGTTCCGTTCAATGCCCTCGACAAGAGGGCTTGTCAGAAAGTGGCGAGCCTGATGCTGTCGGGTCTCGGGAAACGCTTCGGCCGCTCCCACGGCCACCCGCTCCGGTTCGCCGACGAGGTTCCCGAGGCCCTGGGCGATGCGGGCTACAGCCCGCTCTACGGGGCCCGCAACATCCGTTACGAGTTGGAACGGCGGGTGGAGCGTCCACTCGTCGATTGGATCTTGGAGCAGGAGGCCATCGGTGGCCCCGTGCGCGCGGAGTGGGCCGATGGCGCGGCCCGCTTTCGCTTCGAGGAATGAATGAGCATCCATGTAGAACTGAACGACCTGCCCGACATTCCCGACGGTTGCCGCATCGAGGTGGAGCTGAACCGGGTGCCGTGGGCTCGGATTTGCTGGCACCTGGATGCTCGCTCCCCGATGCCTTCGGCCGGCGATCTCTTGGATCAGAAGATCGAGATCCAGCACCGGCCCATGGGCGAAGAAGCGAAAACCCTGTTCAGCGGCTGGGTTGCCCGGGTCCGCTCGGAGCGGCTGCCGTCGTTCACGCACCGCGTGACCGTCGAAGCGACCAGCGTCCCCGCCGAGGCGGCGCGGGTGTACGGGGAACGTGCGGCATGGCGGGTATTCGAACCGCAGACGACCATCGGTAAGGTGGCCGAGGCCCTCCTCATGGATGCAGGCTTCGGGGACGTGAAGGTCGATCCCGCCCTCGAGGATAGAACTCCGGAGCAGCTCGTCTGCGCGGGAACTCCAGCCTGGACGTTTCTTCAGCGGGTGCTGGCCTGCCACGGCGCGGCCCTCGTCGTGCGTCCCCATGCAGCGGGCGACGTGTCGAACCGCTTCGCCCTCGTGAAGCGGGGGAAGGACCTGGCCGAGGTGGGCAAGCAGACCCGGATGACCTTCCACAACCGGGCTCCCGCCATCGACGAAGGCTACCTCGTGAGCCTGGCCGTGGACCGGGGCCCGAAGGTGGCCAGCGCCGTGGCACCTTGGTTCGAGGTCCACGGAGAAGAGGCGTGGTCCACCCCGAAGTCGTCCGAGTTCGTGGCGAGCATGCCCCTCGCCGGTCGCCGGAGCACGGCGGTACAGCTGGGCCAAGCCGTGTCCGACCGCTTCGAAAGCGAGATGGTCCGCATGTTCGCGGAGTTGGCCCTTCCCTCGTTGTCCATCGGCGACATGTTGGAGGTTCCGGACACGGAAGCCCTGGCCGGCGACGTGGCAGAATCGGTCCGAGAACAGCCTGTCGTGACCTCCACGTCCGTGCGCCATGGTACCGAGCTCGGTGAGGACGGGGAGTTCGACGTGAAGGCGAGCTTGACGCTGATTCCAAAGAACGCGCCGGTGCCCCCGCCGGAGCGGCTGCCCGAGTCGGCCGAAACGGTTCGAGTGGTCACCGGCAAGGTCGTGAAGCCGCCCGAGGTGCAAGGCGAGATGACCGTGGCCCTGGACGCGCCCGTGGAAAAGGAGATGCGGGTGGAATGGGTGCCGCACCAGCTCTCCGGCCAGAAGGGTGGGCTGCACTTTCCCCCGGTGGTCGACGACCGGGTGGTGGTGCTGGTCGAGTCGAGACCCTACGGCCGCGTGCTCTACCTGGGCGCCCATCCGTCACAGGCGCGATTGGACCAGGTTCGGAAGGCCTTCACCGAGGAAGAGCGTCTGAACCTGGCCGAGAACCGAAAAGAGGAGATCGATCGCCCGATTCCCTTGAAGGGAGACCATCTGACCCGTGCGGTGGTGGTGGGCAGCAACAACGTGATGGCATGGGTCGCGCCCAACGCCGGCCTCGGTGAAGACGCCGACGAGATCGACACCATGGTCTGGCAGCGGCTGACGTCCTCCGCCGGCCAGACCCTGTCGGCCCTGGGGCCCGGGAAGGCGGGAGTGGACGTGCAGGGCGGAGAGTCGTTCATCTCGCACCACGCCGAAGCCGTGGTCGCTGCCCACGCCGAAGACACCCTGTCTCTGCACGGAGAACGAAAGACGGAGGTCACCGCTCAACGGATCATCGACGCCAAAGGAAAGGAGGTCGCTCTGGCCGCCCAGGAGACCATCGACGTGCAGGCGAAACAATGGAAATCCTCCACCCAAAAGACCACGAAGTTCGACGCCGCCGACGTTCAGATCGCCGCGAAGCAAGGCGTGAGCCTCGACGGCACCGAATGCACCGTCGGGGCCAAGGGCAAGCTCGAGCTGAGCGGTGCCCAGACCAAATTGGCCGGAAGCGCCACCGCGGCGGTGGAGGGCGGCATGGTGGACGTGAAGTCCAACGGTCCCGCCACGATCAAGGGCGCCATGGTCAACATCAATTGAGGCGAACGGACCCACCGGCGTGGACGACGTACTCGACAACCTGACCCGGGCCCTGGCCGAAGCCTGGGAGCGCTACCGCGGCCTGGACCACCCCGACCCGGAGACAGACGGGCCGGTGGTGGAGGCCCTGGCTCGGGTGGTCGACCATCGCCTGTCCGATTTCTACGGCGAGCTTTTGGGCGACCGGGCTCGGCTCCGTTCGATCTTGGTGACCCGGCTGGAAGAGACCCTGTTCGGGGCCGAGCTTCGGACCCACGACGCGCTGATGGTTCTGGTGCCCCGGGATGACGAAGACCTGGAGCGGGCGCGGCGGGCGGAAACGGGGCTCGCGTGGCGGCTCGAACCGACCCGGGGGCAGCTCGGTCCGAAAGAGGTGCTCGAAGCCCAAGTGGCCTTCGCACCCCCGGGCACCCGCCTGGAGCCGGGCGAAGACGACGACCCGTCGAGCGTGTCCCGCTTCGACGTGGTGATGGACATGAACGTCCTGCAGGGGCGGGACCGGGTGAGGGTGCCCGCCTTCTTGCCGGGTCTGCGCAGCTGGAGCGACACCGGCCAGACCCCGGAGGTGGTCCGTGCTGCGTCCGACGCCGTCGACCTGCCCCTGCCCGAGGTGTTCGGGGCCGAGCGCGGCCAGTGGGCATTTCCGGATGCCCCCTTGGCCGTTCGCTGGTGGACCGAGCCCGGCGTCGCGGAAGACGGGGGCGTCTTGGGGCCCCACGGCGTGACCGAAGCGCACCCCCTTTCCGACCCGAGTACCCAGGAGCGCGAGTCGGCCCGTCTGTTGTGGGCGAAGGGTCGCCAGCAGGGGGTGGGCCGGTTCGTGGTCAATCGGCTCGACTTGGAGCTTTCGCTCGACGCCTTTCGGGCCATCGACCGCTTTCGCGGTGCCCACGAACTCCGGATTCAGCTGCGGGTGCCCCCGACGCTCGGCGCGCCCGCCCCTTTCTTGGACCACGCCAAGGTGCGTCTGGGCCCGAGCCCAGAAGCCGTGGCCGAAGCGTACCGGCCCCTGTTCGGCAAGCGGTTCATCGAGCGGGCCGCCCCCGGCAACTGGCGCTTGGTGCAAAGCACCTTGCAACTGCGCCTCGACAACGTGCTGATCACTGTGCCCCCCCACGAACCCGAAGACGAAGGGGCGATTCCGCGGACTCGATTGGAACGACCGGTGCAACGGCGCAACCTGGTGCGGGCCGCCCTGCGACCCTGGGCCGCCATCGTCACCGCCGAAGATCTGACCGACGCGGTGGACGACATGCTCCACGGCATCGCCCGCGTCGACCCAGCCTACCTTCGGGGCGTTCCCACCTGGTTGGAATCGGACGCGGACTTGCGACGCCGGCACCCGGAGCTCGACGGCTTCGCGGGATTCGTGTGGGTGGTGCCGCTCGTCGAGCAAGAGACCGGAGGACGGGCCGAGCGCCTGCGGCTCGCCGCCCTGTCCATGGTGAACCAGCGGGTCCCGATCGGCGTCAAAGTGGTGTTCGAATCCGCCGAACGCCGACCGGAGGGATCGTGAGCAACCCGAACGACCGGCCTCGGCTGCCCCCGGTGTTCGCGGAGCGCCGCCACGGCCGCCGAGAGCCCGGCGTCCGCCAGCTCGACGGACGCCCCGTCTCTTGGGAGCGACTGTTCGCGCCGCCCGACCCCGGTGGAATGCGCTTCGTCCACGAAGCCGGAGAGCCCCTGCAGCATCGGGTGGGCTTTCGAACGGTGCGAGAAGACGGAAAGACCCGAACCGAGAGTCTCATCCCGGCAGAATTGGCCTCGGACCCGCTGTCCAATCGACTGGATGCGTTTTTGGATCTGGCCGACCACGCCGAGCTGGTGGCCCGCTGGTCCATGGGCTTTGTGAAACATCGCGTCATGTCCGATCCCCGTTTTCAGGCCGAGTTGGTCCTGGCGTATCTTTGGGGGACACCGGCCGAACGAGGGTGGTCGCTGGCACACCGGGCCGACCTGGAGCTGCAGGTGCGCTTGCCCCCTCTGGCCGGCATGACCACACGGCGTGATCTGGAGCGCACCTTGGCTGCCGTGTTCGAGCAAGAAGCCGTCTTGCACGAAGACCGGGGTCTTCACGACGCCGGCCGCGGAGAAATGGCCGCGTCCTTGGACCCGACGCCCGAATCGTCGGCCCAGGGTCGCGTCCCGGCTCATCCGCCGATCATCGGCCCGGCCCCGTTGGCGCCCCCGCTGGTCCGCGTGGAGCTGTCCGGCGAGGCCCATCAGATCGCAGAGGACCTGGGTTTTGCGGGGAAGGCCGATCTCGTGTCATCGGTGGGCCCGGGTGGTGCCCTGGCCATGGAAATCGTGGGAAGCTATAGCCCACTCCACGCGGTGACCCGGGTGGAGACCACGCTGGAGAGCGAAATCGATGGGTCCCGGTGGGGACTCGGAAAGCAGGAGAACTGAATGGCGATCGTCAAAATGGTCAACGGTGCCCTGACCATCAACAACCGGCCCGCCAAGTGGTGCCAGTGGACCCTGACCGTGGCCGACCTGGACGGAGGCGAGACCGAAGCGGGCGACCAGCTGCAGGTGCCTGGGGCCCTCGGCGGTCTGCCCGGCGGACACTCGGTGGATTCGGAGACCGCCTTGTTCGACAAGTTCAAGGTCCCCGTCCAAGGCGAAACGGTCGTTCAGGGCCCTGGCGGCGGCAAAGCGACTTTGGGCGTGAACTTCCGAGCCCGCCGGGCCAACGACTTCACCGGCGCCGGGCTGCGCTCGAAGGAAGTGGACGCGGAGGCCGGCGAAAAGAACGAACTGCAGCAAGCGGACCGATTGGTCCGGGAGCTGGTGGACGCCTTCACCAAAGACGCCGCCGGCGCTGTGGGAGACCGCGAAAAGAAGGAGCAGCGCGCCAAGCTGGCCGCAGCACTTCGCGAGCTGGCCAAGGCCCTGTGAGGAGCGATCGATGAGCGAAGAGACCCAGACCGAAACCGCCATCCAGGAGGCCCCGGTCGCCGACGTGGGCCCGGCCCAACAGGCGTTCGCGGACCTTAACGAGAAGGTGTCCAAAGAAGCCTTGCGGGCTCTGACCTACGGCCTAGACCTCAGCAGCTGCGACTCGGTCGAGGACCTGGTGGAGCAGTTCCGAAACCTGAACCCGAGCCCGGAACTTCGCGCCTTGACCCGCAACGTGCTCGAAAGCATCGCGAGCGCCTACGAAGAAGCGAAGACCTCGAAGGAGCTGCAAAAGACCACCATGCCCGATCTGCAGGCCGAGTGGGCCCGGGCGGTGGCGCTGGCCGCAGAAGACGTTTCGGCCCAGAACGCGTTTCGCGAAAAGCAGGTGCGGAACGTCTTGGCCATCGTGAACAACGCCACGACGGGACGAACCGAAGAGCAAAACGCCCTGCAGCTCGAGGTCTACAACATGAACGTGCAAGACCTCATCGACAACGAAGAGGTCTGGGCCAGTTTCGTGACCATGCTCGAGACCCGTCAGCTGAACGAGCTGCAGGCCGACATCGGCTACAACCTGTGTGTGCTGCCCTTCGAGATCGGCGACCCCGACAAGATGGGCCGGGCCGAGATCGAGAACACCGCGAACCTGGTCAAAAAGCTGGCCGAGCTCGGAAAGCGGCTGAACATCGTGTTCTTTTTGGACGTGAAACCCTCCCGATCCGAAGCCCTGGAGCAGGATCCGCTGCGGGCCGCCAAAGGAAGCGAGCAACATGAAGAGCTGACCGACATCCTGAAGAATCTGTCGTGGGATCCCAAGGACGGTGGGCGCCTCGGCCAGAAGCTCGGTACCCTGCTGCAGCAAAGCGATGCGAGCCGTTACGTGGTGTTGAACGGCGGCGTTGGCCTGCTGGCCTCTCGCAAGATGGACGAAGACCTCTCCGAGCAGGACGTGCAGCACGCCGTTCTGTTGTCGCCCAGCGCGATCAACGCCGGGCTGGTGGCCTGGTCCGTGGCCGGTGAGGGCGCTCCCGTGATTCCCACCGGCAACTCGGCCGGCACCGGTGCAGTGGTGGGCGTGGAAGCGGCGGGTTGCGTGGCGCTGCGGGAACACCAGGAGCTGTCCCGGCGGGCGGGTGTGAACCTGATCTACATTCCGGAGCGGAGCTCGGCCCCCGCCGTCGACACCAGCAGCACCCTGGCCCGGGCCGATCCAGCGTTCAACGAAGACGTGGGACAGTGTTCGGTCGAGGCGATCATGCTGTCGCAGTACATCAACCGAATGGCGGCCCAGTACGTCCGTCGACTGAAAGCCAACCAGAACACCTACAACGACCGCAAAGAGCTGGTCGTCGGTCCGTTGAAGCGGGATCTGGAGGACTTGAAGGCCAAAGGCGTCCTGCGCGACTTCGACGTGGTCGACAACGACATGCACGACGAGTTGGCGGCGCAAAAGAACGCCATCGACATCGAGATTTCGTACGTCGAGGTCGGCAAGCTCGACCGGGCCACCATCACGGTGCAGCGCCAGGCCGGGGGGGCCGAGGGAAACGCGTGACCGGGCTCGACTACGTCGAACGACTCCGTCGCCTGCGCGTGGTGGCGGAGATCACGGCGACGGAGTCGGAGCCCGCGTTCGTGCCCCGATCGGTCCCGGCACTGCGGAGGGCTCCGGCAGCCGCGGGCGCGGAGACCGAGCCGGCCTGCCGGGCCGAACGGGCCTTGAAGCCCAGGACCACGAACCCGATCGCCCGCCTTTTCGAAACCATTCGACGTTGGCTGGTGATCTTTTCCAGGCGCTGAGGGCACGGCATCGTCGAGGACGGCGAAGCTGAACGCCGCAGACTCAGTCAGGATCACGAGAGGAGAACAGCACGATGACCCACATGATGAAGTTCGACGGTGAAGAATTCGAGATTCACTCTTTCGACTTCCAGTACTCGACCGACCACGTGAATGGAGCCCCCGCCGAGCACGGTTCGTTCGCAGCTTTGGACATCGAAATCCAGTTGGAATCGGTGCGGGACAGCAAGGGTGACAACTTCAAGAAGGCCCGCAAGAAGCTGTGGGAAGAGGCCTTGGAGGTGGTGACCTACAACAAGGAGAAAATCCGAAAGAAGGGCTCGATTACCGCCAAGCAGACGGCGAGCGGCGAGGGCTCCCGCACCCTGGAGTTCGAAGGCTGGGTGCAGAGCTTCAACGAAACCTCCCAGGGTGGCCCGCAGGGCGCGAACTCCGACACCCTTCGGGTGCGCTTCTACGTCTTCCCGAAGACGAAGCAGTCCGAACCCAAGTTGACCTGATCTTGGAGGACCGGACCGAGGAGCGGGCGCCGTGAGCGAAGCCATCGACGAACGACTGAAGGCCCTGCTTCAGCCCCGCTCCTCGGACGACCTGTTCGAACAACGCTTCCTGGTCCGGGACGTTCTCGAAGCCCTGTTGCAGGAAGCGAGGCGGTCGGCGGAGCGCTCGGCGCTGACCGGGGGCCGCCCCCTGCTGTGGAGCGCGGGGCCAGCCACCGACGCGGGCTACCGAGTGGAGCTCGACCCCACCGCCACCTCCCCCGACCGGCTGGTGGGGGTCTTGCGCCTCTCGACCGGCGTGACCGGCGTAACGGGAGGCGGCACGGGGCTGGAGCTGTTGGGCCCGTTGGGATCCGACGCCGGGCCCGTGGAGATGCCCCTGGTTTTGGACGTTCCCTGGGTCCGAAGCGCCGACCGAAGCATGGGTCTTCGGGCCGTGCTGTCGGCCGTGCCAGGACGACCTTCCACTTTTCGCGTCGACCCGAGCCCACCCCAGCTGGGACAGCGGCTGTTCGGCGTTCCGCTGGACGTGCTCGAGCTCGACGCTCGGGCTCAGACCTGGCGGCCCTTGGGCTGGCGGCTCGCAGGACTCGAAGGCCCCCCGGACGACGCGGTGAACCGTGTGCGGGCGGTCGCTTCGAGGATCGAAGACTACGGCGAATCCGCGGCCAATCCCCGCATGCTCGGGTTGGCAACCGCCTTGGCGCGGGTGGCGCTGGAGCTCGACGGTCCCCGCCTGCGCCTCGAGATCCTGGCGCATGCCCTAGAGCAGCTGGACCGGCAACTGAACGAAGCCTTGTCGCCGTTTCCGCCTGGCATCCGAGAGGGCCTACTCGCAACCGATCGCGGCGTCCAGGACATTCCGTACCGGGAGCGCAGCGCCTTGCTGGAGCTGTTCTGGACGCCGAACCTGCGGCTGCTGTTGGACCAGTTGGAGCTCTGCGAGCGCTTGGCTGGTCTTTTGGATGGAACAAACTGGCGTATCGACGAGAGTGTTTGGCGAAGCGCCGAACCTGGTCAACGTGTTCCGATCTGGACCAAAGCCGGACAGCTTCGGGAGTTCCGAGTTTTGGAGGCTCGCGCGGCGTCGATGGAAGCACCCGCCGTGTTCGACGACCGGGCCCTGCTCCCCTCGACGGACCCGGACGACGCCATGGTGCTCCGGTTCGACACGCCGGGCCTGGAGCGCCCGGGATCGGTCGTCACCGTGGAGGAACGGGTGGGTGACCGTCCTCCGTCGACGGTCGAGCTCGCGATCGAAGACGCCGGTATCGAAGCCTGGCACAACCACGTGTGGCGGGTCCGGGCCGAGCACCGGGTCGGCACACAGACACGCCTGTCGGCTCGGATGGCCGACGGGCGTCCGCTTTCTTTTCGCGCGATTCTGGCGAGCCGCGCATCACGCAAAGGAGACTGACATGGGCGTTCCACTCGTCACCATGGGTGCCACTTGCAAATGCAGCTTCGGCGCCGCTCCCTGCACCCTCACGGTGCTCCCCGCGGCCCGGACCAACGCGAACAAGAAACCGGCCGCGACCATCATGGACAACAAAGTGCCGAACCTTCCGACCTTCGGCATGTGCTCGTCCATGGCGAACCCTCAGGTCGCTGCGGCCACGGCCGCCGCCATGGGCACCCTGACACCGATGCCCTGCGTTCCGGTCATCCCGGGGCCCTGGACCCCCGGCAGCCCCACGGTGATGATCGGCGGCAAGCCGGCCGCCAAAGCCACCGACACCTGCATGTGCGCGTGGGGTGGGGTTGTGACCGTGGTCAATCCGGGCAGCACCACCAGCATGGTGGGGTGAACCGCGAGTCAGTCCAGCACGACGGAGCCGCTGCCCGCGTCGCTGTCGGATTGAGACAGAACGACCCCGGTGGTCACGCCTCCAGCCACGGCACCCCCTATCAGGGTCCAAAACCACCACTTCTTGGTCAGCGGGTCCGGCCGCCGCTCGAGTTCGGCCCACACCACGCTCTCTTCGCCGGGCTGTACGAAGACGTCCGACTCCCAGTCGAAGAACCCATCCCGCACCACCCGAACCTTGGTCCGTTGTGGCGGGAACACCTGGTCGGGCTGGGCAGGCAAGCTTCCGAAGGGCCGTCCGCCGATGAAGACCTCGCCGCCGGACATCGGTCCGGTGATCACGAGACGACCGTCCAGGTCCGTGTCCACCCCGACCAGGCGTCGGGCCAAGGTCCGCATGGCCCGAGTCAGTTCTTCTTTGGGGCCCCGCACCGTCTCGGTGATCCGGTTGGCCACCTCGACTTCCCGCGGGTCGATCAAACGCAGGGCCAACACGAACTCTCGGTCGAGCCGCCCCACCTGCCCCACCACGATGTAGTTCACGTTGAGCGCGCCCGACAGGTCGATCATGCACTCCTGGTCGCACTCGCCCCCGAGCATCTGGTCCATCTGCTCCTTGCCCAGGATGGTGGAGATGTCGTCGGGGCTGATCACGCGGGCGCCTCGGATCTTGGAGAGCTCCACCGTCAGAAACTGGGTCAGGTTCCGAACGGTGTCCTCGTCGACGCCGGTGGACTCGATGTCGAACACTGCGAAAGAGATGTTCGCTCGGTCCGGCAAGGTGAATGCCAGCTTCGACGCGGCGGCGTAACGAAAAAGCTCGGCCACCAGCTCCGGAATCCGGTCGAACAATCCGGAACGGGTCTCGGCCGAGCCCCCGATCCTTCCGATCGATTCCGAGGTTTCGGCGTCGCTCAGGGTCATGGTCAAGACCCGCTCGCGACCTACCTGCCCCACCGATCCCGACAGGAGCAGTTCGGCTTCGGTCCGCTCGAAGATCTGAGCCATGCACTCGGTGTCTTCTTCACAGTCGATGGCGGTCTTGGCCTGCTGGCGGGCGATCAGGGCTTCGACGTCTCCACGGGTCACGACCCGGAATTCCGGTCGGCCCGAAAGCTCGGTCGCGACGCCTTCCAAGACCTGCTCGGCCCAGTCCGAGCTCTCGCCTTCCACATCGGAGTCGCGGAACGGCATGATGAACACACTCTTGGGCGCATCGGGCGTGGCCAGAGGCTCCGGAAGCCGCGCCGGCTCGGGTGGCACTGGCGGTTCGGCCGGCGGTCGGTTCTGTCCATCGTCGAAATCCACCACCACGTCTTCGGTTCGGTCGCGACGACCGACCCGAAACGTCAAGGTCTCGCCCGCGGGGCGCGCCCGCAGAATGCGACCCAGATCGGCGCGATTTCGGACCGGCTCGCCGTTGATGGCCCGGATCGCCCACCCCGCTTCGAGCCCGCTGGCCTCGGCCACGCTGTCCGGCTCGACCTTGACGATCACCACCTGGCCTCGGGCGCTCCGGACGCTGATCCCGAGCTTGGGCGCCGCAGAGGCCACCGAAGCGACCGCGATCGCCGCCACCACCACGACCAGGCCCGTCCACACTCCCCTGCCCATGGTCCCCACCCTAGCGAGGCCCGGCTCGACCCAGCAAGCGTCCCTGGCCCCAGGCTGAATCCCCCGGGGCTCGGCCGGGTCCGACGGTTGTCCCGCTGCGGGCCCTGCGGTAACCGGTTGGGGTGCGGATCCGCGCGCGCCGACCCTCGAGCCAGCTCGAAGCCTGGCCCCGTCACCCGCGACGCGAAGCCCCGTCGCTCGGACTGGCGGCCGAGATCACCCCGGCGGCCGCTCGCCAGCTGGTGGCCTCTCTCGCACCGATCTACTGGAACGCCGGCCGTTTCTCTCGCGCTCCGGGCGAGCGGATCGGCGTCCTGTTCGGCCACGCCGTCGAAGCGTGCGGCCCCGCTGGGGGAGGCGTCGTCCTGGTGACGCGGTCGGAGTGGGTGGAGCCCACGGAATCGAGCCCGACCCACGCCGCCGGGCGCTTTCCCGATATCTTGGACGCCCGCAGCCGAATCGCCCGAGAAGAACCCGCATTGCGGCTCGTGGGGTGGTGGCACACCCATCCCGGTTTCGGGGTGTTTTTGTCCGATGCGGATCGACGGACCCACCGAGAGCTCTTCTTCAAGAGCCATCATCTGGCCCTGGTGATCGATCCGAAGGACTGGACAGCGGCTTGGTTCGCCGGCCGCGGTCCGTCTCGGATCGAGCCGGTCGGCTCGCCCTTCGACCTGCGCCACGGTGCCCGGCTCGGCGGAAGGCTCGCGTGACCGACCCCGTGTCGCCGGGATCGTTCGTGGCGCGCTTCGCCGTGGCCTTCGCCGCGTTCGCCCTGTTGGGGATCGGGGCCCTGCAGCTGCCCGCCTACGCCCACAGCTTCGCCACCGCCGCGTGGATGCAGGCCACCACGGCGGCCGTCCTCTCGGTGCTCGCCGGCCGGTTGGCCTTCGCGCGAGATACGCCGGTATCGTTCGTTTTTGCCGGTACCCTGGTGATCGGAGCGGTCGTTCCCTGGGGCCTGGCGGGATTGGTCGGGCTGCCACCTCTGCAGAGCCTGCCGATCTTGCTCGGGGTGGCGGGCGCCATGAGTGTCCTGGAGTCTGGCGCGCTCCGACCGGTGCGCTGCCCCGATTCCCAGCGGGTCGGCAAGCGCTGGGAGTTTCGCCGCTGCGACTGCCCGGAACTTCGATGCAACCACCGGAGGGTCCATCTCAGTCAGCTCCGCGCCGGCCGATGCCTGGCGTGCGTGGAAGAACTCGAGGTTCGAGCCCGAATGAACCAACCCCGAGAGCCGGCTCCGGTAGGCAAGCGTTGCGATCTGACCGGCGGGCGCGGCACACCCGACGACCCGGTCGAGACCTGCTACTGCGGCGAGGCGAAGTTCTCCAAAAGCCAGTACGAAGATGGCTTTTGTCCGCGAGAAACCTGCTCCTTTTCCAAATCCCGAAAGCGTGTCCGCGACCGAACCCGGGGACTGACGACAGATGGCGAAGCCGGTCCAGCTCACATGGGTTGACGGACCCAGGTGAGCGCGGAGCCTTGCGAAGCAACGCAGAGCACCCCGCTCGGCTGGGTTCGACCCAGCCAGGCACCGATCCAGCTCACCCTGGATCCGGACTCCTTCTTTGAAACAGGCTGACCTGGTCTTCCCGGAGCATCAAGAGATTGTCGCCCCGCAATTCGAAGAACACCCGATCCCACCCTGCGTCGTCCGGGGTCGTGACCCATACCTCGAAACGACCCCTGCCGAGGGACTGAACGCGGGCCAGGTCCCGGCGGTCCCGGCCGGCGACGCGGACCCCGTCGGAGAAGAGCACCAGAAGTTCCGGCGACCCCGGAGCCAGGGCCTGGGCCCGTTGCGACTCGGAAAAGCGCCCGTCGAAGCGAGGAAACGCGGAGGCCGCCGCCGGATCTCGCTCCCACGTGCCGCGCAGAGACTCGGGAAGCTCCACAGCCCCGATGCCCCGAGCCCACAAGCCCCCTCCGAGGGCTGCGACCCCAACGGCAGCGAGTACCCGACCCCACACCGAGCGACCGACCGCGCGCGCCCCGGCATCACCGGGACCCTGGGCCTCCGCCCGACCCGACTCGGTCTCGACGGGGCCGGGCCCTTTTGCCGCGAACGCGAATCGGGCTTCCAGGTCGGTCGCGGCCACCGACCCGTCGGCCCGAAGGCAGTCCGAGATGGCCCGGTGAAGCGGGTCCGAGGGCTCGCGCGCCACCAGATCCCGAAGCGCCGAAACGTCCGGGGTGCGACCCCGCAGGAGGGTCCACGCCGTGACCCCCAGGGCGAAAAAGTCATGGTGCGGCGCTTCCCGACCGGTCTCGATCCGTTCCAGTGGAAAGAAGATGGCGTCTTCCTGCCTCTGAGGCGGGGTGAGCTCGGGCTGGCACCAGCCCAGGTCCACCACGACGTGCTCACCCGAAAATCGGGTGCCGACCGTGCGAGGATGGATCCCACCGTGCGCGACCCCCCGCTCGTGAAAGACCTGGAGCACGCTCGAGACCTGCTGCGCCAAGCGTGCTACCTCCTCTGGGGGCCATGGGTCACCATGACCCGCGGCTGCGTCGGCGTGGTCGCTGCCTTCGAGCGCCTCGAACACGACCACCCGCGTACCGAACGCCACCCCCGAATCCTTCACCGCCAAAAGCCCCGGCGACGCGATCGCGGCATGTTCTCGAATCTTGGTCTCGAACCAGGCCTGGAACGACGCCCATGCGGCTTCGTCGAAGCCGGGCCGGACCGTCACGCTGCCGTCTGGAGCCCGGACCGCCGCGGCCGCAGGAAAGAGCTCCCGGAGCCTTCGGGGGGCCCCCAACCGCAGATCCGTCCCGACGTAGACCCACCCGAGCGGATCTTGGCGAAGAGCGCGACCGACGGCGTATCGCTTTAGGAGCACGGTGCCAGGTTCCAAGGCGTCGGCCCGTGGGGATGGCTGGCGTCCAGCATGGGGGTCGTCGCACCAGGCACAGTCGGGCCGCCCGAGTCGATGACCGCAGAAGCTGCAGATCTCTCGAAGCGACAGCATCAAGGTGCCTTCGAGCAGTCGAGCCGCACCCTTCGGGCTTCGAGCCGAGGGGGGCTTCCCGCGAACTCCAACCAGGCGCGCGAGCATCCCGGCAAAGAGCCGTCGCTTCGCCTCGAAAGCTCGAACCACAAGGACTCGGCGGCCGGCCGGTCCCCCCAACCGACCAGCGCCAGCGACTGGGGTCCTTCGCGTCGAACGAAGAAGCGCGCCCGGCCCGCACGGGCCTGACCCGCCGCGGAAAGCCCGTCGACCAAGTCGTCCGGCGCCAGGTCCAGGGGCTGGTCGCTCTCGCGGATCACTTCGACCTTTGGGCCAAACGACAGGACGGTGCGGGTGGGCACGATCCAGACGGTCACCATCACGTAAGCGACGGCGAGCACCACCATGCTGGCCGCCGCCGGCGCCCAGGATTCGGACCGGGGCTCGGGCGCAGATCTCGGACCCTCTGGGGGCCCCGCCACCGGGTCGGGTTCCGCCTCGACCACGTCGGATTCCCCCATGACCGCCGTGCGAGGCCGATCCGCTCCGGACCGCACTTCGCCGGTCTCGGCGGTCACGGTCCTCGGGTCGAAGAACACGGTCTTGGCCACGGAGCGCACTTCATGGACCTCGGCCACCGTCTTGGCCACCGGGATCCGCGGATACTTCTTGCCCTCGTCGCCCATGTTCCGTCTCGAAGCTTCAGCCGGAGATCAGCGCCAGATCGCGCTCCACCCGTTTGGCGGCGCCTCTCACCGATGCCACCGCCTGCGGCAATACGTACGAGAGGTGGCCCTCCCGGTCGAGGTCGAAGCTGCGTTGTCCGGGCAGATCGCCGACGGCGATCCGACAAGCGCCGGAGATCGCCTCGAGCTGGTGCACGAACTCCCGCACCGCCAGGTCCGGGTCGGACATGCGCTGGACCGCCTGGTGGAGCAGAGCCGCCAGCATGCGCGGCCACCGCACGAAGGGCTCCTGGGCCGGCTTTTTAGCCGGATCTGCGGTTCGACCAAATCCCCGACCGGAAAAGTCGACCCGGATCGGCTTCCGTTCTGCGCCCCGATCCACCGGTGCAGCATCGGAGCAGGCCTGCTGAAGCCGACTCAGCACCTCGATCGCATCGCGAGCCACGGACCACACGTGCGCATCGCCGGAAACGGCCGCCACCCACGGAAGAAAAGGGGATGCCGCCGACCACTGGGGCCCGGCGCGCCGGGCAGCGCCGACCACCAACCCGGCGGTCAGCAGAGCCGCACGCTGCGGGTCTTCGACGCCCACAACGTTGAGTTGGGGCTCGCGATAACCCGGCGCGTCCGGTCGGAACTCCTGCCAAGGAAGCGGTCCCGACACGAAGACTTCGACGGCGGCTGCATCGCCGAATCGCTGGAGCGGAGCCGAAACGGACAGAGGCGAACTCGGCTCCACGGAAAATGCAGCCCCGCTCTTCGACCTCCCTCGAAGCGAATGGAGCGTACAGAAGAGGCTTCCGTCGCGAACCTCGGTGATCGCAGAAAAGGCTCTTTCGCGCGAAAAGATTCCTACGTTCGAACTCACGGCGCCCTCCTCACTACCCGGGAACGCCGAGCCATCAGGTCGCCTCCGAGAACACGTAGCTCGGAACCAAAAACCACAAGAGCAGCAGGACCGCCAACACCGCAAAGAACGGGATCCACGGCCCCCGGGTCCGGCTCTCGGCGCATCGATATGCCGGCTCTTCCCAGGACTCCATCGGGACCGGGCTGCTCCCGAGCCCGAACACCAACGGGCCTTCCGGCACGAAGCGACCCACCGAGCGGCCGTTTTCGAAGAACTCCCAGCCCAGGTCGTTCAACTCGGCTCGGCTTCGGGCGGGGGTCGGAAAGTTGACGTTCACCTGGGCGAACATGACGCCCACCAGGTCGTCCAAGGCCTGGTCCAAAGCCGCTTGGTTCGAGGCCGGGATCGGAGGCCGGCCGAAGGCCCGGATCACGTCCTGGTCGAAGATCTCGCCGCCCCCGCCCACCGAAATGGCCCAGCGGAAGTATGGCCGGGATCCGAGCTCCCGAATGAATCGGCGATAGGAGCCGTCCATGCGCTCGAGTCCTTCCCGGGCTGACCCCACCACGCCGTCTTCCTGCATGCGTCGCAGGAGCGGACCCAGATCGCCCCCCCTGAGCTCGTCGGGGGAAGCGATGTATTCGTACAGGTTGAACGGGCGATGGGGATCCATGCCCGAGTTCCAGACCGCGCCGGGGGGGTCGTACAGGTCGTTGATCCCGTCCCCGATCACGACCAACAGGGGCTGCCTGGGATCTCCCTGCTCGATCCGCTGGCTGAGGTAGCGATCGGCCTCCGACACGGCCTGATACAGGGCGGTGCACATACCGAGCGGAGACCGGCGGGCCCGGGTCCCGAGCAAGCTGCGAAAGCGTCCGTGGATCTCGGCCACCTGCTGCCGCATGGCCGCCGGCTCCCTCAGCCACCGAACCCGGCCCGCATCGGTATAGTCGTGGGCCCATCGAAACGAACAGCCGAAAGTCTCGATGGCGACCTCCACATCGAGTCCCTCCAAGTTCGAGATGAACTGGTCGTCGAGGGCGTTCAAGGCCGTCTCGAATCGACGAGTCCCGTTCGCTTCGCGCCGGAGCATGCTGCGGCTCGCGTCGACCAGCACGATGATCCGCCATTTGCCCTGCTTTTCTTCTCCCTGCCCCAGGGGCTGAACCGCCACCGTCCGACCTTCGGTACTGAAGTTGGTGGTGATCTCGCGAATCTCCAGGTCCTTCCAGAACGAAAGCGGCTTCACCACCGCCTTGTCGCCGTTCATGTAGGCCAGGCTGGCTCGAAGCCGATAGTTGGCTTCGGGATTGCAGGGATCGCTTTCGGCCCAGACGACAGAGTTGACCTGGACCTGGGCCGCAGCCGGGAAAGTCATGGCCCCGAGCAGCACTGCACCAACGATCATGGCGACCGTACACTTCATCCTCGCTCCTCGTGATCTTGCTTGAGCTCGAAATCGAAGGTGGTCTTGCCGATGGTGAGCTGGGCGCCATTGCGCAAGCGAGTGCCTTCGGCAAGAGGTTTGCCGTCGGCCAACACCGGGTCGTGCCCGGGGCTGCCGGGGCGATTGTCTTCGGGATAGAACAGCTGAAAGCCCCCTTGGGCGAACACGATCCAGCAGTGCACCGGACGAACCGCGTTGTCGGGAATCAGCACCACCAAGGCCCCCTCGCGACCGGCGAGCAGGGGCCGGCTGCCGACGGCATAGGCCCCCTTTCCCAGGGAGATCCGCTGAATGCCCGCCAGCTTGGCCCGGGCCGCGGCGCTCTCGGACTGCCGAAACACCAGCTCGCCGCGGGCCGTGAGCCCCGGCGCGACCCCGACGCCCAGCGCGACCGCGCCACCGACCAGCGCGTAGCCGGCCGCCTGCATGATCTGATCCCCGACGGGTCCGAGGGCGAAGCCTCCGGTGACGAAAAGCAGAAGAGCACCGGCCACTCCGCCGAGCAGCCCGCCCAGCAGCCCGTTCCGAAGCCGCTCCATGTCGTGCCGGCGCAACCGGATCGACGAGGTGAGCCCGATGCAGACGCCGGCAAGCAGCCAGACACCGAAGTAAGCGACCGTGCCGAGCGTGCCGCCCGCCCCTCCCGAAACTTGGCGAACCGCCGCTGGCAGGACCCAGCCGGTCAAGCCGCACACCACGACCCCGGACAACGCGCCCACCGCGACATCGGGCCAAGCGATGCGGTCCACCTCGAAATGGGTCTCCGCGCCGGCCACGGCCCCGCTGACCAGGGCCCCGAAAAGCCCCAGGGTGAGCGCCAGCTTCGTCGCGTCGGTCCAAGCCTCGGGCTGGCTCTGAAGCACGAGCTGATGGACCAGCCACGCGAAAAGGCCTGCGAACGCGGCCACCATGGTTTTTCGAAACAGGACTTCCATGCGGGGATTCTCTTTTCAGAAAGACATGTCGACGTCGCCCCAGTCCTGGGTAAAGCGACCGTCGGGCAGCCGGAACTCGAGGTAGGTCTCGTCCGAGCCGACGGCATCGGCCGGCTCGACGGGAAAGGTGAGCTTAGTGCGCGCCTCGGGGCCGGACACCGACGCGGCCTCGGGCTTGGTCACGAACAACTCGGCGTGGCTTTCGGCGTTTCGCACCACCAATTCGAACGCCCCGCTGTCGCGGTGCACGCCGGACAGCACCATCACGATCTGAGATTGCCGAGGTCTCGCTTCGATCGACGTCACTTGGGCAGGTCGTTCGCCGGGCAGCCCCGGACCCGAGCGGGCCAGGCGGCAGCCGACGGCTCGAATCTGCCGGAGCCGGGCCACGGGTACGGAAGACGGGTCGACCGACAGTTCGGTGCGAAACGAAAGCTCGAGCCGCTCGCAGCCCACGGGGCCATCGGTCCGAAGCAACGGACCCGTTTTTGGAAGCACCGAAAGCTCGACGTTCGCCGCGGGTTCCGAGGATTCGCCGCCCGCCTTCCACTGCAGCTGCACGTAACGCCCCCCGGGCAACAGGGTCGCGGACACGGGGGCCGATCCATCGATACGGGCCCGATATCGAACCGCACCGGACCGGGAGCGGCCGGCCGCGCTCGCGAGTTCTCGCACGACAGCGAAGACTCCGGCCCGCTCGACGCCCTTCGATTCGCTCAAAACGAGCTTGTCGACCGAGACCTCATCTTCCGGCCATCGAAACAGGTGACCTGCGTAACGAGGCGCCGCCGCCCTCGCCTTCGGCGCGGTGGCCGGCGCCGGACCGGGTTCGGAAGCCGCCGATGTTGCCGGCCCCGATTTCGCGCCACCGCCAGCCAACCGGTCCCACCAGTCCGGCCCCCAGGCAGCGCCGGCCGCCGCCACCGCCGCCGACAGCAGCGCCCAAACCCACCACCGGGCCCCGGATCGCTCGCCCGCCGCCGGCTCCGGCGCCGCGTCCACGGGTCGGCTCACGGTCCGGTGAGCTCCGGTCATCCGAACCGGCGCCGGCACGCCCTCCGGAGGTGTTCGCTCCAATGGACGCGGTGCGGAGGTCTCTCGGCCGGAAGGCTCGGGGGTTCGAGGAGCAAGGTCTCGCGAGCCCCGCACCACCGTGGGCGCTTCACTCGACGGCGCCGGCGCGGCAGTGGGCTCTGTGGGGTCTTCGGTGCCGAGGCTTTCGAGCTCGGTGCTCGACCCCAGCGCCCAGTCGGCCCGGGAGTCTGCCGGCCCCAGGCTCATCTCCGCGTCGATGTTGAATTCGAGTTGCGGCTGGATCGATCCATCGATCCGACCGTTCGCTTCACGATAAAAATAAGCCGCATCCCAACGCTTGGGATCGAAAACGAGAGCCACGTGCCATGCGTCACGAAACAGGTCGTTGTATGTATCGAGATCCGGCTGAGACAGAAAGAGCTCCATGGAGGGGTGGGTGTGGTACCACCCAACCAGGCTCTCGGCCCTGTGATCCGCCTTGGCCTGCTGGACCGCCGCCAGCATCTGCTGGGTATCCATGACGGCGTGGGTGAGGCCCACGTCACGAAAAGGGCACTCCCGAAAGCCCTGGACCTCGACCACCCACTGGTTCTCGTCGGCTTCGGTGAACTTGCCCACCAAGATGCCCATGCGCTCGCCGACCTGCACGTCGAAAGTGCCCAGGGGGTAATAGGTCCGCTGGTAGGTCTCTTTGAGCTCCGCCAATACCCGCCGGAGCGTCCACACGGTCATGGGCGGCGGAGCACCCCGAGCCCGCTCGGGAACCCACTTGTGGCGCTGCTCTCGCCAGGCTTGGCCTCCCCGCCGGTTGCGACTCCCGAGAATCCGCGTGGCCATGGTGCCGCTCCTTCACGCTCAGGGGACGGGTCGCTCGCGGATCCGAACCCGATCGGCCCGCCTTCCGTCCAAGGTCAGCCCCAAAGAACGAAGACGGGGCCGATCTCGGTCGTGCATGGTCCTGTCTTCGGCTCCGAACAGTTCCGCCGCCCGCTTGTTCATGGCATCGACGGTGTCGAGGTTTCCGGTCCGCCACTGGATCAACGCCTCGAGCTTCGCCAAGGCCTGGGCTACGTAGCGCTTCGACGGCTCCACGTCGTCGGTGTACAGGCAAATGTAGTGGCCCGCGCCGTCTTCATCGACAACCGGATTCACGTTCGGGTGAAAGATCGGGGGCTCCGTCGGTACACAGACGAGCTTGAAGGGCTTCTTGGTCGGGTAGCCCGGCGGAAAGCTGAGTTTCACCACGTGCCGGTCTCGAGCCACCGGCTCGCCTCCGTCGCTGACTGCCCATCCGCGGGCATGCACGGCGAACACCAGCGGCTTGGCCAGCTGCCACACGTTGGCGATCTCGTCTCGGCTCGGGGAAATCAGTTCGAGCAGGTCCGAGTTTCGGTCCAAAAGACTCAGAAAATCCTCGACTTCGTTGCGGATCCGCTGCTTCCGAGTCCGGGCCGCGGCCGCCGCTTCGGCCGAAGGCGCGGCGGGGACCGGACGCGGGCTCGGGGCGGGAGTGCTGCGGCCCCGTTCGGGACTTGGTCTTTCGGAACGTTTCTTTCGAGAGAAGATTCGAACCCCCACGATGAACCGGCCGGGTTGCAGAACGAACTGTGTTCCGTCCGGGTAGCCGAGCTCCGCCGGGGGAATGTCGAGGGGAACCTGGACGTCGTTGCCCATTTCGTCGGCGGTCGTCACCGTCACCGCCTGGTCCAGATCGGCCTCGTCGTCGATGAAGATGTTGGTGTACGAGCGCTCGTCTTCGGGCAGTTCCTCCACCTGCTGCTGAAAAGCCGCCAAGAACTCCAGTACGATGGTCCCCAGGGTCTGGCCCGATTCAGCCTCGATGTCGAACTCTTGCCACTGGCCAGGATCTTCGGGATCGGCCTTCACCAAACAGACGATGGTATACTCGTTGTAGCTCGTCACTGCGCCCCTCCCGCAGCCGAAAGGTTCGGCCTCGGCCCGGAGAAAGACTCGGCCCCGAGCAAGGCGTCGAGATCCCCCGCCACCTCGACGACGACGAAAGCCTCGTCTTCCAATGAATCGACCTGATAGCGTTCGCCAAAGGCGAAACCAATGTCCGCCAAGGTCTGATCGGTCGTCGGCTCGGTCCCAGCGGCGAAGGCACCGGGCGGCTCGCCTTCCGGAGCGAGGGCCGTCCCACCACAGGCCGGACAAGCTCGTTGTTCTCGTCGCTGCCACACGACCCATCGATCGCAGGTAGCACCACACGAGCTGCATCGAGACGAACCGACGACCTCCACTGGCAGCTGTACCACACCCCGCGCTCCGAGCACCCGCTGTCCAGCCTCGAGGACATCGTGCAAGGTCAAACGATCCGAGCGTCCGTCCAATCGGTGGATCGGAAGCCCGGGGGCCGGATGATGGGGACAATCGGGCCGTCGCCGCGTGGCAAAGCTTGCCATCCGTGGCGTGGTCTCCCAGCTCAGCTGGGTTGTCAGCCCAGGCTGGGTTGAATACCCCGGGGCCTCCATCAGCCACTTCACGCCGAGCAGCACCTGGGCGGCCCCAACCATGGAGGCGGTCATCGGCGTACTGGGTACACCGCCCCGGTCTCGAACCGCCTGGGCCCGAGCTCCGCAGCCCTCGACGACGCCTCCCACCAACTCGGCCTGCAGAGCCCGGCGCTGGCGCGACGACAGCCCGCAAGCGAAACACGCGCCCCGTGAGGGATCGAAGAGTGTCACGTTGCCGCTGGCGAGCTGTTGGTTGCGGTTGCCGAGCCCCCCGTCGACCATGGCTCGGCCGGCCTGACCACAACGGTCATTCATGACGAAACGGGCAGGCATGTTGTCGAAGGTGCTGAAAGCGAGATCGGCCTCGGCGTAGATCCCCGGCCCCAGATCGGAAATGCCTCCTACGTAACCGACAGCCCGCACGTCGGGGTTCAAGCTCCGCATCGTGGCTGCCACGTGGGTGGCCTTGGGCATCCCCGAAAGTCGCTCGAGCTCGCCCATGCAGAAAAAAACCGAGCGGGTGGCGTTGTGAGCCTCGATCACGTCGTTGTCCACCACCAGCACTCGCCCAAAGCCGAGGAGGGCCAGGTTCTTGGCCACCTCGTTGCCGAGGGCTCCGGCACCGCCCAATATCGCGAAGGCGTCGGCCACCCGCCGGCGCTCGATGAAGGTGCCCTCCAGTCGCGCGTATCGGTCCGGGCCGACCGGGTCAGTCATCCTCCACCCTCCGCTCGGCGGGCTCTAGCTCCACCCGAAGCACGTCGGAAACCTCCGGATCCAGCGTACGCTCGGTCCGTTGGTAGAGCTCCTTTTCGAGGGCGATCTCCACTTGGTCCTTTTTTCCCTTGAAGACCAGCTCCGTGGTGACGGGCGTCTGCCCGACCTCTTCACCATTCACGTACACGGTGGCGCCGGGCGGATCCGACTCCAAAGTCACCGACCGATGGACGGTCGTGCACGCCGAGATCGTCCAGACCAAGCCCCAGAACACGGCCCACGATGAACGTCGCTCGTTCAAAACGAAGCCTCCTCGACCTGGGGCACGGTGGCGATCTGACGCACGACGCGCCCGTTTTCGGTTCGGCCCAGCGAGGCCACGAAACCCACCGGCCCCGATGTTCCGACCACCATGGCCCCGAGCCATCGCTCGGTGCGAAACCGCTTGCCTTTGGGAAGCGCCATCGGCGGCTCCACCACCAGGTGGTCCGCATGCACCTCTTCGACCCGTGCCCGGGTATTCGGGAGCAAGCGCCGTCCAAAGTCGAGCAGCGCCACCACGTCCCCGACCTTCGCGGGCGCCGGCTTCGGACCGGCGGACACGTCCGACAAGGGAGCGGCCAACTCGAAGCGGGCGAGGCGACCGACCCGCCCCACGTCCTTGGCCGAAGACCCCACCTGGGCCGCGACCTTCGACGGGTCGAGTCCGTTGGTCTTCGGGTCCTCCGGGATCTGGGTCCCCTGCACGAACAGCATCCGCACCGGCTCCACGTCCGGGCCCTCGACCCAGTCCTTCCAGATCGGCAACACCGGCACTTGCGTCAGGTATTCGTGGGTGAACAGGGTGCCGCCGCCGGGCGCCAGGAACGCCGGACCGCGCAAGCGCTTGACCGCCGGTTCGTCGCCCCGCTTTTCGAGCCACACCACCATGGACACCGTCGAATCTCGGGCGCCTTCGGCAACGCGCTCGAGCTCGGCCAAGATCTTCGGGTCTTCGAGGGGGGGCACCTCGGGCTTTCGGGGTAGGGGCTGGCGAACCTCGGCCGGAGCCGACCGCACCGGCGGCAGAGGGGGAGGCGGTGCCGGC
>DAPKRQ010000205.1:0-16821 GCA_031800475.1 Myxococcales bacterium LLY-WYZ-16_1
CCCCCGGACCGTCCGCGGTTCGGCCCGCCCGTCGCCCCCGCCCTCGGGTCCCGCTCGCGATGGCCTTGCTGGCGGCTTGCAACCCGGCTTGCGCCCCAACCAAGGCGTCCACCGCGCCGGACCTTCCAGCGGCGCCCGCCGCCCTCCGGTACCTAAGCTGGGACGGCGAGCGCCGAAACCTGGGCGCCTTCCGGGGCCGATGGCTGCTGGTGCACGTCTTGGCCACCTGGAGCGATCCGGCCCTCTTCGAGGTGCCCTTCTTGCGCGACGTCCGCCGACGCTTCGGACCCGATTGCCTCGAAGTGCTGACCTTGGTGGTCGACCAGGCGCCCTTGGCCGCCGAAGTGTTCCGCCAGACCTTCGAGCTGGATCACCCCGTGGGCCGACCCGAAACGCCACAGGCCGTGCTCGGTGCGGACGGACCCTTCGGGCCGATCACCCGGTATCCCACGTCGATCCTGCTCGACCCGAACGGGCGGGTCTGGGCCCGGCAAGAGGGCACGTGGAACCCCGAGGCCTTGGTCGCCCTGCTGGAGCGGGTCTGCGCTGGCTTCGCCGAAGGTCGAGAAGTTGAAGGCGGATCGGGCCGGCGGTAGCCTGCCACCCGATGATCCGGGCGATCTCCGGGATGGCGGCGATCTGGGTGATCGGCCTGGTGGCACTGGCCTTTTGGGGGCCCGACGGGCTCCGAAAGCACGCGGCCCTCCGGGCGCAGATCCGAGATCTGCGGACCCGCAACGCCGAACTGGTCCGTCAAAACCAACGTCTGGCCACCCGCCTCGGCGGCCTCCGCCGGCATCCGGACGCGCTGCGGGCGGTCATTCGAGACGAGCTGGGATGGGTGGCGCCGCACGAGATCGTGGTCCAGTTCCGCAGCACCCGCAATGGTCGCGGAGGCCGTTGAGCCAGGGCCCCGCGCTCGGGGGCGGACCTGGTGGGCGAGCCTGGCGGGCTGGGTCCTGATCGAGGGGCTTCTCGTTCTGTTGGGGCCGTGGCGCCCGGTGTTCGTGCCGCTGCTCTACGTGTGGGTCCACCTGACGGCGGGCTTGGCCGGGCCCGGCCCCACCCTGACCGTGCTCGGTTTGTCTTTGGCGGTCGAGGGCGCCCGGGCGGCCTGGGCTTTGGATCCCTGGGTGCACGTCTTCGTGCGCTGGGGCATGTTGCTGTTGTTCGCGTCCACTGCCGCCGGGGTCCTGCGGCTCGAGGTTTTGCGGCTGCGGCGGCGGGAACGCGCGGAGCTGGAACAGCGGCGGCGCCGCATGGACCAAGAGGCCCGGGATTTTCGCCTGGTCACGTCGATGCTGGCGTCGCCCGCCTCGGAGCGCAGTGAGGCCGACCGAACCCGGATCCGCCAAGAGGGGTCGGTCACCGCCCTGCGGCAAGCGATCCACACCCTGCTGCTGATGGTTCGGCAGGCCACGGGCGCCGACGCGGTTCGGGTCTTCGTTCAGGGCGAAGACGGCCGGGTGGAAGCGAAGGGTGCGGTGCCCGAGCTGCCGGCGGGCGCTCCCGCGCGGGTGGCGCCCAGCGGGGCCGTGGGGGCCGTGCTCAAAACCGACCGACCGATCCACCTGCGCCCGGCCCGCAGCGGCGCAGGCCTTGGTTACCCGTCGTCCGCCGCCGCCTTCGTCGGGGTGCCGATCCGACTCGACCGGTGGGTGGTGGGGGTCTTGGTGGCCGAGCGCAGCCGGGACGCCCCCTTCGATGAAGGGGCCGAGACCGTGCTCGGCCACGCCGCCGAGCACCTGACCCACATGGTGGAGCTGGAGCGCCTGCTGGCGACCATGGACCGGCTCAAGTTCGAGCAAGAGCGCTTTTTGGAGGCCTTCAACCTGCTGGCCGAGGCCCGCACGATCGAGCAGGCCAGCGAGCGCCTGCTCGAAGCCGCCCGGCGGGTTGCAGACCGAGAGTTGGCGGCGGTGGTGCTGGTGGAGCCCGGGTCGGACAGCCTGCGGGTGGCGGCGCTGCACGCCCCCGAAGACCTGGGCCCGAAGCTCGAGGGGGCCGCCGTGCCTCACGACGGACAGAACCTGGTCTCTTCCGCAGTCCGGCTGGGCCAAACCTTGCCGGTGGCGCCGGTGCCCGAGGGCGCCGAATCGCCGGCGGCCCGGGTCTTCGGACCGGGCTGGCCCGTCCCGCTGCGCAGCGTGAAGGTGGTGCCGATACGCCACCGCACGGAGTCCATCGGGGCGCTGGTGTTGGGAACCCGGAAGCGGGCACGGGAACTCGACCGCGACGCGGTTCGGATCCTGGAGGCGGTGGCGGCCCAGTCCGCCATGTCCGTGGTCAACGCCCATCTGTTCGAAGAGGTGCAGCGTCGCGCCACCACCGACGGGCTGACGGGTTTGGTGAACCACCGGCGTTTTCAAGAGCTGCTCGAAGAGGCCCTGGCCCGATCCCACCGCTTTCGGCGCCCCGTGTCGGTCCTGATGATCGACGCCGATCACTTCAAGTCGATCAACGACACCTTCGGCCACCCCGTGGGAGATCTGGTGCTGCGCCGCATCGCCGAACGGCTGACCACCGAGGCCCGGCAGACCGACGTGGTCGCCCGCTACGGAGGGGAAGAGTTCGTGATGATTTTGGAGGGAACCGACGCGGACGGAGCACGGGCCATGGGGGACCGGATCCGGGAACGGCTGCAGGCCGAGCGGATCGAGGGCGAGTTCGGCAAGCTCTCGGTCACCGTCAGCATCGGCGGCGCGGTGGCCCGGCCGACGGAGTCGGGGCCGGCGGCCGCAGATCGGGCCGACCTGCTGGAACGGGCCGATCGGGCGCTGTATCGCGCCAAACAGCGCGGCCGCAACCGGGTCGAGCTCGCGGAAGACCCGCGTTGCGTTCCAGGGTCGGCATCGGCTAGTCGGGAATCGGGTCGGCCGTCTTGAGAAAGAACTTCGTTCTGGACACCAACGTCCTCCTGCACGACCCGGGGGCCCTTTCCGCCTTTGCCGACAACGCGGTGATCCTGCCGATCTACGTGATCGAAGAGATCGACCGCTTCAAGCGGGACCTGTCGGAGCTCGGTCGGTCCGCCCGGGAGGTGAGCCGCACCCTGGATGATCTGCGCAGGCAGGGACGCCTGAGCCACGGTGTGCCCCTGGCCGGAGGCGGCGAGCTTCGGGTGGCCTACACCGACCGCGAACTGCCCCACGTGGTCGTCCATTCCAGCCACGCGGTCGACAACCGGATCTTGGCGGTGGCCCTCGACGTGAAGGAGAGCGAGCCCGACACGCCCTGCATCCTGGTCTCGAAGGACGTCAACCTGCGGATCCGCGCGGACGCCTTGGACCTGGCCGCGGAAGACTACGACCAGGATCGAGTCCAGATCACCGAGCTGTGGACGGGCGTGCTCGAGATCGACTGCCCGCCCGACCAGGTGGATCGCTTCTACAGCCAGGGCAGCCTTCCACTGGATGGACTCGAGCTTTCGCCGAACCAGTTCATTCACATTCGCAACGAGATGAACCCGAGCCACTCGGCCCTCGGCAAAGTGGCTGCCGACCGGGAAGCGATCGTCCCGATCACCCGGCTCAAGGACGGGGTTTGGGGCGTGCGACCCCGCAACAAAGAGCAGTCTTTCGCGGTGGACCTGTTGATGGACGACAGCGTCCAGCTGGTCACGCTGGTGGGCAAGGCAGGGACCGGAAAGACGCTCCTCGCCATTGCAGCCGGGCTGCACAAAGCCACCGAGGAGTCGATCTATCAGCGGGTGTTGGTCTCTCGGCCCATCTTCCCCTTGGGCCGAGATCTGGGCTACCTGCCGGGCACCGTCGAAGAGAAGCTGTCGCCCTGGATGCAGCCGATCTTCGACAACGTCGAGTTCTTGATGGGGCTGTCCAGCGACGAGAAGAAGGGTGGGCGGAGCTACCGGGAGTTGGTCGATCTGGGCATCCTCCAGATCGAACCCCTCACCTACATCCGCGGCCGGTCGATTCCGAACCAGTTCATGGTGGTGGACGAAGCCCAAAACCTCACCCCACACGAGGTGAAGACCATCGTTTCGCGGGCGGGCGAGGGCACGAAGATCGTGCTCACGGGCGACCCCTACCAGATCGACAATCCGTACATGGATTCGACCAACAACGGGCTGGTTCACGTGGTGAACCGCTTTCGTGGCGAGCGCATCGCCGGCCACGTGACCCTGTTCAAGGGCGAGCGCTCTCCTCTGGCGGAGCTGGCCGCGAACCTGCTCTGAGTCGATGCTCGGGCCCATCTGCGTTGTGGCGGCGGCCGTGGCTGCCCCGACCCTTTCGACGGACCCGGCGTGGGGTCTGGACGGCGGTGGGACCGACCCGTGGGCTTCGGCCGATTCCGAGCGTCGCGGACCGGTCGCGTTGCCCCTTCGCTTCGTCGACCGGCCCTTGGTGCTCCCGCGCAAGGCGATCCGGGTGGAGTTCGAACTGGGGGGCGCGGTGCCCACCTCGACCCAGGGGGTGGTGCGGATCGAGCTCGGCGCCCGGGTCGGCGTGACGGACTACCTGGAGATCGACTTTCGGCTCCTGCGGGCGGACCTGTCGCCGATCTTCGGCTTCGGCCTCGACCAGCCCCGGGTCACCGCCCGCACCGGCTTTCGGCTCGGGCCCTGGGAGGGCGCGGCCGAGCTGGGATTCGAGGTGCCGGTGGGCTCGGAATTCGCCATGGAGGGGGGCCTTCGCTCCCGGCTGCACGCCGGACCCCTCCGCTGGGACCTGTCCGCCACTGCGGCCACCGACCGGCGGGTGGTGCCCGAGGGCGCCCCCGATCTGGAGGTTCGCAGTGCGTTGTTCCTGCAGCCCCACCCGATGGTGTTCCTCGGTCCCTCGGCAGAGCTGCGCACCGATCTGATCGAAGCCGACGCAGGTCAGGTTCGGGTGGGGGGCGAGCTGGGCTTCACCTTCGGCACCGGCGGCCGTCCGGTGTGGGAGCTGTCGGCGCGGGTCTGGTCCGGCGAGTTCGGGGTGTGGGGGCCCGATCCTCCCCCGCCTCGGTTCGGCCGCACGTGGTCTGGCGGCCTGCGCCTCGGCCTGTTCTTCCGGGACCAAAGCCGAGACCCGTTCGCCGGCGATCCCTTCTTCGACGATTGACCGGGTCGAAGCGGCGCCTGGCCGCCGGGTCCGACCCCGGGGGATGGTCCGCCCGACCGGACCCACCCGGGCCCGGGCCCGGGGCGACCGCGGGCCGCGCTGCGCGCCGGGAGGCCGACCGCACTGCGCGCTCCGGATGCTCGGCGCCATCGAGATGCGGAAGACGGACGGGGCGGGATTCGAACCCGCGATACGGTTTGAGCCGTATGCTGGTTTAGCAAACCAGTGCCTTCAGCCACTCGGCCACCCGTCCAAGGGTTCGTCGCATCAAAGATCCGGAGCAGGAGGGATTCGAACCCCCGGTACGCTCTCACGCACGGCGGTTTTCAAAACCGCTGCCTTCAACCACTCGGCCACTGCTCCATGGTGGAGGCCAAGGGCCCTCCCTCCGACCCGAGGGACGGGGTATAGAGGATCGGACCGGCGCACGCAACGGTGGACCGAAGTGGCGCGCCGCCGGGCCATCGGGTAGCGAGAGCCCATGGCCAGCGTCCCGCTGCCCGACTGGGCCGAGACCATCCGTTCCACCTACCTGCGGGGGGAGGCTTCGGTCTTCATCCTCCACGGGAACGTCCACGATCTGATTTTGCACGACGGAAAGCCCCGAGGTCTGGTGCCCTTCCTGCAGGAGGTGCTGCTCGCCAAGAAAGACGCGATCCTCCACTACAACCCCTCCGTCGGCGTGCGGACCTTGAAGAAGACCCGGACCCTGGTCGGGGCGGATCGGCTGGCGGTGGTGCAGGATCCCGAGCAGGCCCTGCCGGCCCTCGAAAAGGTTCTGCGCGGCACCGACGGGGTGGGCATCGTGCTCGACTACGTGGACCTGGTGGCTCCCGATGGTTCGGCGGGCTTTCAGACCGAAGCCGACCGCCGGGCCGTCATGACCCTGCATCGGTGGAGCCTCGATCCGGACCTGGAGCGCCAGGACAACGTGGTTTTGTTGGTCTGCGAGCAGCTGTCGAATCTGTCGGGTCGCTTGCTGGCGAACCCCCGGATCGCTGCCGTCGAGATTCCGCTGCCCGATGGCGACGCCCGGGGGGCCCTGATCCGCCGCCTCGAACCGGATGCCACCGAGCGGGAGGTGGAGCGCTTGTCCGCCCGGGCCGCCGGCCTCAAGTCGATCCAGATCCGCGGCATCCTCTCTCCCGGCGAGGACTCGGAAGCGGACTTTGCAGCCCGCTACGATCTGGCCCGCACGACCCTGGCGTCCACACCGGAGGCAGGCAAGCGGGCCAAGAAGTTGGCCCAAATGTTTTCGGGCCAGCCTCTGGACCGTCTGCGGGACTACCTGCGGAACCAGGGGCACGAGGTCGAAGAGCCCACGGACCGCTACGACGAGGTCCTCACCCTGCTCGAGGAGCGCAAGCGCGCCCTGCTGGAGCGGGAGTGCTTCGGCATGGTGGAGTTCGTGCGCCCCGCGCACGATTTCTCCGCCGTGGGCGGCATGGAAGAGGTGAAGCGGGAGCTGATGCAGATCGCCCACAACATCCGGGAAGGACGGGCCAACCGGGTCCCGATGGGCCTGTTGTTCACCGGGCCCATGGGGACCGGCAAGACCTTCGTGGCCGAGGCCTTCGCCCGCTCCAGCGGGCTGGTGGCCATCAAACTCAAGAACTTTCGAAGCCGGTGGGTCGGCGCCACCGAGGGTAACCTGGAGAAGATTCTGTCGGTGGTTCGGGCCATCGGCAACGTGCTCGTCATGATCGACGAAGGCGACCGGGCCTTCGGCACGGGGACCGGCGAAAGCGATGGGGGCACCACCAGCCGGGTGATCGCGCGGATCAAGGAGTTCATGAGCGACCCGACGAACCGGGGCCGGGTGCTGTTCGTTTTGATGACGAACCGTCCCGACAAGCTCGACATCGACATCAAGCGGGCGGGTCGCCTCGACCGAAAAATCCCGTTCTTCTACAGCCAGGACGCGGAGGAGGTGGAGCCGGTGCTCTTGGCCCAACTCCGGCGGCACCACATCGCCCACGACCTGCAGTTCCCTCGGGACCGGGAGGCGGTGGCGGCTCGGCTCGTCGGGTGGTCCAACGCCGACGTGGAGGCCGTGACCCTGTCGGCCTTCGACCGGGCCGAACGAGCGGGCGAGTCGGTCCAGACCCGCCACTTCGAAGAGGCGATCCTGGACTACCTGCCAGCCCGGGACAGCAAGATGCTCGAGTACATGGAACTGCTGGCCGCTTTCGAGGCCTCGTCTCGGCGCCTTTTGCCCAGGCGTTACGCCGAACTCGACGTCGAAACCCTGGCCGAGCGGTTGGACCGGCTTCGGCCGCCCCGGTGAACCGTCGGCCCCTCTGGGTCCGGCTGCAGCGTGACGGCGCACGCCCCGTGCACAATCGGTTTCCACCCAGGCTGAAAGTTTGGCAAGGTGGCGCGCCATGACGTCCACCCAGCGGGACATCGAAGTCTCCTACGACGTTTCGAACGAGTTCTTTCGGCTCTGGCTCGACGAGAACATGCACTACACCAGTGCGAGCTTCCTGACCGGGGAAGAGACGCTCGAGCAGGCGCAGATCCAGAAGTGCCAGATCCTCTATGACTACGCCGAGATGACCCCGGACAAGTTGCTCTTGGACGTGGGTTGCGGTTGGGGAGCGAACCTGCAGTTTCACGTGCTCGACAAGGGGACGAAGGCCGCCCACGGCATCACCCTGTCGCCCCAGCAGGCAGACGAGATACGACGCCGAGAACTACCGGGTGTGAAGATCTGGGTGGTCGACTACAAGGACTTCGAGCCCGAGGTGAAATACGACGCGCTTCAGTCGATCGAAATGATCGATCACCTCTGCTCGCCCGCACAGGCTCGTGAAGGCAAAGCGGTGGACCTCTACCGGACATATTTCGAAAAGCTCGCCCGCTGGGTGAAGCCTGGAGCGTGCTTCGGTTTTCAAGCGATTCTTCGAAACGTGGTGCCCCGGCGCCGAAAAGACCTCGAAGATCTGCAGTTCACCGCCGACGTGATCTTCCCCGGCGGTCTGAACCCTCGACTCGAGGAGCTGATCATGGCGGCGCAGCCGGCGTGGGAGGTTCTCGAGGTCCGGACCCAGCGCGATTCGTACCGGCGGACCACCGCCGAGTGGTACCGGCGGATGCAGGCCCACGAACAGACGATTCGAAAGACCTGGGGCGATCAGGTCTACGACGATTACGACCGCTACCTGTCCACCTGCGTCCGGGCCTTCGACAATCACTGGTCCAGCGACGTGCAAATGAAGCTGCGAAAGGTCTGAGGCGGCCCGATACCGGCCTCGCAGCCGGTCTGGCCCGTGTAAATCGGCGCCTCGGTCGGTATTTCGAGCACTCCCGGCGACCGGAGGGCTTGTCTGCTTCGGGTTTCGGCCCTAATGGGGCCCATGCCCGAGTCCATTCCCACCAGTCTGGAAGACCTGACCGTTCTGGCGCCCATGCTGATCGAGTACGCGTCCAGCGTCTTTTTTGCCCTGCTGATTCTGATCGTTGGCCTGATCGTGGCCGGCTTGATGAGCCGCCGGGTCGTACGTTTCGCGGAGTCTCGCAACGTCGACCCCACCCTGAGCCGCTTCTTCGGCCAGGTCCTTCGATACACCTTGGTGATCCTGTCGATCCTGACCGCGCTGACTGCGTGCGGGATCGAGACCACCAGCTTCGCCGCCGTCCTCGGTGCCACCGGTTTGGCCGTCGGTCTGGCTTTGCAGGGCACCCTGGGCAACGTGGCCGCGGGGACCATGCTGATCCTGTTTCGCCCCTTCAGGGCCGGTCAGTACGTTGAGGTGGGCGGCAAGGCCGGCACGGTCGAGGCGATCTCGTTGTTCGCGGTGACGCTCGTGACCCCCGACAACCGGGAGATCACGGTGCCAAACGGGCAGGTCTTCGGGAACGTGATCGAGAACTTTTCGGCCCGCGACACCCGCCGCGTGCAGATCACGGTGGGCGTCGATTACGCGGCAGACCCGGACCGGACCCGGGAGGTGTTGCTGCAGGTCGTTCGAAACTACCAGCCGCGCCTGGACGATCCGGAGCCGGCGGTGGTCTGCGCGGGTCTGGGCGCTTCGTCGGTGGACTGGCACTGCCGGGTCTGGGTGGCGAGCTCCGAGTTTTGGCCGTGCATGGATCGTCTGACCGTCGACATCAAAAAGGGACTCGATGCGGCCGGCATCGGCATTCCGTTCCCCCAAATGGACGTGCATCTGGACGGCTCGGCGCGCCTCGAATCCCCGCCGTCCCGGGCAGCCTGACGCCCGTCGTCCAGCGCAGGTCGGACTTCAGGTCGGCTCTTCGCCGGTCATCTGGCCGCGCACCTGGAACAGGTACTCGAACAGATCGGCGGTCCGCTCGTAGGCCGCCATGGCCTTCCTGGCCGGTCCTTTCTGACGAAAATCCCCGGTCTCGGCGAGTTGCTCGAGCTGGGCGTAGACCGCCCGGAGTTCCTCCGCCACCTGCTCCAGGGTTTTGGACTCGAGCCGGGCTTCGATCTGCGGAAAGCCGGCGCTCTCGCTGTCTCCGTCCACCGGGCTTTCGGTCGGACCTCGCGTGAACGACCGAACCTCGGGCCGCCGCAGGTCGGCGATGCGAAAGCTCCCCAAGCTTTTCGGATCGTTCGTCACGATCTCAGGCCCTACAACCCCTCCGCCTTTCGCCGCAAGCCGGCGCCGAGGGACCGGCCTCGGCCGTTGCTCGGGCTGGACGGTCCGGGGTCGTGGGCCGTGCCGGATGGGGAGCCCGGACCGGGTCCCAAAGGGGCCCGCCGACGCTCGTTCGAAAAAAGACGCAACGCCCGAGCTCGGTCGCCGATACGAACGGGCGAGACCCGCAAGGGATAATGGGCAGGGCTTCGGGCCGCCCGGGAGACCATCCAGATGACCGATTCGAACGTGCAGCAAGTCCGCGAATCCAGCTTGAAACTGTCCACCGTCGCCACTTCCACGCGGCAGACCCCGAAGACCGATTTCGGCAGTGTCATGCGGGCCGGCCTGCTCCGGGCCGGCGGCGTGGCCCAGGACGGGTTGAACGTGGCGGCCCCGTTCGTTCCGGGCGGCGCCATCGTCTCGGCGGCCTTGGCGGGAGCCAACACGGCCGCTGCCAACACCTTGGGTGGAGGCGTGGGGGGCGCCGTGGGTGGAGGCTATGGGGTCACCACTTCGGCCTTCCAGGGCAGCCCCGTGGGCACCGGGGGCACGGGCAACGCCTACAGCCTCCCGACCCGGCGGCCGGGGTTGGACACCCCCCTGGGTTCGCCGGCTTCCAACTTCCAGAACGGCTTCGGTGGACCGGTGGCGGGCGCGGGGGCCGACCCGACCGACGCCTTCAACCAGATGATGGCCGCCACCCGGGAGATGTCGGAGTTTCAGGCCTCGTTCAACCTGCAGTACCTGCAGCTGCAGGAGAAGATCCAGATGGACACGCGGCAGTTTACGCTGATCTCGAACATCATGAAGACCAAGCACGACGCCGCGAAGAACGCCCTCGGCAACGTGCGCTGACGCCACCCCTGGATCGGGCGGGCCTCCGGGGGTAAGGTCTGTCCAGATGGTCGACGGCCTGGTCGAGGTGCCAGAGGAACAGGTGTCCCTGCTGCTGGAGGCGGGCTACCTGTACTTGGAGATGCAAAAGCCCAGGGAGGCCGAGGAGGTCTTCGAGGGCGTGTCCGCCCTGGTCCCCGCCTCGGAGGTCCCGCTGATCTGCTTGGGCAATCTCTTCTTCAGCCAAGGCCGCTACGAGCGGGCCCTGAAGTTCCATCGACGAGCGCTCCAAAAGAACGCGGGGTCGGCCCTGGCGAAGGCTCACGTGGGCGAGGCCCTGCTGTTTTTGGGGAGGCGCGACGAAGCCAAGTCGACCCTGCAAGCGGCAGCCGGCATGGAGTCCGATGGACCGGCCGCCGCGTTCGCGAACCGCCTGCTCGACGGCATGGCGGCAGGGGTGGTCTGAGCCATGACGCGGATCGGTGGAGGCGGCCCGATCATTCCGCCCCAAGGGGGCGGAGCCCGCGGACCGGCGGGGGCGCAAAAGGGCGACTTCGCGTCCAAGGTCCAGCAGGCCCAGACCCAAGGGACCGACGCGGCGCGGACCCAGCAGGCCAAGCAAGCCCAGGCTTCGCGGATCGCGGGGGGCGCCAAGGAGATCGCGCAGCGCCTGAAGTCCGGCAGCATCCAGGAGGAAGAGGCCACCCGAGAGTTCGTCGGGCTGGTCATCGAGGAGCGGTGGCCGGAGTTCAAGAAGAAGAAGCGGCGCAAAGGACGAGACGATGACGATGAGCCCGCGTCCCCCGAGGAACAGCTGGAAGACGCGGTGACCGAGCTGATCAACAGCGACCCGGTCCTGTTCAAACGACTTCAAACTCAATTCCAACGAATGGCGAAGGGCTGACTTGGCGAAGGAGGGCGAAAAACGACGGGCCGCTCCCCGGCCCCGTCCACGGCCAGCGGCCGCCCCCGGCGCAACGCGAAAGCCTGCGCCCGAGGTCGACGGTGCGGCGGTCGACGGTGCGGGGGCCGGCGGTGCGGGGGCCGGCGGCGCTCCTGGGCCCGGTGGGGCCGAACCGTCCAAGCGGGGCGCCACCGACGACGGCAAGGGGCCGTCGGGCCTGTCCCGCAAAGAGCTCGCCACCAAGTACGAGCCCTACGTCCGCAGCATCGCGGGCAAGATCAAAAAAACGCTCTCCAAAGACATCGAGTTCGACGACCTGGTCAGCTACGGCATGCTCGGCCTGATGGAGGCCGCCGACCGCTACGACGCGAAGTACGGCGCCAACTTCATGACCTTCGCCTACTACCGGATCCGCGGAGCCATCTACGACGGCTTGAGGGGCATGGGTTGGGTGAGTCGGACCGAGTACCAAAAGTACCGCTTCGAGCAGGGGGCGAACGCCTACCTCACGTCGATGCACGGGGCCCAAATGGCCGGGGGCGCCCCCGCCCGGGGGGCGGACGAAGAGGTCGAAGAGCTGGCCAACGTCGTCGACAGCCTGGTGACCATCTATGTCACGGCCCTGGATGCCATGGAGGGCTTTCAGGTGGCCGACGACGGGCCGAGCCTGGAAGACTCGGTCGAGCTGCAGCAGGCTCGGGCCCTGGTGGCCGAGGCGGTGCAGAAGCTCCCGGAGCAGGAGCGCACTCTGCTCGAGCTCTACTACTACCGAGAGATGTCCCTGGAAGAGGTGGGCAAGCAGCTGGGACTGTCGAAGAGCTGGACCTCCCGCCTTCATGCCCGAGCCATCGACAAGCTGGGCCGGCTCCTGCGGGACCTGGTGTCTGAGTACAAACCCGACGGCTTGCCCGACCCGGGCAACAAGGCGGCGGGCCCCAAACGGTCCGGCGCCGGGCCTCCCGGTCCAAAAAGCCGCAACCCCCCGGCGCCTGCCGCCGACAAACCATGACGCAGAAGTGCGCCCAGAGCGCACCGGGAGGAGTGTGCCATGAGCGACCCCGTATCCACCGGCGCCGCCAAGGTGGCCGAAGAAATGCTGCAAGAGGTGCAGCAGGCCCTGGAGCAGCAGACCGGATCGGGCCCCGCATCGGTCCAATTTCAGCAGGTGGTCGAGGCCCAGAACACCGGGCCCGTCAACGAGGCCGGTTCGGCGACCGATGTTCTGCGGACCGCCACGCGCATCCAGGTCCAGCCGCCCGCGGTCGGCGACACGCTGAACCGGGGCGTCATGGCCCAAGGCATCAAGCGGGTCATGCAGGACGTGATGCAGGGACAGAACAAGTTGAGCGAGATCGTCAATCTCGCCTTGTCCGGGCGAAACTTCAGCACGCCCGAAATGTTGGCCCTGCAGGCCGGCGTCTACCGCTTCAGCGCGGAGCTCGAGTTGACCTCCAAGATCGTCGAAAAAGGGACCGCCACCATCAAGCAGACCATGAACACGCAGGTTTGAGCCGGGCGGTGCGATGGGTCTGGGCCTTGGCCGCGGCCCTGCTCCTTCCGGGCTCGGCCCTGGCCTCCGACCAAGCGGTGACCCTGGACCTGAAGGCCGAGGCGCTGTACGGAACCTCCCAGCCGCTGCTGCGGATCGCCGTGCACGAGGATCTGCACGAGGTGGCGGTGCGGGTGTCCAGCCCCGGCAATCCGACCGTGCGCCGGACCGTGTCGAGCCCGCGGGACGGAGACCGGATCGAGCTGGCCCTGCCGGTGAAATCCCCGGGAACCCATCGATTTCAGGGCCACCTGACCGCGGTGTTTCCAGGGGGTGAACGGGCCCAGATGCCGCTGGACTTCACGGTGCGCAGCCTCGTGAAGCTGCGGGTTCGGGTCGACGCCGATCCGGAGTCGGTGGCGGCTGGCCGGTTGGTGGCGCGGGCTGAAGGCAGAAAGCGGCTGGTCCGTTTCGAGCTTCGGGTCTTCGACGACCATGGCCTGCTCGCGGGTGAGCATCGGGGCTCGGTGGGGGACGATGGCGCGATCGCTTGGCCGGCCCCCGAGGGGCCGGTGGGCAAACTCGAGCTGAAGCTCTTCGCCCGAGACGGCACCCACCGGCAGGTTTCTCTGTTTCCCTGGCGCATCGACGTGCCGCACGAGGAGGTCCACTTCGCCACCGGCAGCGCCGACATCCCCGCGCCAGAAGTGCCGAAACTCCGGGCGTCCTTGGCCCAGATCCGCAAAGAGCTCGCCCGGGTCCGCCCCTGGGCCGACCCCGAGCTGTTCGTCGCGGGGCACACGGACACGGTCGGAAGCGCCGCCGCCAACCGGACCCTGTCAAAGCGGCGCGCCCGGTCGATCGCCCGCTGGTTTCGGCAAGCTGGCCTGACGGTCCCGGTCCGGTACGCGGGGTTCGGAGAGTCGGTTCTGGCCCAGCCCACGCCGGACGAAACCGAATCCGAAGCCAACCGGCGCGCCGAGTACATCATCGCCGTGGATCCGCCCCCGTTGCCTTCGGGGGGACCCCGCTGGATTCGGCTCCAACGCTGACGCTGGCCCCGGACGGTGCGGTCGCCGTCGCCACCCGGAGCCCGCTCCGTTAGCGTGCGGTCCATGGAAATCGCCAACTTCAGCGCCGGGCCGGCGGCCCTGCCGCGCCCGGTCCTGGAACGGGCCCGAGAGGGCCTGGGCCCCTTCGGCACCGCTGGGGTGCCGATCCTGTCCCAAAGCCACCGGGGCCCAGACTACGACCGGGTCCATCGCCGGGCCCGGGAAGGGATCGCCCGGTTGCTGGGACTGCCCGCATCCCACGAGGTGCTGCTGCTGCAGGGCGGAGCCTCGACCCAGTTCGCCCACGTGCCCCTGAACTTTCTGCCGCCGGGCCGTTCCGCCGACTACGTGATCACCGGGGCCTGGTCCGAAAAAGCCCTGGCCGAAGCCCGTCGGCTGTCGAAGGTGGCCGGCGAAGCCCGGGTGGCCGGGACCACCGAGGACCAAGGGAGCTACCGGCGGGTGCCGGGCGAGGCCGAGCTCGACCTGAGCCCGGACGCGGCCTACGTGCACCTGACCAGCAACAACACCATCTTCGGCACCCAGTTTCACGGCTTTCCCAGGACCGAAAGCTGGAAGGTGGCGGACATGTCCTCCGATCTGTTGAGTCGACCCATGGACGTCAGCGGCTTCGGGCTCATCTACGCCGGTGCCCAGAAGAACCTGGGGCCAGCGGGGCTGACGGTGGTGCTGGGCCATTCCGATTGGCTGCGCTCCGGCCGAACCGATCTGCCGAACATCGTTCGCTACGCCGTGCACGCCGACAAAGACAGCCTTTACCACACCCCTCCGACCTTCGCCGTCTACCTGACGATGTTGGTCGTGGACTGGATCGACGAACAGGGCGGTCTCGAAGCCATGGAGGCTGCCAATGCCCGAAAGCAAGCCATGGTGTACGAAGCTATCGATCGCTCCGATGGATTCTACCAAAACCCGGTCGAAGTGGCATCGCGTTCTTGGATGAATGTGGTCTTTCGATTGCCGAACGAAGAGATCGAGTCCGAGTTTTTGAAGCAAGCCGAAGAGCTGGGCCTTCACGGTCTGAAGGGTCATCGTTCGGTGGGCGGGGTCCGAGCGAGCTTGTACAACGCCGTGGGCATCGACGACGTGGAGCGTCTGGTGGAGCACATGGAGTCGTTTCGAAGGAGCGGTGCATGAGAACCGTCTTTCGCATGCTGCCCATCCTGCTGCTGGCCGGCCTCGGACTCGCCTGGCTCGCCGGCAGCTGGTTGCCCCGAGAAAAGACCGTGTCTCGTGCGGTTGTCGTCGACCGGCCGATCTCCCAGGTCTACCGCCACCTTCATCGGGCGGCGGCGTGGCGGGCCTGGTACACGGGTCCGGACGCGGACGTGACCGTGGGCGGAGATCCGGAGGGAGCGGGAGGCACGTTGAGTCTCGTGACGGACGATGGAACCACCATGCGGTTCGAGCTGACCGAGACGTCGAGTCCGACGGCGGTGCGTTACCGGCACCACCCGTTGGACGAGCCCGAAAACGCGGTGGTGGGGCGGGTCGAGCTCGAGCCCGCCGGGGCCGACCGAACCCGGGTGCGCATGGCCGAGACCGGTCAGGCTGGCGCAGCCAGCATGCGCTGGGTCCTGTACATGGCGGGCGACGCCATGGTGGGCGCCATGCTCGAACGGACCCTGCACAACCTCAAGAGCTTGGCCGAGACGGGGCGCACCCACCCCGAGACGCCGCCGGGCGCCCCGGCCGATCCCGGGACCGAAGCCTCCGATGCAGGATCGGGTTGAGCTGCGCCGATGGCTCGGGGTGGAGCCACCGGAGGGCCTGCTGGCGTGCCTCGGCGCCCTCGGCGCCTGGGCCCGCGGCAGCGAGCAGCGGCTCGAGGACGCCCTCGACGAGGCGTTCGGGGTCGCCTTCGCCGAGGGCAACCACGCCGATCTGCCCGCCGAGGTCTTTCCATGGCTGCAGGGAGGGGAGCACGCCCATCGCTTCGGATACGTGGTCTGGGCGCCAGAGCTTCCGGGATCCGATCATCCGGTGGTCCGGATCGACGGGACCGGCCGGCTCCATCCCTACGCCCCCGACACCCCGAGCACGTTTCGGCGGCTGGTCGGCGAGAAGCTGAGCTGGGATCCGGAATACGATGTCCACATGGGCCAAGAGGTGTTTCGGGCGATGGGCCTGCCGGAAACGGAGCACCTGCTGACCGAGCTTTCGCCCCGGGTTCCCGTGGGCTGGAAGCACGCCCCGACCCGCGATGGGGTCGGGGTGTTGGCACCGGCGGCGGCCTTCGAAGAAGGGGTGCGGGCAGATCCGAGCTTGTCTTTGGCCGAGCACCAAGCCTGGGTGGGTCGGCTGCTTTACCACCGCAAGGCGGGCTCCGCCCTGGTGGTGCTCAAGGACGCCTGCCACGTGGGCCGCAGACGCCCTGGCGTCCATCGGGCCCTGGGGGGCCTGTTGGCCGAGGCCTACCTGGAACTCGGCCGGGCACCCTCGGCCCAGGCCGCCCGCCGGCGGACTGCCCTTCAGCCTTGAAGATGGGCGACCGTATCGGGTCGAGGTCCGCGCCGCCGGCGCACCGGCTCAAAGTCCCGGCCGGAGCCTCCGTCCCCATCGGCCGGGGACTGGCCGCCCCGTCTGGGGTCCCGCGGCCGAGTGTGGAACTGTCCGGGCCTCAGCGGCCAGGACCGTACACGAAGAAGTGGGTGTCCAGCGGCCCGTTTGGAAGGGGCTTGTCCAGGTTGGGCCGGTCGCCCAGGCAACGCACCACCTCCGACCGGGGACCCAAGACCCCGAACCGCCAGTCCCCAGCCCGCGCCCGCAGCCGGTTTAGGGCCTGCCAGGCGTCGTTTCGGGGCAGCCGCTCTCCGTAGGGGGGGTTGGTCAGCACCAGGCCCGGGCC
>DAPKRQ010000206.1:0-44194 GCA_031800475.1 Myxococcales bacterium LLY-WYZ-16_1
CGTGGTGAGGCAGCCACGTTTCACGACGGAAGCCCGCAGCAACTGATTGTCAAGTACCGAGAAGCAGCAGGTTCCTCCGGCATTCGCCGGCGGATCGCAGCTCGCTTGGCACAGCGGTCACAATCACGGACGAGAGCTACCCGACGGCTCGGTATTCGCGCTGACGTCTTTGAGATGAGCCGTACCTTGTCCAAGAGTCGGCTTCGGGAACTGGCCAATTGGGTCGAAAACGATCCAGCCGTGGAGTGGGCCGAGCCCGACACCATGATGCAAGCCCTTTTCACTCCCGACGATCCCTTGCTTTCGAGGCAGTGGCACCTCATCGAGAGCACTGCGGGGATCGGATTGACGGGTGCGTGGGACGTGACCGTGGGAACCGGTGCAACTGTCGCAGTCATCGACACGGGAATCCGTCCTCATGGAGACTTGGTCGGAAATCTCGTCGGAGGTTTCGATTTCATCTCCAACACGTTCATTGCCAATGATGGCGATGGTCGAGATTCGGACGCGTCTGATCCAGGAGATTCTCTCGTTCCCGGCGAGTGCGGCGGTGGCTTTCCGTCGACTTCGATTCCCAGCAGCTGGCATGGCACCCATGTTTCGGGGACGGTGGCTGCATCAACGGACAACGCCAGAGGAGTGGCCGGAGTTGCGTTCGACACTCGCATCGTACCTGTGCGAGCTCTCGGAAAGTGTGGAGGCCTAACCAGTGATGTTGCCGATGGCATTATCTGGGCTTCGGGCGGCACAGTCCCCGGAGTGCCACCCAACCCGAACCCGGCTGACATCATCAATTTGAGCCTCGGGGGGACCGGGGGATGCAGCAGCACCACCCAGAGTGCGATCGATATTGCGCGAGCGAACGGCACAACCGTGGTGGTTGCAGCCGGAAACAGCAACGCCAACGCCAGGAACTTCCAGCCCTCGAGCTGCCGGGGAGTGATAACGGTTGCAGCCACCGACCGAGTGGGTGATCGCGCCTACTACTCCAACTTCGGTTCCGACGTCGACCTTTCGGCGCCTGGAGGCGATCTTCGTTTCACACCGGACGACGGCGTCCTTTCAACCCTGAATGATGGCGTCACGAATCCTGGTCACGTCGGAACCGTATGACCCCTCGCTGAATGTCAGGACCTGCGACAGCATTTGAGGGTCCGGGTCGAGGTCATGGAGTCCGACTCGATTCGCGTCAATAGTGCGCCGGGAAAGATGATTGCCGGACGCCATCTTCTTCGACCACAAGGTCTGCGGCGAGCAGGCCTTCGATCGAGTCGCCGCCCCTGTCGCGGGGGATGAACGTGACTGTGGCGGCGTCGAAGCGACCGGGGTCGAGCGAGAACTCGGCGATGTCGACGACCGTCGCTGGCCGTTCCCCGGGGACCGTCGGGGCCTCCCAAAACGACGCCATCGATTAGGACCGAACCGTCGGGCGCTACGGTCACGCGCCGCCCGTCCGGGAAGACGGGCTCGCCCACCACGGTGAGCGCCTCCGAACTCTCCGGATCGTCGGGAGACTGCACGCCCAGTGTCGGGATGACGAACGGGACCTCCGAGACCCGCTTGTCGAGTCGCCCAGGCAGGTGTGATTCCCTCACGAGAGGGCCGGACCCGGGATCCACGACTCCTTTCCCGGAGCTGAGTGCGGGCCAAAGACGTGCTCCGAAAGCGTTCAGATCTGCGATGGAGACGAAGTCAAGACGTCGAGGCCCGCTCGTGCACAGAGAATGTCCTGATCTTTGGAGCCTCCGGAGACTCCGATCCCTCCCACGAAGTAGCCGTCGACCTGGATCGGCAGGCCCCCGCCGAACGCGGCCAGACGGGGCCGCGCCAAGATCCCGTCGCGGACGGAGGCTGGCTCTTCGATCGCTGCATACAGGGCCTCGGTATCGCAGCGAAAGCTCGCCGCGGTATGGGCCTTGTCGATGGCAATGTCGATCGAGTGGAGCGGCGCACCCGGCTCCCGCAGAAAGGCCAACAGGTTGCCACCCGCATCGACCACCGCGCAATTCATGGCTACGCCCATGTCCCGGCCAGCCTGAAGCGCCGCCTGGACCATCGCATGGGCAGCGTCCGCCGCCAGCAGCTTCGCGTCCAAAATCGATTTCACAATGACAACAGCTCCCGGGCCTCGGCCCAGCTTCGCTGCGGGTCGGCGACGTCGAAATACACCGTGGCGATCCCGAAGTCCCGCGCGCCCTGGACGTTGAGAGGTTGATCGTCCACGAACACCACTTCTTCCCGTTTGACGCCCAGGTCGTCCAGCGCTTGCTGATAGGCCCTGGGGTCGGGCTTGAGGATCCCCGTCTGCGAAGCGTCGGTCAGCGCATCCAGAGACTGGAAGAATCGGATCGAGTCCACCCATTGTGGACCATGAAAGGCACAAAGATCATTGGTCAGCACGCCGGCTTTGCGGCCGGCGGCGTGGCAGGCGTCCACCATCTTCTGGGCCTCGGGTCGCAGGATCACCTCTTCCGGAAGGTCATAGCAGGCCGTCATGTAGTCCCGCAGGGTCCAGTCATCGCCCTTGCCTGCGGCCACACCCACGTCGCGAGCCCGCTGGTGCCAGTACTGGCGCTCGGTGATCTCTGCGGACATGAGCTGTTGCCAGAGCGGATCGGTCGAAGGATCCAGCGGTCCCATCCAAGTCAAAGTACCTTGCGGTATGCCCAGACTTCGTTCCAGCTCCCGGTGGATTTCCACCGGATTCAGCAGACAAACGCCCCCGAAGTCGAGCAGCAGATGCTTGTCGGCCACCTTCAGATCTCCATCACCACCGCCTTCGGCTCGGTGAAGAACTCCCGGCTGAAGTTGCCGCCTTCCCGGCCGAGGCCCGAGTCTCCCACTCCACCGAAGGGAGCGCGAAGGTCGCGTACGAAAAAGCAGTTCACCCACACCGTTCCGGCCCGCAGGTGCCGGGACACCCGGTGGGCGCGGCGAACGTTCTCGGTGAAGAGCATGGCGTTGAGTCCGTACGGCGTATCGTTGGCCAGACGAACCGCTTCGTCCTCGTCGTCGAACGGGATGACGTTCACCACCGGTCCGAAGACTTCTTCTCGGCAGATCCGGGCGTCGACCGGAGAGTCCACCACCACCGTGGGCTTCACCGCCCAACTCCCATCGGTCAGGGCTCCGCCGGTGAGGATCCGACCGCCACCCAGGCTGGCGTCGTCCAGGTAGCTTCGGACCTTTTCGAAGTGATGACGGGACGACAGGGGCCCGATCGTGGTTTCGTCCCGGGCCGGGTCTCCGACCACGTGTTCTTCGGTCCGGGCCACGAAACGCTCCAAGAACGAGCCGAGGATCGACCGCTGCACGAACAGGCGGCTGCCGGCCAGGCACACCTGCCCCGAGTTGGTGAAGATCGCCTTGTCGGCCCACTTCACCGCTTCATCCAGATCTGCGTCCTCGAACACCAGGTTGGCCCCCTTGCCTCCCAATTCCAGGCTCACGGGAACCAGGCGTCGGGCTGCGGCCTGACCGATGGCGCGGCCGGTGTTCGACTCGCCGGTGAAGGTGATGCGGTCGACCCCGGGATGGTTCGTCAAAAACGCCCCGGCAGCTTCCGGTCCGAAGCCGTGCACCACGTTGAGCACACCCGGCGGAAAGCCGACCTGCATGGCCAACCGGGCCAAGAGAGTGGCCGAGGCTGGCGAGTCTTCGGCAGGCTTCAAGACCACCGTGTTGCCCCAAGCCAGGGCGGGCGCCACCTTCCAGGTCTCGAGCATGAGCGGGAAGTTCCACGGCGCGATCGCCGCAACGACCCCAGCCGGGTCGAACTGACAGTAGGCATGGTGCCCGCTGTCCATCGGATAGCGGTCCGCCACCGCCAGGCGGGCATGGTCCGCAAAGAAGCGAAAGTTCTTCGCGGCCCGAGGTACGTCCTTCGCCCGCAGGGCGGTCATGGGCTTGCCCATGTCCTGACTGTCGGCTGCAGCCAGCGTCTCCAGGTTCTCCAGGATCGCGTCCGCCAGGCGATGCAACAAGGCTCCCCGCTCTTCGAAGCCCATTCGGGGCCACGGACCGGCGTCGAAGGCCTGACGGGCTGCGGACACGGCTGCCTCCACGTCCTCCTGGTCTCCTTCCGCCACCTGCGCCCGGACCGACTGCCGCCAGGGATCGACGTCGTCGAAGGTGCGGCCCGAGCGGGCGTTTCTCTCCTCGCCAAAGATGAAGTGTCCGATCGATGACATCCGTCCTCCTCGCATCGCGGTCAGGATTCGACCGCTTTCAGCCCTACCCGACCCAAGTGGGCGTACCGAACCGCCACGTGCGTGCCCGGCTGGAGGTGCTGGGCGCTGGTCAGGCCACCGGCCAACACCACCCAGCCGGCTTCGAGCTTTTGGTTCCGCTGCCCCAAGTGATTCGCCAGGCGGGCCACCGAAGCGGCCGGATGGCCGAGCAGGGCCGCGCCGGCCGCCGTGTCCACCAACTCTCCGTTCACTTCGAACAAGCAGCCGAGCAGGGCCAGATCGGCGTCGGTGGGACCGATCCGGTTGGCCCCGAGCACGAACCGGGCCGCAGAGGTGTTGTCCGCCACCACGTCCGGCAGGGTGAAGCTGAACGCTTCGTATCGAGAGTCGATGACCTCGATGCCCCCAGTGACCGCCCTCGTCGCCTGCAGGACATCGTGCGCGGTGACGCCGGGTCCGGCCAAGTCCTCGTTCAAATGGAACACGAGCTCCGGCTCGCAGCGCGGATGGATCAGCTCCGCCAACCGCAGCGGCTCCTCGACCGGGAGTTGCATCCGGTCGGTCAGCCACCCGTAGACCGGCTCTTCGACTCCCATCTGCCTCTGTTTGGCCTTGGAAGTGAGGCCGAGCTTGGCTCCGATCCTCTTTTCACCGCGGCCGATGCGCTTGTCGATGGCGGCCTCTTGGATGGCGTAGGCCTCCTCCAGACTCAGATCCGCTTGCTTGGTGATGGCCCGAACCGCCCGCCTGCTTTCGACGGCATCCAGCAGGTAGTCGGACCACCGATCCACATCTACGCTCACGAGACCGCTCCCCTCTCTTTTTGCAGTTCGACGGCCACGTCGATGATCTGATCTTCCTGGCCGCCAACGAGCTTGCGCTCGCCGCACCGCATGAGAATGTCGGCTCCGCTGACTCCGTAGCGCTCCGCCGCGCGGTAGGCATGCTTGAGAAAGCTCGAATAGACCCCCGCGTAGCCCATGATCAGCGACATTCGATCGAGGATGCACTCTTCGTCCATCACGGGCCGCACCACATCTTCGGCGGCATCGATCATCGCCTTCGGGTCCAGTCCCGTCCGGATCCCGAGCCGGTCGCACACCGCGGCCAGGGCCTCGCACGAGGTGTTGCCCGAGCCTGCGCCGAAACGTCGGGTCGATCCGTCGACCTGCACCGCGCCCGCCCGAATCGCAAACAGGGTGTTTGCGAGCGAAAGGCTGAGGTTTTCGTGCCCGTGAAAGCCCACCTGGGCATCGTCACCCAGCTCCTCCACGACCGCAGCTACCCGCTCGGTCACCTCTTCCAAGATCATCGCCCCGGCCGAATCCACCACGTACACGCACTGGCAGCCGGCATCGGCCATGATACGGGCCTGCCGGGCGAGCTTTTCGGGCCCCACGGTGTGGGCCATCATCAAAAAGCCCACGGTCTCCAGGCTCATCTTCCGGCTCATTCCGAAATGCTGCTCCGAGATGTCGGCTTCGGTGCAGTGCGTGGCGATCCGGATGACCTGAACGCCCAGGTCGTGGACCGCGCGCACGTCGTCCTTGGTGCCCACCCCCGGAAGCATCAAAGCAGCGATCTTCGCGTCCTTCACTGCGTCCACCGCCGTGGCGATCAGCTTCTTTTCGTCGACCCGCGAAAAGCCGTAGTTGAAAGAGGAGCCACCGAGTCCATCGCCGTGGGTGACCTCGATGACCGGCATTCCCGCCGCATCCAAGGCGGAAGCGATCCGGCGCACGTCGTCTTCGACGAATTGATGGGCTTTGGCGTGGGAGCCATCGCGGAGGCTGGTGTCGGTGACCCGCACGTCGAGTTCGGTCGAAAACGGCATGTCAGTTCCCTCCGGCGCCCGCGTCGAGCGCCATGCCTTCGCCAACCTTCATGGCGGCGGCCGTCATGATGTCCAGGTTGCCCGAATACGGGGGCAAAAAGTCTCCAGCGCCTTCCACCTCGATGAATATCGCCACCCGGTCCGCATCGAACTGAGGGTCGCTCAACAAGCGGTAACCCGGCACATAAGTTTGCACCGAAGCCACCATCTTTCGCACCGACCGGTCGATGGCCTCGGGGTCGGCGCCCGGCGGAATCGAGCAGAATATGGTGTCGCGCATGATCAGAGGAGGCTCGGCCGGATTCAGGATGATGATCGCCTTGCCGTGCCGGGCGCCCCCGAGCGCTTCGACCGCAGCCGCCGTGGTTCGGGTGAACTCGTCGATGTTCTGGCGGGTGCCCGGTCCCGCCGAACGTGAAGACACGGTGGCCACGATCTCCGCGTACTCCACGTCCACCACTCGGGAGACCGCGTGCACCATGGGAATGGTGGCCTGCCCGCCGCAGGTAACCATGTTCACATTGAATGCGTCGGCGTGCGCACCCAGGTTCACCGGGGGAATGACGTACGGACCGATGGCGGCTGGGGTCAGGTCCACCGCCCGAATGTTCCGCTCCCGATAGCGAGGTGCGTTTCGCGCGTGGACCGAAGCGCTGGTGGCTTCGAATACGAGGTCCGGGGGCTCCGACTGTTGCAACAACCATTCGATGCCCCCGGCCGAAGTGGCCAAGCCTTCCTTTTTGGCCCGAGCGAGGCCCTCGCTCTCCGGATCGATACCGATCATGTAGCGGGGTTCGAGGACCTCGGAGCGAAGCAACTTGTACATCAGATCGGTTCCGATGTTGCCGGAGCCGACGATGGCCGCACTGAATTTACCCATTCACGAACCTCCTGGGGCAAAGCGAACCGAAACGCTTCCGATCTGGTCGAAATCCGCCTCGATGGTGTCGCCCGGTGCGATGTCCACGGCGCGCGATAGAGCTCCCGGCAAGATCACGTGGCCTGCGCCCAGACTGACTCCGAATTCATGGACCTTGTGGGCCAGCCAAGCCACTGCGATGGCAGGGTGGCCCAAGACGGCACCGCCAGCGCCGGTCCCGACGATGTCCTGATTCTTGCGCAACACGCCCCCGAGCGTCCTCAAGTCCAAGCCGTCCAGACCCGTGCCGGTGCCGCCGAGAACGACCCGCGCGGAGCTCGCGTTGTCCGCGATGGTGTCCGGGAGTTGAATTTTCCAGTCGCGGATCCGGCTGTCGATGATCTCGAGAGCAGGCACCACGAACTCCGTGGCCGCCAGGACGTCGGCCACCGTGCAGCCCTTGCCCGGGAGGTCATCACCAAGCACGAAGGCGACCTCGAGCTCGACCCGCGGAAAGCAGAACGCATCCACCTCCACGGCCTCCGCCTCGTGGACGAACATGGTGTCGAGCAGATGTCCGTAGTCGGGCTCGTCGACCCCCATCATCTTTTGCATGGCTTTGGACGACAGCCCGACCTTGTGACCCCGGACCACAGCCCCCGCAGCGACCTTGTCTCGGATCTGGGCGAGCTGAATCTCGTAGGCATCGACGACATCGATGCCGGGATGGGTTTCGGTCAACGGAGCGATGGCCGATCTTTCGCTCTCCGCGGTCGCCAGGGCTGTAGCGGCTCTTTGCCGCTCTGATTCGCTCATCATGAAACGACTCCGAGGGTCTTGGTGTACCCCATGGCTCGAGAGATGTCGTTGGCGGCCTTTCGCACCTGGCGAACGATCGTCGGCACCTTCGACGGGGGAAAGCGCTGGGCCGGACCGGCTGCCGAGACCGCACCAACCACCTGATTTCGGTGGTCGAAGACCGGCGCCCCGATCGAAGCCACTCCCGGCTCCGATTCTTCGATCGAAACGACGTAGGACTTCGAACGAATCTCTTCGAGAGCCCGGCGAAACGCCTTTTCCTTGGTCAGGGTCCCCCGAGCCAGCTTCCGGAGCCCGGCTTGGACGACCCGATCCACCACCTCGTCGGAACTGAAAGCGAGGATCGCCTTTCCGGTGCTGGTGGAGTGCGCCGGCATCCTCAGCCCCAGCCGCCGGAAGAGCGTCAGGGTGGCCTGGGACTCGAAGCGGTCGATGTACACCACCTCGACCCCTTCCAGTATCGCCAAGTGGACCGTTTCGCCGGTGGCGTTGCGAAGCCCTTCGAGAATCGGGTGGGCCACCTCTCGAAGCTCCAGCTGGTCCACGACCCGGGAGCCGATCTCCCACAGCGTGATGCCGAGGGCGTACCGGCCGTCGTCGGCCTGCCGGACGAAACCTTCGGACATCAGGGTCGATAGCAGGCGATGCACCGTGCTTTTGCCCAGCTCGAGCCGGCGTGACAGGTCGCTGACGCCGAGGGGCTCACCCTCCCGGCCCAGCTCCTTCAGGATCCGAAGGGCATTTTGGACAGAGCTCAACGTCGATGGCGCCATGGTCACTTCGTACCGAAAGCGTATTTTTGCGCGTATGCAACCGGGTTCCAGGCGGGAGCGGTCTTCGTGGCTTCGGTCTTTGCCTTCACGGTCACCGGGCGGGTTTGCACGATGGTGATCGGCTCTTTTGGCCGCCGGTGCCGGTCGATGACCCACTCCACGTCCACCGGGTGGCCGTAGTGCTTTTCGATCGCCAGGACCGAATCGACGATGGCCTGGATCTCCTCGTCTTCCAAGATGTGCTCCTCCCGCAGACGGCGGGGCATCTCGTGCTCGACGACCAGGCCTTGCGCGTAGTCGAAGGCGCTGACGACCTGCTTGTCGCTGACCTTGTATTCCAACACTCGCCGGTCGCTCTTTCCGACCTCGATGTGATCGGGATTCACCAGTCCCTGCACGACCGCCTCGCCCCAGCCCCAAGAGCCTTCGATGACCAGGCGGTGCGGATTGCCGCTGACCGGATGCACCGAAAAGGCCACACCCGACGCGCGGGCGTGCACCAGCTTGATGACCCCCACCGCCATGGGACTGTCCTCGTGGCTCAAGCCCTTGTTGCAGCGGTAGTCTACAGCCCGGTCGGTGAACAAAGACCCCCAGCACCGTTGTATCGCCGACAGCAGTCGGTCGTTGCCCGTGACGCCCAAGAACGTGTCGAACTGCCCCGCGAAACTCGCTTCGGCGCCATCTTCACCCGTGGCCGACGAACGCACGGCTACGGGGACGTTCAGGTCTCGCAGTCGATAGGACAGCTCTTCGTAGGCTTCCACCACTTCATCGGCGATGGATGCGGGGATGGGCGTTGCCTCGACGAGAGCCCGGGCATCCCGGGCCGTGTGGGAGATCTGCTCGGCGTCCGAAGGGCTGCAGCCCGCGAACAGACGGCGCATTTCCGCGTCGAGTCCCGTCTCGCTCATGAAGGCCGAAAAGGCGTCGGTCGTCACCACGAAGCCATCTGGCACGAGCACGCCGCACTTTCGAAGCTCTCCGAGCCGGGCGATCTTGGCTCCGGCGCGGGGCACCATGTCCCCGCTGCACAAATCGTCGACCCACACCACGTGCGTGTTGGACTGCATCATGCTGCCGCCTTCTTTTTGAACACGGTGACCGTTCCCTTCGTCCCGTCGACCTCGACCTCGTCGCCCGACTCGATCATGTCGGTTGCGAGCCCGCAGCCGACGACGCAGGGGATGCGGTACTCGCGACTGATGATCGACGCGTGGGTCAGAGTGCCACCGCCGTCGCATACGCAAGCCGAAATCTTTGCAAACGCCGGGGTCCAGTTCGGGGAAGTGGCCTCGCAGACCAAGATCTCTCCGGGCTGAATACGGTGCAGTTCGGATGCGTTGTGCAGAACGCGGGCGACCCCCCGCACCGTGCCCGCCGATGCAGCCACGCCGGTGAGGGTCTGCACGTCTTTGCCCTTCGCTTTCATTGCGTTGAAGAAATGGTGGTGCATCCCGAAGATCTCGATCATGATGGGATCCGACACCGCTTCGGGGATGTTTCCGACCACCTTCGGCATGGATGGGCGCTTGGCGAGCCAGTGCTCGTAATACTGACGGCGGTCGTGGATAATCGACTTGAAATCGGAAAACTTTTTATCTCCTTCGACAATCTCTTTCATTTCGGGCCAGAACAAAAAGAGCGTGTCGTCGTAGGTGTCGGCGCCAACCGCGTCCGCCAGCGCCAAGCATCCACGCCGCATCGGAATCGTCGCACGCAGATCGATGTAGTAGTTGTGCTCGTCGTTCCACCACGCAAAGTTGGCGGCTTTGCACGACTCGAGCGCACCGTCGAACTGCGCCTGTTCTTCTTTCGTCAGCTTCGACCGGGCTTGGTCGATCGCGACCTCTCGCTCTTCTTCGGCTGCTCTCTTGGCCTTTTCGAAGTCGTGGATCTCGCCCTTTTGCAAAAAGGTCTTGATCGTTCCGAGCGGTGAGGTGGGATCCTCGATCCACGGAGCGAGGGCGATGTCCGAGATGCCCTCCGTGCGCCAGCCGAAATTCTGCAGAAACGTTTCGAATCGACTCAGCCACCGGCCTGCGCGAGGGTCTTGGCTCAGCGCCCTCTTCAACACTTCTGGTTCGTTTTGCGCGAACAAGTCTTCGATGCCGTCTTCGCGGGCACTGGCGGTGAGCTTCCAAAGCTCCCGGTCACATTCGAGGATTTTGGTGTCGTATCCCTGCAGGAACTTCGAGATCTCGCCTGGGTCGATGTTGAACTCGGAGCAGATTCCGTAGAAGCCCAGATAGTTCGCGAGGAGCGGATACATCATCTCGAAGTGGATTTCCCAGGCCCGCTTTTGAAACGTCCGCGCATCGATCAAGTACTGGGCGATGTCTTCCAGCTTCTTTCCGGAGAACTCGTAGTTCTCGAAGTGCTTCAGCCCGAGTTCGAGCTCCCAGACCCGGTTGTTCCAGATCTCGTCGAAGTTCTGCAGGAACTTCGGGAGGTTCTGCTCGATCCGGGCGCCGCGATAGCCGAGTTCCCACTGGGAGGTGTTGGGGACTTCGGAAGCGTAGACGTGGGTCCCGCCGATGCGCTGCGTCAGTCCTTTGCCTGGCGGGAGAGGCAGACCTTGGGCTGCGCACTGCGTGCCCCAGCAGTACCCATCTTCCAGGAAGATGAGTCCCATCGGCGTCAGTCCGCGGGGCCAGTGGAAGTCGAGGAACCAAAAACGCTCCTTGTCCTTCTCGTGGAACGTGTCGATCGGTTCGCACGCGAAGGCGGCGTGGCCGTATTCCGGTTTGAACCCTGGGTACCACTCGTCGGTGATCAGTTCATCGAGCGAAACAGAGTCTGACATCGATTCAACCCTTCCTTGTCATTGCCGCCGTGCGCCGCAGCCGCGTGCGCTCGGGTGTGGATGAAAGACGAGCGTACACATTTGTGATTCCGTTGACAAGAACTGCGTTCTGTTATATGGAACGTCGCGTCAAAGTCGTCGAGACCGGCGACCAGTCTGGATGATGACGCGAAGCGTCGGAATCGAAGATTCGGGCAGGAACTTTGGAATCGAGGATTCCGACAGGGAGAACGGACTCGGATGGGCATCTACAAAATCGGCTTCACGGAGGTGAAAACGCCCGACCTGGAGCTGGCGGCCGCCTATTACACTGAAGTGCTCGGGCTGCGAGAAGTCGAACGCGATGACGAGCACGTCTATCTGAAGGCATGGGACGAACACGACCACCACTCGGTCGTGCTGAAGTTCGCTTCCCGCTATGGGCTCGAGCAGGTCGGCTGGAAGGTCATGTCCATCGACGACCTGGAGCAGATCGAGACCCGAGCCACCGCATGGGGGTGCCGAGTCGAACGCCTTGCGCCGGGCGATCTGCGGGCTCTGGGGCCGGCCATTCGGTTCGAAGCGCCGAGCGGTCACCAGGTCGTCTGTTTTTATACGATGGAGCAGGTGGGCAATGGACTGCCCAAGATGAACCCGCCGCCGATGCCCCTGGACCTCAGAGGCATCTCTCCAAAGGGCCTCGACCATTGCTTGCTGACCTGCGAAGACATCGGAGAAGCGGGAAGATTCTTTCGAGAGGTCCTCGAGTTCCGGCTGAGCGAACAGATCCTCTCCAACGAGGGGCATCAGCTCGCAGCCTTTTTGGAGCGCACCTCCAGCACCCACGACGTGGCCTTCGTCAAGGGCGGCAATGGCGGGCTGCACCACATCAGCTTTTGGCTCGACAGTCCCGACGAAGTCTACCGGGCCGCCGACATCCTGCGTCTGAACGGCGTCGAGATCGAAGTGGGTCCGACCCGCCACGGGGTCAGCCGGGGCCACACCGTGTACTTCTTCGATCCGGTGGGCAATCGGAATGAAGTCTTCACGGGAGGGTATTGGGTGGATCCAGTGCAGTGGGAGCCGATTACCTGGACAGAGGATCAGATCGGCAACGCGATTTTCTACTACGAGGGGCGGCTCGTCCGGTCCTTTCAGACGGTGCACACATGACCGACCACCTGCCGTCGACCCGCACCGACGCACCCGCATATCTGCTGCGGTATCTTCAGAGGCGGCAGGGCGCGGAGGCAGGTCCCGACGCCCCAGCTCGTCCGACCCATGCCGAACGAGGTCGACCGCCTTACATGGAAGAAGTGCTGGCCCGGTCCCGAGCCCGAGCCGAAGAGGCCAAGTCCAGAGAAGATGCTCCCCCAGGGGGCGTCACCCCGGATTACGCAGCCAACACGACTTCGCCCCGTGAGATCGTGCCTCCCCCGAAGTTCTTCAAGGAACGGTACGGAGGCGCGGCAGACGTGCGGCTCATCCGTCACGGTCAAACCCAAGGATACGCCACGGACGCAGGGCTCAGTCCTTTGGGGCGGTGGCAGGCGCATCGCAAGGGGCAGAGCCTGGCCCGTGGCGTCAAACCGGGCATGACGATCCGTTTTCCTCATGCGCCCACGGCTCGGGCGACGGAAACCGCGGTGGCGGTGCGAGAAGGGCTGCTGGCCGCCATGGCGAGGTATGGCCTCGAGGCCGACGTGCTGCAGCCCGAACCGAGGAAGGCCTTCGAGAACTTCCAGGTATGGTGCGAGGGTGAGGAGATGGACGTGACCAGCGCGTTCATGCGGTACGCAACCATCTTGGAGACCTACGAAGAACACAAAGGGGGGGACCGCCCTGGCTGGATGGTGGAGATGCAACGGTTTTGGAACATCCAAGCCGCGGGTGGAGATCCGATCACCCACTGGCTGCGCATGCCCATGCAGTATTTCGAGCCGGCGGCACTGTGCGTTCGGCGCTTCTGGAAGGGAGTGCTCGAAGAAGTCGACGAGGGCCCGGACCAGTTGCGGGTGTTCGTGTGCACCCACTCCGGACCGATCCGTGCCGTGGCCACGAGCGCCTTTGGGCACGATCCCGGTGAGCCCTACAACCTGGAAGACGTCCGCATGCGCGTGTTCGGGGATCGAGAGCACGCGGTGGTCACCTATCGGGAGCGGGCACTGGAGGTGGAGATTCCGGTGGTCGCGCCCGTGAGTTGGTCCGCAGGCACCACGAGGGCATGAACGCGGACGCCGACACCCCACCCAAACCCCGGGAGTCGGGTTGGAGCCCGGCCGATTCCGGTATCGAGGAGGAGCGACGACGATGCTCAGCAAAGAAGCCAACGACGAACTGACCAAGGTCGGTCCCGGCACACCCATGGGAGAACTCCTGCGGTGCTATTGGTACCCGGTCTGCTTCGTGCGCGAGCTCGAAGATTTTCCGGTAAAGCAGGTGAAGTTGCTGGGCGAGAACTTCGCGGTCTACAAGACTCCGAAGGGGGAGTACGGGATCTCGGCGGAGCGCTGTCCCCACCGGGGCGCCTCCATGGTGTACGGAATGCCCACGGAGCACGGCATTCGCTGCGGCTACCACGGTTGGCACTTCGGGCTGGATGGCCGATGTCTGGAGCAACCGGCGGAGCCGGAGTCTTCGAGCTTCAAGGACAAGATCTGTCTCGCCTCGGGCGTGGCCCGGTCGATGGGAGGCATGGTCTGGGCCTACGTCGGCAAAAAGCCGGCTCCCGAGCTTCCGCGCTATTCGGGATACGTGATGGACGGCATCCGGGACGTGGGCCACACCACGCTGCCGTGCAACTGGATGCAGATCATGGAGAATTCGGTGGATCCTCATCACGTGGAGTGGCTCCACCATCGCTACTTCGATTGGCTCGCCGGGCGCGACGGCTTCGACATGCCCTCGTCGTTTTCACGTGTCGAACACGTGAAGGTTGCCTTCGATCCTTTCGACCACGGCATCATCAAACGGCGTTTGTTGAAGGGCCAAAGCGAGGATGACGACGACTGGAAGGTGGGTCACCCGCTCGTGTTCCCGTATTGCATGTGGGTCGGCGGAAACGGCACCTACCAAATGCAGATCCGAGTTCCCGTGGACGACGACGAGACCTGGGTGGCCTTCTACAGCATCCACGCCCCCGACGGGCTCGAACCCTCCAAGGAGGGAAGGATCGTAGACTACGAAATCCCGTGGAAGGGTGACGACGGGCGCTTCATCACGGACTACATCGAAGGACAAGACATCATGGCCTGGGTGAGCCAGGGGCGCATCGCGGACCGAACAAACGAGCACCTGGGCAAAAGCGATGCCGGGGTCATCGCGCTGAGAAAGATGTTCAAGCAGAGCATGGATGCGCAGCGGGCGGGCCGCGACCCGGTGGCGGTGGTTCGCGAAGAGCACGAACGGATCGACCTTCCGTTGGAGCGCTCCAAATTCGGAAGCAAAGGAGCCGAATTCTCTCTTCAATGGCTCGAGCGGGGATCGCAGCGCTACAGCCCCATCAACGCGGAGCTTCGGGCGTTGCACCGAGAGGCTGCCGCGGCCCGCGGCGAAGCCCTGGACGCTGCCAGCTGACTCGGTGAGGTCGAGATGGCCCGCACGCTCCTCCTCGATTTGGACAAGACGCTGATCAATGTGGAGGACCACACCGATTACTGCGCCGCTGTCGAAGCGGCGCGCTCCCACCTGGGTCGGATCCCCGATGCGCCGGACGTCCCCGACACCAGTTGGGGTCGGTGCACGAAGGTCGCGATGGACGTCTTGGTCACTCTGTCCGGTCGGCCGGAGTGGGAGGAAGTCTCTTCCTTGTTCGAAGATTTCGAAGCTCGAGGGGCCGAGCGTGCCGAGGCGATGCCCGGACTCCACGATTTCTTGCGTGCGATCGCGGGGCGTCCTCGTGCGATCGTCACCCTCTGCGGACCGCGCTCGGCAAACCGGGTCTGCGAGCGCCATGACGTGGAGGTCGACGCCATCGTCACCCGAAGTCCCGAAGCGCGGATCAAACCGGCTCCAGATCAGGTGCAGCAGGCACTGGCCGCCCTGAACGCTCAGCCCGAGTCGTCGGTCATGATCGGTGACAGTGCCTGGGATGAGGGCGCAGCCCGGGCCGCCGGTGTGGCCTTCATCGGCCTGACCAACGGCAAACCCACCCGTCAGTTCAGCGCCGACTGCCCACTGGCGTCGAACCTGACCGAAGCGATTCCACTGATCCTCGAGCCATGATCGACGTCGAACTGTACTTCAACTACCGAAGCCCATATTGCTACCTCGCCACACACCAGATGTGGACCATCGAAGACCACCACGGGGGTCGCTTCCACTGGTACCCGCTCGGAGGGTGGGCCGGTCGGTCGCCCCCCGATCGGGCCAAGAAGAAGCTTCCACTCACGAGAATGGACGTGCGCCGGTGGACCCGGCGCCTGGGTATCCCGTTTTCCCCGCCGCCAAAGACCACCGACCCCACGCGGGCGGCCCTGGCTGCGCTGCTGGCGGTGGAGCGGGGCCTGATTCGCCCCTATACCCAGGCCGTGATGTGGGCCGAGTGGGCCGAGGGCCGCGACATCGGCGAGCCTTCGGTCCTGTTGGACGCGGCGGCATCGGCGGGGCTGGATCGGTCCGAAGTGGAGGCATGTTTCGATGATCCGGCGCGGTCCGCCACGTTGGAGGCCAACGCCGCCCGAGCGGATGACAAAGGCATCATCGGAGTTCCGACCTTCGTCATCGGCGAAGAGATTTTCTGGGGCCAAGACCGGATCGATTTCGTCGTCGAGCACCTGGACGTCCTCGGAAAGGCGTCTTGACGATCATCTACGACAAGGACGAATGTCCCTTCTGCTACCGGGTGCGCTTGTGCCTGGGGGCTGCCGGAGTTCCGTACGAGCGCCGGGCCCACGACGACCCGAACTTCGAGGCCCAGTGGCGGGGGCTGACCCACACCCAGACCGTCCCGGTGTTCGTGCACCGAGACCTGGTTCTCACCGATTCGGCGATCATCCTGGAGTATCTGGAGGATCGCTACGGAGGCCTGTTGCCGTCGGACCCGGTGCAGCGGGCTCGGGCTCGCGAGTGGCTTCGCTATGCCGACGTTCCAGTGGGGCGGAGCTTGCGCGAGGTGGTGTTCGAAAGGCGCGAAAGGCCCCAGGCCGAGTGGGACGAAGATCGGATCGACCGCGGCATCCGGGGATACCTACAGGCCCTACCGGACTTGGACGCGTGGCTGGCGGACTGTCCATTCTTCGGAGGCGACGCCTTCAGTTTGGCCGACGCGGCCCTCACCGCCCGCTTCGCCTTGGGCATGGCCTACGGGGTCGACATCCCGGCATCGCTCTCTCGGCTTCGCCGCTACTTCGAAGCGCGACTGCGAGATCCGTTCTTCGTTCCGGCCTCTCCGCAGCGGGTGATGGCGCGACTGAGGGATGGGAGCGGGACCCTTTCGAACTGACGGGCCCGGCCGCATGGAGTCCACCCGGGTCGAACGATGGAGCCGAAACCGGGCCGGAGCCTCCGCCAGCCGCCGAACCGTCGATGCCGAGTCCCAGTGCGCCCACGAGACCGTTCAGCCGCCGCCCGGGCCGAGCGGTATTCGGCCTCCCCACCCTGCCTGCCGCTCAGATAGAGTGCCGGCATGACGCGCGCGATTCGGATCCACGAGACCGGCGGCCCCGAGGTGTTGCAGTGCGAGACCGTGGCCTTGGAGGCGCCGGGGCCTGGCGAAGCCCGGGTCCGCCACCGAGCCATCGGGGTGAACTTCATCGACACCTACCACCGCAGCGGTCTGTATCCTCTTCCGAGCTTGCCCCATGGGATCGGCACCGAAGCCGCCGGCGTAGTCGAATCGGTGGGCCCCGGCGTCGAGTCCCCGAAACCCGGCGAACGGGTGGCCTACGCCAGCGTGGCCCCCGGATCTTATGCCGAGGCGCGCAACCTACCTGCCGACCGTCTGGTGCCGATCCCGGAGGGGATCTCGGACGAAGTGGCGGCGTCGGCCCTGCTCAAGGGCATGACCGTCGAATACCTGGTTCAACGCACCCATCGGGTGGAGCCGACGGAGACGGTGCTGCTGCACGCGGCGGCCGGGGGAGTGGGACTCATCGCGTGCCAATGGTTGAAGCAGATCGGCGCGACCGTCATCGGCACCGTGAGCACGGAGGCCAAGGCCGACTTGGCTCGGGAGTACGGCTGCGACCACCCGATCATCCATTCTCGCGAAGACTTCGTGGCGCGGGTGCGGGAATTGACCGGAGGCGAGGGCGTGCCCGTGGTCTACGATTCGGTCGGAAAGGCCACGTTTGCGAAGTCGTTGGACTGCCTGCGTCCCCGAGGACTGTACGTCGGGTTTGGAAACGCTTCCGGAAAGCCCGAGCCCTTTGACATGGGACTGTTGGCGAAAAAGGGCTCTCTGTTCCTCACGCGCCCGACCCTGTTCGACCACATTCGAACCCGCCCCGAGCTGTTGGCGTCGGCCCGCGCCGTCTTCGACCGACTCCAGGCCGGACACTTGAAGGTGGAGGTGCAACAGCGTTGGCCGCTGTCGGAGGCGGCCGCATGCCACCGGGCCCTCGAAGCCCGCCAGACGCGAGGTTCTTCGATCCTGGTGCCATGAGGCCCGAGCTCCCCACGTGAGGGCCGCCTCGTTTCGCTGCCCGCATCCCGGATGACCTCCGCGGATGCTCGACGCGGGCGCGGGCGCAGCGAGGGACTTCAGCAGTGGCCTGCTTCGAACTGCCGCCGGACGGGTCGAGCACGAAGCGACGCGGAAGGGGAGCCGTCGAGTGGGATGCAGAGTCTTGGGCCGGGGCCTAGCCAAACACCCCATGGTCTCGAGCCAGCTTCTCCCAGAAGAAGATTGCGCAAGATAGGCGGTCGGCTTCGGGCGCCTCCCGATACCGGTCGAGTGCGTCCTCGAGCTGTCGCTTCCGAGCTGGGTCGAGGAGCCAGACCCGGACATCCTCCTGGTGCGCCTCGGAGCCCCAATGGCCACCAGGATAGTTGTTCGCCTTCATGGAGCCCCCATCCGGTGGGATCATGGACTGGAGCTGAAGCGCCGATCCGAGCGATCTTCTCTTTCCCCATGCTTCGAGAAAGGGCGTCACTTCTCCGCAGCACACAGAGAGGGCCGGCAAGAGCTCTTTGGTCGATCGACCGGTATGCGGGTCCTCGTCCAGGAACGCATTCCAGGTCGCGACAAAAAAGTTGCTGACCGCTCCTCGCTCCGTTTGTGGCCAGCGTTCGAACTCTCCCTCGAGGAGCTTCCCCGCGATGGTCCCGAAACACATTCCGGGTTGACGACGGCCCTCGGAAGTGAGCGCCAGCTCCAACACGCGGGGGAGGAAGTGTTTGTAGTCCTCGACTCGACCCCAGGTCGTGATCGCCTTGAATGCGTAAAAGCCCAGACCCTCCGCAGTCAGCGTCGCTGGATCTCCCGACTGCAATCGGTGCGCCTTCTCTGCGCCCACGCAGCAGGGACAAGCGTCCATGTTCTTTCGAAGCGGGTACTTCGAAAATGTCTCGTACACTTCTGCGATCGCGTCATTCATCTCCATGATGGCCTCCATCTTCGTTCATCGTATCTCCAGGTATTCTCTGGTCCGTCGACTGTACTCTCGAATCGCGTCAGCGAGCTCTGCCGGACCACGGACCGTGCCCATTCTGGCTGCCTCGTTCCCGACCCGGGCGACCAACGCAGAGCGAAGATTTTCCAGGGACTGCAAGGCGTCACTGACCTCCTTGATGTGGCTGTATTTTCGACCTTCGCGGCGGACCGGAAGGCCTACCCGGTCCCGCAATGCCCCGACCAGGTCGCTTCGGGTCATGTGGGTGCGCAGCGCGTTCGTGGCCCGATCGAACAGGTCGTCGAGATTCTGCAGGCCTCGGGGTGCCCGAGCAAAACGCTCGAGAAGCTCGGACCGCCCGACGGCCAGCGTGTCGACGTGTTTTCGCGCCAACGCGACCGACTCTTTTGAAAGGCGCATGCGCAAGGTCTTCAAGCCGGATTCTGCCACCGGATCCGAGGCTTCGGCTACTGCGCGCAACGTTTGCTGGTGAACGCGTCGGCCGGCCTTGAGAAAGTCGAGCCCCGGAACGAAGGCAATGGCAGCGAAGCCGATGCCCCAGCCCGAGCCGGGCTCCCCCTCACGCCAATCCCGCAGCGCCGCCAGCAGGTCCCGGACGTCGGCGACTTGGCCGGCAACGGGGATGAAGCCCACCGCCACATTTCCTGCAATCCCGCTCCAGCTGGTTTCGTTGGAAAAGCTTCCGTACGCCGCGCCTGCCAGGAAGGATCCGAGTCCTTCTTGCGGCCGAGGAGACGGCTCCCGGAGGGCATGATCGAGGGCAGCGTCTTTCCGCAATGCGCTTTCGCGAGGCAGATCTGGCGATGATGCCGGACGGCCCGGGTTCAGGGATTCTGTTCGCGAGAACGACCAGTCTTCGACCCCTGAGTGCAGAACGACCAGGGTTCCATCTTCGAATGGGACCGGAGCCATGCGGAGGGTCCGCTCGGTATGGACCCTTCCTCCCCTGCTATCTCCAAACGAAAGGGAGTAGGTCGCCCGTGAGTCGGCCTCGAGTGCGAAGCGCAGTTCGAGCTCGTTCCCGTCGCTTTCGAAGCGGATGTGCACGGCTTCACCCCCGGCTGAGGAAGACTCCTGCTCCACCTGCAACCGTTGTCCGGCGCGCAGCCGAGGCGCCTCGCCGTCTGCGAGGCCATCCACGACTGTGGTCAGCTCGGTCAGCGTCCGGACGACCAACCGCTGCTCGGCAGCTTCGAGGCTCGGCGACGATACGCCGAACGTGTCCAGGAGCTGTCCTACCCGCTCGAGGCGACTTCTGCCGGGGGCCTGCGGCTCGAGGCCCCAACCAGGACCGCCGAACTGCACCCGATCGGGGGCCTGCGGTTCGAGGCCCCAACCAGGTCCGCCGAACTGCACCCGATCATTCGGGTTCGAGACTCGTGTGAGGAGGGTCGAGACCGAGTCGGGATTCGCGCGGTCGAGCGGGCTCGGAGCGATGGTGTGTCGAGCGATCGCTGGCTCGTCCTCGATCCGCTGCCCCGCTATGTTCGGGGGTCGAAGGGGCGTGGACATGCCCTTCGCCTTGGCAAGGTCCGGGCCACTCGAAAGACTCCACAGTCCGGTAGCCCCTGGACCGGGACAACCGTCCGGTGCGGACGACTCTGCCGTCCGGCCGAACGCACGCAACGGACGGCTGGACGAGACCCGCCCCGAAGCCGAGTCTCGGACTCGACCCGGAGCAGACCGAGCACCGCCGCTCGGTCACTCCCGCGATCTCGAGTTGGCCTTCCTCAGACGGACGCAACGAAGGCGGCCCAAGTGCTCTGGGTGCGTGCGTCCATCCGGAAACTCCGTTTTCACGAGCGCCACCGGGCGTGCCCCTGTTCCCACTCACGGATTCGCCGTAAGCTCGGGGCATGAGACGGCCTGTGGCGCTCTTGCTGGCGTGGTTGGGGATGACGTCCGGGGTCGCCATTCCGGTCTGGGCGGAAGGAGACCTGTCGCGGGATATCGGCGCGGGGGTACCCGGGCTCGACCTGCGGCAACTCGAAGCGGCGGTGTTGGGGTTTCGGAGTCCGCCGGAAGGTGCGCAGGCCCCTTTGCTCCTCTCGATCGACCGCCGGGACAATCTCGAGCCGGGGTGCGGGCCCCCGAGTGAGCAGACCGTTGCGCTGGAACTCGACCCTTGCCCTTCGAACGTTTATTTTTGGGTCGAATCTCCGCAGCTCGAAGAACCCCGAGTCTACGAGCTGCTCGGTGTCCGTCGAGCACTCCGGTTCATTCTGCCCGCAGAGGTCGATGTCTTTGACATCACTTTTGTCAGCCTGGACGGCCAGACGACCGTTCCCCTCACGGTCGAGCCATGACCGGACCCCGCTGAGCGGCGTCGTCCGTGTCGGCGGCACCGCAGTGTTCTTTCGGGAGGCTCGCGGGAACGCCGACGCCATGCGCGTCCGGTCCCGCGTCTCGGAGGTTTCCCTCCGTGGCCATGCAGGCGGATTCGGTGCCCAGAAGCTCCGAGGAAGACGCGACGCCGAGGATCGCTGCTTGCTTCCACCTCGTTCGAAGGCTGCCCCGTGTTTCGGGTCGACAAACGGGCTGCGAAACGAGAACCATTGGGGCCCATGCGGGAGCACGAATCGGGGCCAGCGCGTACGTTGCCCGGGCTGCTCGCATCGGCTCGGCTGCTGGGGTATCTGCTCGTGCTGTCGGGAGGTGGCCTCTCAGCGGGCTCGGGTTGCGCAGAAGATGCATTCGACCGAGCCGATGACACTGCGATCCGAGGGGTGATCGAGGCACAGCAGGCAGCTTGGAACGCTGGGGACGTCGAGGGCTTCATGGCCGGATACGCCCAGCGCGACGACTTGGTGTTCACCTCGGGCGGAAAGATTCGGCGGGGTTGGAAGAGCACCCTGGATCGATACCGGCAGCGATATCCCGACGCGGATGCCATGGGGCGGCTCGACTTTTCGAATGTCGAGATCACGCCGACCGGACCGCAGTCCGCCGTCGTGATGGGGCGATGGAAACTGAGCGAAACCGAGCGCGCTTCTGGCGGGGTCTTCACGCTGGTGGTCGTTCGAGACGACGGTGAATGGCGGATCGTTCACGACCATACGTCGGCGGCGAGTCCATCCATCGAGAGGGCGGAAAGGTAATCCAATGAATGATGACCCATTGAAAGAGCGCAGCTTCTTTTGGATGCGTGTCGCGGGCCTCTTGGTGGCGACCGGCGCATTCGCCTGCGGAAGCGGAGAGTCGCGAGAACTCGGCGCCGTGAAGGCCGGCCAGTGCACCATCGCGGCCTCGGCCGGCGCGCCGGCCCGGACGGTTCCCACCCAGGTGAACGTGCCCACCGACAGCGTGAATGTGTGCTTGGGGCAACAGACGTCGGATTCCGGCGAGTGCGACCTCGCGAGGTGCACCATGGTGGGGACCACCCGAACCCTCCGATCCTGCCGGAGCGACGGGGACTGCGAATCGTCCCAACTCTGCATCTTCGACGCCGGCTGCGAGGCGCCCCAGGGCTTTTGTAGCAGAAGCCTTCTGTGCCTAGAGAATCGGTCCGGTCCGGCGAGCGGCCCCATCCAGCCTCGTGGAGGCGTGTTCTGTGGTTGCGACGGCACCACATACCTTGGAGGCTGTGCGGATCGGCCCGTCCGCCACGGCGGCCCCTGCGAGGGATTCGAGCCGTCTTGATTCCCCGAGCCATATCGAGCCGAGCAACACCGAAGACTGGCGCACGCATCTCGCGATGACGGAGCCGGACAAAGATGAACGCAACTCGGGGATTCGGCATGGGTTCGGTCCGTCGTGAATCGCGTTCAAGGAGAATCGTCTCCGAGCGGGCGTCCGGTAGGGCCTGGGGTTTACACGGGTGTTTTGCCGTTGGCACTCGCCGCCGGGCTCCTGCTGCGTGGATGTGCGCCCAACGGCGAGCCCGGTGGAGACGAAGCTGCAAGCCCCCTCGACGGCGGGGGAGCCGTCGATGCAGCCGCCATCATGGATGCCGCGGCACTCGATGCCGGGCAGAGCGGGGAAGGTGGCATCGAGCTCCTTCGAACACCGGAGGACCGGTTCGAGGATCTGCCGGACTACGATTTTCAGCCGCGCTACGTCTTCGTCGATGATCCCGAAGGGCCACCCGGCAATCGGCGGATCCGGGTGCACCATGCCGTCTCCGGGCCTCCGGGGGCGCCGACACTCCTCATGATGCACGGCAATCCCTCATGGTCCTTTCTTTTCAGAAAACTCGTTCCCGAGATCAATGCCGCCGGCTACCGGACTCTCTTCTTCGACTACGTGGGCCATGGACGCTCCGACAAGCCCATCCAAGAAGAAGACTACACCTATGACCGACATCTCGAATGGATCCGACAAGTCTTCGCGCAACTGGATGCCGATCCGGAGCTCGGTCTGGATCGGGTCGTCCTTTTTGGTCACGACTACGGCCATCCCCTCGGCGCTCGCCTGCAGGCCGAGCACTACCCGGACCGCTTCGACGGGTTCATCAATGGCAATGCGGGTCTCAACCGCGGCAGATACGGGCTGTCCTCTCGCCACGAGCAGTGGCGTGCCTTCGTGCGTGCGGTCGAGCCGGTGCCCATCGGCGCCATTGTTTGCCGCAACGAAGCGCGGCGAGAGCAGGGGGTCCTTCCGTGCCCGCCAGCGGTCGAAGCCGGATACGATGCTCCTTACCCGAGCGCGAATTACCAGGCATCGATTCGCGCCTTTCCGGAGATGGTGCCTGAAGACACCTCTTCGCCAGAAGCCCGTGCGAACCAACGCGCGTGGGACTACCTCCAAACCTATGAGCGGCCCTATCTGGTCATTTGGGAGAGTTCCGATAAACCCGACTTCCTACCACCCAATCGACGCGACGAATATATCTCGAGTATTCCAGGAGCCTACGGCTTGCGCCATCCCCAGTTTCGGACTGGACACTACTCTCCCGAAGATGGTCCGCGACAAGTCGCGGAGGTCATCATCGAGTTTCTGGATGACATCTATGAGCCAAGGACCTTCGAACAGCGGATCTTTACCGACTTCACTTCGGGCTTGCGGCCTTTTTCGTGCTCAGAAGAAGGTTGTCGACACGACGACAGGACCAAGGCCATTGCCCTGAGCGATTCCGGATCCGCTGTTCTCGGGGAGACCACCTCGCTCGACCTGTCGGGTGCGGTGGAACTGAAGGTGGTGTTCCGGTTCCGGCCCGAGCTGGATCCGGATCCGGATCCCAAGGACCAACTCTTCGTCGAGCTCTGGAGTGGTGAAGCTTGGGTGAGGCTCGGTGCATTCCGGCGAGGTGCGGAACGCGGCGAAGGCGACTTCTCGAACCATTCAACGGACTATGCATATGTGCGCGTCGGCAGGGACGAGGTCGACTTCGGGTCGGGTACCAAGGTCCGTATTCATTTCCAAGGATCCGGCGCCCCTGGAGAAATCTTGATACGAGACTTCGGAATCTTTGCGCGGACGCCTTGAGCGACCACCTCGCACAGCTTCGCAAAGGGCTGGCCGTCCCGCCGGTCCTCGTTTCGCTGACCACTGGACTCGGAGAAGCACGTGAAGGGCTGGTCTACGGGTGGTGAAGGCAGGCGTCTTTCCTCGACGCTTGCGCCCACCGGACGCTCGCGACGAGGGGTGAAAGCCGAATGGCGTGATCGGTTGACGCTTCCGGGGGCGCGCACGTAAGCCCAGGCTCCACACGCAAAGCGCCTCGGCAAGCCGAGGGAGGGAAAGAGACCATGTTCACCAAAACGGGACTGCGCGCACTCCTCACAGTTTGGGTCATCTGGCATCTGGCGTTCGGATTGCTCGCCACCTTCGTTCCCGACACGGGAGCCAAAATCACTGGCTGGAGCCCACAGGGTGGATGGAATCCGGACATGCTGGCCCTGAGCACTCAGTATGGAATGGTGATGATCCTGCTCGCTGGTGTCTACGCCATCATGGCGGTCGATCCGGTCGGATACCTGAATCTCATCTGGATAGCGATCGGCGAGCAGCTCTTGGGCATTTCATACGCCATCTACTTGTATTTCATCGTCGACAGCGTGACCGCGGGGCAGATCTCGGTCCAGTCGGTCATCAACGTGGTGTTCGCGGCCCTGTTCTTCGGGTTCTGGTACCGCTTGTCTGCATCCGAGGGCCGGCCTCGATGGCAAGGGGCGGCGGCTTAGGCGCAACCTGCGGAGTTCGGCCGCTCTCCAGACGCTCAGTCGGTGAAGCTGGACGAGCGAACGGCGAACAGGAGCGCGACGCCGAGGACGAAGGACACGAACCGGAGCCCGGTCTCCCGAAGCTGTTCCGCCCGCTTCACCTCGGGGATGAGGTCTGCGCCTGCGATGTAGATGAAGTTGCCGGCGCCCAGGGCGACCAGGAATTGCACATCGAGCTTCTGCCCGATGACGTACGCGATCACCCCGCCGAGCGGAAACGTGAGGGCGGAAACAAAGTTGAAGAAGAGCGCCCTTCGGCGGGAGTAGCCCGCGTGGACGATGGCCCCGAAGTCACCCATCTCTTGCGGGATTTCGTGAAGAGCCGCGGCGACCCACGCAGCGATCCCGGCTCGGATGTCCGTTACGAAGATGGCCCCGATGGCGAGGCCGCCCAGCAGGTTGTGTAAGCCATCTGCCACCAGCAGCAATGGCCCGAGGGGTCGAACATGCTCCGAAGGGGGGCGGTGGCAGTGATGCCACTCGAGCAGTTGGTCGAGCGCGAAAATGGCCGTGAAGCCGACCACCACCCACAGCATCACGAGACTTTGGGGGCCGGCGGCGTGCATGGCTCGCGGGAGCATGTGAAAGAACGCCCCGCCGAGCAGCGCCCCCGCCGCGAAAGCGACGAGGGGCTTCAACCAGCGCCTCAAGACCGTCTCTGGGAGAAAGACGAAGAGCCCGCCGATGACGGCGATGAGGCTCATCAGGAACCCGAATCCCAGGATGGTCAGCAGAGTGGGGTTCAAGTCTGCCCTCGGAGCAACCTTCGGGCCGGCGCGCCCCAGCAGTCCAGCCACGATGGGCTCATGACGCTCGCGACGGGGGGGTGGCGCGGTTGGAACGAACGGCTTCCACGAGGCGGTCGGCGGCCCGACGAGCACCGGCGATGTTCCGCGCCACGGGGCCCAACTCGAGCTCGGCGAGGGGACCCGAGACGTGCACCCGGGGATGCCAGCGAAGGGCTGCGTCAACCACGGGATAGCCGCAGCGTGCACAGGGCAGCGAGGCGGAGGTGACGAGCTGATCGACCAGCGATCCCCCAGGACGGCGGGACGCAAAGCCGGTGGCGAGGAGCACGCGCTGGGCCTGCAGGACGGTCCCGTTGGCGAGTCGCATGTCGAGGGACTCGCCTCCTGCGTCGAGCCCCTCGACATCTCCTTCGTGCCACTGCAGTTGCTCCTCTGTGATTCGCCGGCGGAGTGCGCGCACCACGTCCGGGGGCATCGAGCCCGGATGCCGCGCCTCGGCGATCATCTCCCGGCGACGATCGAAGTCGCGCTCACGGCTGAAGCTCGCCATATACTTCGGGCCGAGCCAGCCCGGATCGCTGTCGAACTGGTGGGTTCGGAGCGGGTGGCGCGAGACGACGTGGACGTGATGTCCTTCCGCGAACAGACGGAGCGCCACCTGCCCAGCCGAAATGCCCCCGCCGACCACGATCACCGTCTCGGCGGACGAAGGCCAGCCGTCGAAGCCCGGTGCAAAGACATGGTGGATGCGCGAGTTTCCCCGAGGCGCCCAGTCCGGCCATGCGGGCTGATCGCTGGCTCCGACAGCCAGCACGACGTGGTCCGCCGCGAGCTCGTGCCCGTTCGACAGCCGAACCCCGACGCCATCGCAGCCGACCGAACAGGTCTTGGCTCGAGCTTGGACGTGAAGGTTGTCGAGCTCGAAGGCTTCGATGACCCGTTCGCAATGGGCATCGAACAGCGAGATCGCGGGCCGATCATACGGGGAGGCGAAAAGCCCGGGCTTTCGATTCCTGCGCGTTCCGGCAAAGCGCTGAAGCGACCAGGGGTCCAGGTCGAGGTGGTGCACCGACGCCGAGCGCAGATGGGTCATCCCGGTGGTCGCGGTGCAGCTGCGCCAGCGTTCGAGCAGGCGGTCGCCCGGATCGACGATGCGAAGCCGGTCGGGGTCGACGCCTGCTTCGCCGATCAGACGGGCGGCGATGTGCACGCCGTGGATGCCGCCTCCGAGGATCAGCCAGTCCAGATTCGCGTCTTCATCGACGGCGGAGGATGCTCCGTCGTCGGCGGCCATGCCGTTTCGTTTCCGGTCCGAGGAGCCGTGGTTGGGTTGTCGCTGAACCGATCCCGCTGACACGGAGCCGATGGGTTCCACGGGGGCTGGAGGCCTCATCGTGGACCCCCGGAAGCATTGTGGCCGTCCCCGCCCAACACGGAGTTCGCCACGAGCGCAATGGGATGGCGGGACAGAAAAGTCGACTGTGATTTCTTCATGATCGCCATGAGGGATTCTGCACACCGGTCGCGCGACCCGTTCAGCAGATTGATGCAATCTCTTTGCGCCAGTCTTGTATGCAACGTATTTGCAATTACAATCCAATTCCGACTCAAAAATCCAGTGCCCACGTCGCACCGGCTGAAAGCCGCCCCGAGTTCCCCGGCGGATGAGGCACGAAAGTGTCAGCCATTCGGGGCGTACCCGTACCCTGTCGTCGAACCGACGAGGTCTCTTCGTGAGAAACAGCACGGAAGAGGACCGAAGTTCGCCGAGGCCGGAACTCGCGGCGCCGGGCGGCGAAGCTATCTTCGAATCCGGGCGAGCACCGCGTGGGCCGTTGTCGACAGGCGGCCCGGATCCAGCTCGGCTTCGATCCGGCGCTGCACCTCGGCTTGGCGGGCGGCTTCGACGCGGTCTTCGGGGGTGAGGTCGCGCCACGCGGGGGCGGGGCGGATTCGGCCGTCGGCACCTTGGTAGCGGTAGGCGCCGACCACGGCTTCGATCATCGTGTCGCGTTCGTGGCTCATGGCATCACCTCCGACAGCACGATCCCCACCTTCTCGAGGCAGGCCGTGAGGAGCTTGCGGGCGCGGGAGAGGTTTTGGAGGAACGTGTTCTCTTGCATGCCCAGCTCCGCCGCGAGCTCGCGGTCACGGCGCGCACCCGCGGCATCGATGCGTGCCTGGAGTGCGGCGAAGGGCTTCTTCGGGAGTCGACTTCGGCAATGCTCGATCCAGGCCCTCAGGTGCGGGTCGGGCGACGTGTCGCGCTCCAGCGCCGGAAGCTCCGCCTCGGCCCATGCGGCCACATCGCGCTCGCGGCCCGCGCGCCGGGCCTCGTCGATGGCGAGCCGGCGGCCGATGGTGAAGGCCAGCCGCTCCAGAGTGCGGCCCTTCGGGTGGGGCTCGATCGCGCCGCGGCCGTGCCACACCCGAAGGAAGGTCTCTTGCACCACCGCTTCGACGTCGGCCACGGCGGCGAAGGGCTGGAGCGAGGCCCGGAGCGCGGGCTCCATGTCGGCGAGCCAGCTCGCGAAGGCTTGCGCGTCGCCGGCCGCCATCGCGGCCAGCCGCTCCGCATCCTCCGCCGAGCTCGCGCTCGGATCTCTGCCGTGGCCGCCTTCGGTCATGTCGCGTCGAGCTCGATCCGGTAGCCCCCGCAGCGCGCTTCGACAACCGTACCTTCGGGGACGCCGCGGAACGCGACCCGGAGCACCACGCCCGATTCGAGGGCTGCGGCCCGAGTCGTGACTTCGGGATCGAGCTCCACCTCCGCGCGGCGACCGTCGTCGAAGACCAGCATCCAACGCTCGGGCTGCATCCAGTCGAGCTCGGCCTGCAGAAGAACTTGCACGACGAGGCGGTCGTCTTCGCGGAGGACGATTTCGCCCGTCAGCCCACCGGCCCCATCTCGATCGGCCATCGTCTCCAGGTCAAAGAGCGCATCTTCGAAGTCCAGGGACCGACCACGCGACGCACCCGCCGCACCGAGCGGTTCGGACGGCATCTCCAGCGAGGCGCTGTCCAGATCCAAGGCAAACCCATCGGCCACGTCCAACGCCATCGGGCTCGCCATGACTTTGGCCAGGCGGGACGGCATCGCTCGCATGAGAGGAGCCTCGCCTCCACCGAACACCCCGCCCGGCGAGATCCCGCTCGGCAGCGCGTGCGGCATGACTTCGGACCGCGTCGGCTCGGTCGGGTCCACCGTCGGGTCGTCCGAGACCGCGACCCACGACGTCCGGCGCGTCGCGATCTGAAAGTCGACCCCGAGCCGCTCGACCTCGTCGTCGACCTCGCGGCCGACGTGCCGGGACGCCTCGAGATCTTCGACCCGCTCCCGCGCGTACAGCGCCGCGAAGCGCCCGTCGCCCTCGCCCGCTGCCAGCGCGGGCACCGCGATGGTCTTCTCGAAGGTCCCCTGCGGAGCCTGCCCGACCAGCGTCAGGTAGCCGCCCTCGGGCCGCAGCCGAACCGGCACGCGGGCCGGACTCCCCGCGTAGGCGTCGGCCACGCGGCGGGCCGCGGTGTCGACCACGGCGTCGCCGAACACGCGCGCGCCCACCAGCTGCGGGCTCGCCGTGACCTCGAGCAGCTTTCTGGCGGCCGCGTCGGGCGCCTCGGCCAAGCCGATCACCTGCTCGACCCCGCCGCCCACGCGGGCCAGCGGCCCGGTGAGGCTGCGGTTCACGGCGTCGCCCACCCCGAGGGTGTGAACCTGCCCGTTCGTCGGCAGGAGGTCTTGCACGTCCTCGAGGATCTCGCGCTCGAAGCCGATGTAGCCGTCGGTGACCACCACGAGCTGGTGGGCGCCTTCCGCCGGCACGCCCCGGAGCGCCTCGCGGATCCCGTCGCGCATCTCGGTGGCGCCCGACGACTGCAGACCTGCGAGCCAGGCGTCGGCGGTCGAGCGCTCCGCGTCGTTCATGCGCGTGGGCTCGCTTCTCCAGCGGACCGCCTGCGACGCGAAGGCGACCATCTCGAGCCGATCGTCGCTGCCGAGCGTCGAGACCAGGTCGCGGAGCACACGCTTGGCCTGATCGAGCGGCCGGCCGTGCATGGAACCACTCACGTCGATGAGCAGCACGAGGTGCCGAGCCACGGCGCCAGTGACGTCCCGCGGCGGCACGACGGTGAGCACGCCGTACGCGTGGTCGCTGCCGGGGTGGCTCTCCCCCGGGCGGCCGGCGACGAGCTCGATGCCCGCCTCGGCCTGCGCGACGGGCCAGCGGATCACGAGATCGCGATCGAGCGGCACGCCCCCGGACTCTTGAAGGCGCACGGTGTTGCGGTGGGTTTGGATGCGGTGGCTCGGCGAGATCGGGGGTCCGGTGAGCGGGTCGTCGATGTGCAGGTGGAGTTGCACCCGCGCGTCGACCTCGAGGCTGTCGGCGACGGGGACGGTCACGCGATCGGCGTCGGGCGTGCGCCCGGGCCCGCCGAGGTATCGGGGCCCGACGACGGTGGGGTATCGGAGCACCCAGCTCCCGCGGTCGAACTCGAGCGGCTGGTCGATCGAAACCTCGACGTCGACCGAGGCCCCCGGCGGGATGTTTCCGATCTCTTGGGTGAACAGGCTGGTCCGCTCTTGCTCGAGGAGCGCGGCGGTCCGTCCTTCGAGGAGCGCCCGCTCGCAGTCGTGGCGGGCGGTCTCGCGGGGTTTCACCACACCTTGGGTGCGCTGGCCCTCGAGCTCGAAGGCGAAGCCGGCGACCGCCCCGTCGGCCGGGAGCGGCAGCTTGTAGGTCACCCGCAGCGGTTCGGCGTACGGGTTGAAGAAGGTCTGGCGGAGCGTCGCTCGGGCGTAGCCGCCGCCGGCGTGGACGCCGAGGCGGGAGCCGCGAAGCGGCAGCGTCCGCCCGTCGGTGTCGACGAGCTCGGCGCCCGAAGAGGGGTGGGATTCGTGAGTGGCCTGCGTCATGAAGTCGTCCTTTCCGGACCGCTCGGGGTCCTGCACCGGGACAACGGGCCGGCGGGAGAAAGATGACAGAAAAGCGACGGTGGGTCGCTGGGGCCGGTGGCGACGGATTCGCCCTGAGGGTTCACGTGGAGCGCCAGGAGCCCGACACGAGGTGCAGCGTGAAGCCCGGACGACCCCCTCTGGGTTCACGTGGAGCGCCAGGAGCCCGACACGAGGTGCAGACGTGAAGCCCGGACGCCCGGATGGCCTGACGGCTCGAATTCTCGGGACCGGCTGCGGGATCCGAGGCTCCCGCACCCAGTTCGGATGAGGCACTTTTGGTCACGCGGACTCCTCGACCTGGCGCAGGTCGGGGAATGGGTTGGGGAGCTTCGCCCAGCTCTCGCTGTCCGCAGCGGCCAGGCGCTCGTCGAGAAGGCAAGCGTCGAGGCGGTCTCGGATCGCGGCCTCGTTCATCCTCTGGCCGATGAAGACGATCTCTTGGGTACGGTCACCGAATCGAGGATGCCAGCCCGGTTTTTCGTCGGGACGGCGACCGTCGATAGACTCCCAGTGCTCACGTGGGACGGCTGCCCACCACATGCCAGCGGGCTTCACGTCACTAACACCCCCTGCCTGGGCCCACTCGTATGCGATTCGGTGGTCCGCGGCGACCCAAAAGAATCCCTTCGACCGAAGTACGCCTTGCCAGTTTTCACTGTCGTTCAAGAACGCCCACAGCTTTTCCGCGTCGAAGGGCCTCGAATTCCTGTAGGTGAAACTCGATATCCCGTATGCCTCGGTCTCCGGGATGTGTTCGCCCCGCAGTTCACGGATCCATCCGGCGGAGTTTTCGGCCTTTTCGTAGTCGAAAAGTCCCGTATCGAGGACGGACTCGACCGGAACCTGGCCTCGCGTCGCCATGATGATTTTCGCCCTGGGGTTGAGCGCCTTGATGATGGCCTCAACCTCCAAGGCCTGTTCGTTCGAAACGAGGTCGATTTTGTTGAGTACGATGACGTCTGCGAACTCGACCTGGTCGATGAGAAGGTCGGTCACGGTACGCTCGTCTTCTTCGCCCAAGGACTCACCTCGGTCCTGCAGAGGATCAGCCGTTCTATAATCCTTTGAAAAGCTCGCTGTATCCACGACCGTGACCATGGTGTCGAGTCGAGACACCTGGCTCAAGCTCACCCCCTTCTCGTCCTCGAACGTGAAGGTCTGGGCGACCGGAATGGGCTCCGAAATTCCCGTGGACTCGATGAGGAGGTAATCGAAGCGTCCCTCTCGTGCGAGCCGCCAAACTTCCGCGAGCAGGTCGTCCCTCAGCGTGCAGCAGATGCAGCCGTTCGACATCTCGACCAGCTTCTCTTCGGTCCGGGAAAGCTGTGCACCTCCGCGCTCGACGAGCGCTGCGTCGATGTTCACTTCGCTCATGTCGTTGACGATCACTGCGACGCGCCGCCCCTCTCGATTGTTGAGTATCTGATTGAGCAGAGTTGTCTTTCCGGCGCCCAAGAAACCTGACAACACGGTGACGGGGAGGCGTAATGGGTGGGGCTTAGTCTGGGCGTTCAACGACATGGAGATCCCGTTGGCTGTCCTGTCTTGGTTGCGGTCCGAAAGAAAGCGTTCTCCAGGCTAACCGGAGCTAGTATATGCATAGAAGTTGCAAGTGCAATCGGTTTTCGATAGTGTCCTGCCGGCCAGGGTGCGGCGGCATGACCGTCGATGGAGGGCGCACCGTGCCGATCTACGTGTATGAGACTGTCCCCGGTGAAGGGAAAGAGCCGAATCAGTTCGAGGTCAGGCAGCGCATGTCCGACCCCGAGTTGACCGAACACCCGGAGACGAAAGAACCCGTCCGACGGGTCATCATGGCGCCTGCGCTGTCCCTGAAGCACTCGCCGAGTCGAGAGCGGGAAGTCCTCAGCGAGCAGAACCTCTCGCGGCACGGATTCAGCCGCTACGAACGCACGGGCAAAGGGACCTACGAACGGACGGCGGGAAAAGACGGACCCAAAAAACTAGATCCGGTGTGAACCTGGCCCTCGTAGCAGCTCGGTCGACTTCCGATGCAGTGCCCCCAACCCGCTGGACGACGGTCCCGAGGAGGGTCCAGCCGGTCCCCGACCTCCTTCCGGACTGTGAGCGGAGCCCCCGTTGGGGTAGCCTGGGCGCATGGACGCGCTCCTGCATGCTCCCGAGGTCGTGGAGCCGGCACCGGAGACCTTCGCGGTCGAGCTGACCACCAGCCAAGGTCCGCTGGTCGCCGATGTGGTCCGCGCCTGGGCGCCCCGCGGGGCTGATCGCTTTCACCACCTGGTCTGCATCGGCTTCTACGACGGGTGCCGGTTCTTTCGCGTGGTGCCGGGTTTCGTGGCGCAGGTCGGCCTGCACCCTGATCCAGCCGTGTCCAAGGTTTGGCGCAAGAAGACCTTCCGCGACGATCCGGTGGTGCAGAGCAACCAAGAGGGCACCGTATGCTTCGCGACCTCCGGCCGGGACGCGCGCACCACCCAGTTCTTCGTCAACCTCCGCAACAACGCGCGCTTGGACGCCATGGGCTTCGCCGCGTTTGGCCGACTCCGCGACCTCGAGCCCGCCCGCCGCCTGCACGACGGCTACGGCGAGTCCGTCCAGCAGGGCCGCTTGGCCCGAGAGGGCGAAGCCTACCTGGCCTCGGAGTTCCCGAACCTCGACGTCATCCACTCCGCTCGGGTCCTCTGAATCCGCGTTCGCTCCAAGGTGCCCCTCTCAGCCACGACCCCACCCGTCGCGGCCGAGCCAGGGCCGATGCCGCAAATCGTTCAAAAAGATCCGGCTCCGGCGTCCGTCGAGGCCTCCGACGGTCGTGCCCAAAATAGGCAGGGCCAAACCATGGAAAAACCAGCAGCCATGAAGGGGTCGGCAAGGTGATCGACGGCGGCCTCATCGAGCATGGCGTACCCCTTTCCGCCCACGGTCTCGAGCCTGGGTCTGGGCGATGGTCAGCGGCTCGCAGGCTCAAAGGTCCGCGAAGAGATCCTCGAGGAACACGGTCAAGGTGCCCCCGAGGAAGAGGGGCTCTCCCGCAACGAAATGACGTTGCGGCGTCCTCGGGGCTGGGAGGTTGGGACCGCGGAAGTTGCTCGTGTAGTTGAACTCGGATTGGCGATAGCGAAGGTCGAGGAGGTTTCGTCCGACGATGCCGACGGCAAAGTTCCACAGTCGGACCTCGGCAGAGGCGTCGAGCAGATAGAAGGCGTCTCCCTGAAGTTGATTGGGCAGCGGCCGACCCGGCACGAACGTGAAGCCGACGCCGACTTCCCCGGTCACGGGTTGTCCTCCGAGCTGCCAGTCGAACAGGGCGCCGTGGGCGATCAGGTCGGCACGTCCAACCAGCTCCGGGATGTAGGGCAGTCGTTCCCCAGTGTCGTCCAACGTCGCGTCCGTCCAGCCGACGTTGAGGAGCGCGTCCAGCCAACCACCCAGGTGTCCCCGGGCGGCGAACAGAAGGGCGTTTCGCGTCGACGGGCCGACCAAGATGTTCCGACCGGCTGCCGGCTCGAAGACCAGATCCTGGTCGATGGCCGCGAAGACGTAGGCGGCCTGAAGTTGGAGCTCTGCACCATCGGCTCGGCTCCCGAGCCGGTAGGTGGCCCCGACCTCCACCTCTCGAGCCACGGCGAAGGGGGCGGTCTCGTTGTCACTGAGCGCCGTGGCGTCCGATGAGCGCGTACCCTGCCCATAGCTGAAGAGAAGACTCGCGTTCGCGAATGGCCGAAGCTCCAGCGTGACCCGAGGACTCAACGCGAAGCCAAAGGCCTGGGTCGATTGATTGTCGACCCGAGGGCCTTCGGTATCCGCCGTGGGCTGGTCGAAGTCGACGACTGCGAAGGAGAAGGTGTCCAGCCGAAGGCCACCCCGAATGGCCAACCAGTCGACCGGCCGCAACTGAGTGCGCGCCCAGCCCGCCACGTTGACGACGTCGATCCCTCGGTCGAAGACGACATCGTACGGGATGGCGGTCGTATCCCGCAGCCTGAACTGCTGGGTCTTGCCGCGGTCGTAGCGAAGGGCCCAGCCGAGGGCGAGTTCCTGAGTTTGGCCGAAGGCGGTCGTCGCGAGCTCATATTTGCCCCGGCTGCCCATGGTGATGGCATCGTATCTTTGCTCGGCGCCATCTCCGCGAGGGTCCTGCAGAAAGCCCGTGAAGTTCTCTCGAATTCGCATGTCCCTGAGCTGCAAGAATACGTTGGCGCTGAGTTCGGCGTCGGTGGGACCGACGGCGGCGTCGAACGCGGTGAGAAGACGCTTGCTCTCACCTCCTTGATTTGGATCGTAGGTATCGAAGAAACCGATGTCGCCGCGCTCGAAGTCGTCCTGGCGGACGACGCCCGCCTGATCCCACCGCGCTCCATAGCCGTACAGCGACAGCGACCAACGGAGCGCATCGGTCCCGTCATCCTGGCCGAAGCGGCCGAGGGCCAGACCCCGCTGAGCCGACCGATTGGTCCCGAACCCATTGGTTCGGTAGAGCTCGAAGGCAGCGAAGGTCTGGTCGGGTAGGTCATGGGGAGCGACGATGCCGACCAGTCGGCTCGTCGAAAAGGATCCCTGCAGGAAGCTGACCCGCGAACCTCGCTCGGGCACACCGAGGCGATACTCGGCCGTCCCGGCGAATGCGAAGTCTCCCTGCTCGGGCTCGAACACCCCGTTCGTCACCGAAACCTGCTGCACGACCTCGGGAGGGATGAAAAAAATGTCGGCGTACCCGTGGTTGTGAGCATTGCTCACCTCGTTCAACGGCACGCCATCCACCAGAAACTCGATGTCCTGCCCCGTACCCGCTTGGAAACCTCTCAAGAAGGTCTCGTGCGCGTGGCCCTCTCCCCCCGCGTTGGTGGTGAGCACTCCAGGGGCGAGCATGAGCTGGCTCGAGGCGTCCCGGCGCGGGACACCCGCGAAGTCCTGAGCATCGACGACGAACTGGGAGGCCGGCAGCGCCCGTTTCCGCCGGCGCCCAGATATGGTGGCCCCGCCGAGATCGTAGCTGGTGGTGCTGCTTGTGGAGAGATCGGCCCGCAGGAGGCTGGGGTCTTCGAGGCCGAGTGGGTCGAGGGGAGGAAGAAGGTCGGCCGCCGCGGACGACGTCCCCGTGGCTGGCTCGGCGGGCGGTGGCTCTTGGGCGGTCCAGAGCAAGCCGAGGGTGGCGATCAGACCGAGCGTCACTTCTCGTCGTCTCCCAGAGCAGCGGCGATCTGCGCCCTCAACGCCTCGAGACCGGGCGGGGTCTCGTCGTCGTCGAATCGTTCGAAGAGCTTTTTCGCCGCGGACGCTCGCCCGGTATGGACGAACGCGAACGCGAGCGCGTAGGTCGTGGCGACATCGAGGGTGTTCGCGTCGAGTACGCCACCGAGCGCAGCGGCGCGTTCGAGCTCGCCGGCTTCGACCAGGATCAAAAGACGCTGAGCCCGTCTTCGGTCGGCGTCCTCGACGAATCGGTTCGCCGCCAGAGCACGGGCCGTCTCCCCGGCAACTCGCCACTGGTCAGCGGCCTCGTAGGCGTAGGCACGAGAGCCCGAGTTCGATGGATCGATGAGCCGAGCCGCAGCGTACGGTCGCCCGAGGCGCGCGTAGATCCAGGCGAGTTGGGCGCGGAGCTCGGCCGTCGAAGGGGCCGCATCCGAGGCCGATTGGCCGGTGGCCGAAAGGGCGATAGCCTCCTCGAGCACCGGCGCGGCCTCCTCGACGACCCCGAGGTTCACCAAGACCCGGGCCAGCCAGAGCCGGTCGTCGAGAGGATGGGGGGTGACCGCGAACAGCTGCTCTGCCCGTCGTCTGGCAGTGGCCACCGCACCCACCTCCAAGAGAAGACTCACTTGCTCTCGAAGGAGACCCGGATCGGACTCGAAGCGCCTCAGCCCCGTCTGGATGTGGGCCCAGGCCGCGGTGGCGTTCTCCGTGAGTCGAGTCGAACGCGCTCGAAGCGTATGGAACTCGGCAAGCCCGACCGCGGAGGGCGCGGCCCTGTCGAGCGCGGCGAGACTCTCTCGGTGCCGCCCCTGGCGGTGCAAAGCCAGCCCCATGTAGAGCCAAGCAGAAGCCCGGTCGGGCTCGCGCGAGAGGACGCGCTCGAAAAAGCGCACCGCGCGATCGAAGTCGCGACCTCGAAGGGCGAGGTAGCCCAGCAGTTGGTCGCGGTCGACCGGGTCGAGCCGGGCGGACTGGGTCTGGGCGGCGGCGTCCGACAGACGCCCCTCCTGCACGAGCTGCAGGATGTCATCCACCGGCGAGGCAAGCAGGGTTGCCATGAGGACCCCCATCATCATCATCGCAGCTCGAACCTCAGGGTCTGGCGGGCCCAAACCGGTACGGGGCGACCTCCATCCCTGGCGGGTTGGAAGCGCCACCCGCGGATGGCATCCTTCGCCGCCTCGTCGAACACGCCCGGAGGCTGGGCCGAGACCACCCGCACGGCTGCGACCTGGCCCGAGCGGTCGATGAGGATCCGGAGCACGACATACCCTTCCGTGCCCTCGGCCTCTTGCTCCGCGGGGAAACGGGGGAGCCGCCGGGAGAGCACCCGGGGCGGTTGCTCGACCGTGTCTGCCTCCCGGACGGGTTCTTCGCGCCGAGCTTCCCGTTCCTCTGAACCGACGGAGCGCCCCAGCGGGCCGAGTTCGGCTTGGAGCGACCCCACGGCCGGGTCCTGGAAGGCGGACGGCAGGTTGGGTGCGCGCATCTCGGCCCTCGCGCCGGTTGCACGGGTCGACCTCGCCGGCTCGGTCCGGGTCCGCGGCTCGGGCGGCGGGGGACGTTCGGGAGGAAGAGAGACGGGTAGGAACGGGACCTCGGGCCGTTCGGGCACCGCTCGAGGAGCTTCGGATGGGGGCGGAGCAGCCAAGGCGAACAGGAGCACCGCATTCGCCAGGACCGAGACCATCAAGGCGACCAGGACGTGACGGGGGCCGAGTTTCACGAGGCCTCCTGCACCGCGACCCCCACGTGTCGAGCGCCCGCCATGCGACACTGGTCGACGACGTCGACCAGCACCTCGGCGTTCACTTGGCGGTCGACGACGAGGAGCACCCTCCCCGAAGGATGGTCTTCGAGGAGATGGCGCACCCGTACCTCGACCATCCAGCGCGGAACCACCTCTCCCTCCACCGCGACCCGCTGTTCGCGGGTCACGGCGACCCGCAACGCCTGAGCGCTCGCCTCGGCACCGCTGGCCGCCCCCGGTCGCTCGATCGGGATCTCGACATCGTCGACGAACGTGGAGCTGACCACGAAGAAGATGAGGAGCAAGAACGTCATGTCGATGAGCGGGGAGAGATTGACCGGGCTGTCCTCCTCTCCGTTCAGGCCCCGTCGTGAAAGCCGTCGGCTCATGGCTCGACCTTGGCCGCCGGGCTGGAGCCGGCGGCCATTCTCCGCCGGACCCGTAGCTCGAGCCGCTCGAGCCAGAGACCGAGGCCCAAACCAGGAAGACCGATGGCCAGGCCGAGCTCGGTGGTGATCAGGGCCTCCGAGATCCCAGCGGCGATCTCGGTGGAGGCGTTGGCCCCACCCAGGGCAGAAAAGGTCTGGATCATTCCGCTGACCGTCCCCAAGAGCCCGAGCAGAGGCGCGATGGCCGTCAGCGTCCGCGTCGTTCGACGAAAAGCGCGAAGCTGGGCGGCCCGCCGGTCGACGAGCATGCGACCCAGCGCCGAGTCGGGAAAAGGCTCTTCATCGGGCTTTTGGAGAAGGACAAAGCCGCGCAGGACGAGGCACGTCCCGAGCGCCACGCCGAGACCGACGAGAACGCCCAAGAACGGCCCACCGGCGCGGAAGTACTCCCAAGTCTGCAGCACCCGGGTCATCACGGCTCCTCCCCATGGGAAACGAGCGCCGGCAAGTCGCGGGCGCACCGCTCCAGCCGATCCGCGATGCGGTCGACCCAACTCGCGAGCGCCCCGTGGATGAAGAGTGTCGGGACCGCGACCAGCAGACCGAGTTCCGTGGTCACCAATGCCTTGGAGATGCCCCCGGAGAGGCGCGTCGCATCGCCGGAGCCGTACACGCTGATGACGTCGAAGGTCTCGATCATCCCCATCACGGTGCCGAGGAGCCCCAGGAGCGGGGCAGTCGCGGCGATGAGCTTCAGCAGAGGAAGTCTCCGCTCGACTCGAGCCAACTCCTCGACGAGCGCGCTCTTCGCGAGCTCGGAGCTGTCGGAAGGGTCCCGTTGCCGGTGACGGAGGCTCACCCGTGCGATCCGAGCCACACCGGTGGCCCCGCCTTCGACCAGGTTCTGGGCCTCCCGGACTGCGCCTCGGCCGAGGACCTGGACGAGCCGCGTCTCGAGGGCCTCGTCGCCCCGTGACGTGACCCAGAGCGCGATGACCCGCTCCAACGCGACGAGGAGAACGAGCACGCCGAGTCCGAGGATCGGGAAGGCGAGCCCGCCCCCGGCGGCCAGGCGGGCTTGCCACCCCTTCGAATCCCGATCGTCTCGGGGCTGACCATCGATTGCCAGAGGAACGATGGGCTCGCCCGAGGCGCCGAAGAGTGCTCGAACGTCCGCATTTTCGAGGAGCGCCCACTCGGTCCCCACCCGGCTGAGCGGTCCCGCCACCGACGATGAGGACGCCCCCTTTCCGAACGCAGCCAGGGACCCCACGAAGAGTATCTCGCCGGTTACGGATCGACCGGACGGAGCAAAGAACTCCCCCGATGCTCGCCGGACTCGCCGGCTGCGTTCGAGCTGGTCGAGCGCGACGGACAACAGCGAATCGATGGCGCCGTCCGCACTTTCGTCGGTCGGCGCCTCGTCTGAGAAGAGCTCTCGCGCTTCCTCGAAGATGGCCGACAGCGAGCCGGAGGTACCCGTGTCGTCCGGCCGGTCGACGAGCTCTTCCTCCAGACGGGAGGCCTCGCCCCGAGCCGCCTCCAGCCGCCTGGAAAGCTCTCCGATCCGCTCCATCCCAGCCTGCTCGGCTTCTCTTCGAGCGACTCGAAGCTCCTCGAGTCGGGTCTCGAGGCTTCGTCTCTCGGCCTCGAGACTCTCTCGTTCTTTCTGGAGCGCCGTCTCGAGCTCCGGCACCGCTGCGAGGACGACGAGCAGGACGGCCTTCATTTCGAGGTGGCCTCCACCAGGCTGCGGGCCGGCACTTCGAGGCGCTCGGGATCGCGACCGCTGGCTAGCGAAGCGAAGACCGACTCGATCGCCGCCTTCTCTTGGGCCGAAGCCGCGCGAGTCGGGCGATAGCCCTTGCCCTCGATCCGACGAAGGTACCCGGCGCTCCCATCGGAAAGGCGAAACAGCATGGCGACCATTCCGAGCCGCGCCACCTCGACGAGCCGCCGTTCCCCTTCGATGGTCAACACCTCTCGGCCCAGGCCCGCGGTCTCGGACAGCCGCAGCTCCTCCCGGATGAGACGCCACAGGCGGACCGTGCTCGGGCCGGGAGGAAGTCGTCCGCTCCGAACATCGTTGCGCAGCTCCGACAGCGCTTCGAGCCGCTCCTCGACGCGAAAAGGGAGGCCGGTCCTCACCATGGACTCGAGACGCCCGATCGCGTCCAGCAACGAGTCCACACGAGCCTTTTGGTGGTCGACCGCCCGTTGCGCTTCGCGCCGAGCCTCGGCCTGTCGTTGACGGGCTTCGGCGAGCCGCGCCCGGGCGCGACGGAGAGCGAGCTCGAGCTCGAGCGCCTCCGCGGCCAGACGTTCCCGAGTTCGAGTCAGACGGTCCCTTTGGGCGCGCACCTCGGCGGCGAGGTCGTCGACGGCGAGGCGGAGGTCCATGATCTCTTGTGCCCCCACGTCGGGCTCACCGTGAGCGGGCGACCCACAGGTCGCCAGTGCGAGGCCCGCAGTCAGCCAGGCGACTGCTCGCTCAACCCGGACGGCGGGTCGTCGAGCAACGGGAATCTCGCGGCGCTGGCTGGGGGTTCGCGGGCTCAAAAATCGTCGGTCCACGGACAGAATCCAAGCCCATTGAAGTGCAGGCTCTGGCGGAATCCATAAACCGTGTAGCCGAGGAGATGGAGCTCGTCATCAGGCAGCAACCCGCCATCGTCGTACGTGACGCGCTGGCCGGTGTTGGGGTCCAAGAGCGGCTCGCCCTCGGCGTTGCGCAGGTCGAGAAGGTCTTGGCCCGCCAAGTCCTCGGCAGTGACCACGCCATCGTCACCGGCCGCCGCCGCCCACGGGTCGAACCGGAGTTGTGCATCGCCAGGCCCCACGAGGACGTCCCACCACAGATGCACCGAATGGGGGTAGATGGAACTGCCGCGGGTCGACTGCGTGGGAATCGCGACCCCGCGCGTGCCGTCCGTTCCGCTGACGCAGCGTCGGAGCCGGGTCGGAGCCGAGAAGCCGACCGAGAAGGGCACCTGGGCACCGTCCGGCTTGCGGGCCACTCCGGCGAACCAGACCGTCCAGCCATTATCGACCATGGTCTGAAAATCCTCCTGCGATGCAGACACGTTGTCGGCGGACGACGTCGCATCCACCACGTCGAAGCCAAAGTCCAGACGCGTCGCGGGGAGATCCTCGAGCGTGACGAGCTCGGTGCCGGAGGGGGGGCGCATCAGGTCGACGACCGCCGGACCGCGCCATTGTCGCACGATCGGGCCCGCTGCTTGCTGATCGTCGGGAGGCTGCTCACGGACCCGGATCCGGTCGAGGACGAGCAAGAACTTGTCGAATTCGAGCGTCCACCCCTCCGTGAAGACCAGAGGGTCGAGCCCCGGCTCTTCGTACGGATACCCCTCCTCCATGACGACGCCCCCCGTCACCGTGACCTGGAGCGAACCGGTGCCGGCCACGTCTTCCCCCGTGCAACCCACCGCAAGGGTGAGGATGGCCGCCGCAAATGGGGTTGTTCTCGAGCCAGTCATCTTCATGGCTGCGGGCCCCAATGGAGGTCATAGGCCGTCCGAGAACGGATCCCGCGCCGAAGGCTGTCGCCTTCGACCGTGCCGGCCGGAAGGACGAAACGACCCTGTTCGTCTTGCTCGGTCAGCGACGCGAAGTCGACGAAACGAAACCAATCGTCGAGTCGGACCTCGACCAACAGGGGACCGGGTCGTTCGGATTCATCGACCAGGAGCACATCCGCCGGAATGCTCGAGATTGTTCGCTCGGATTCGAGCTGCCCCAGGTTGCCCGCGGCGAAGAAACGCCGCTCGACCTCACCTCGACGAGCCACGCCCTCGAAGACGAAGCTGTGGTCGTTCATGGTCGTCATTTCCGTCGAAGAAGGGCCGGCGGTCGAATAGCCGGGAGGATGCAGCTGGATCTCGAAGGTCTGGGCCCGGCCCTGCAGGCCGAACACCCGACCGAGACGGGTCGGCTCCCGCTGCAACAGGTTCACAACGTTTTGTTCGAGGACATCCCCCAATGGAGGCCCCCCGTCAAACGTGGAGTCGGCCGGGTGTGCGTACGCTGTGGAAGGACCGAGCCACCGCAAGAAGGACGGCATCGCATCCGCCCGCACCCCTCCTCCGTGAAGATAGATGGGCCCCAAGACGACATCGGCCCGGTCCAGCTCGACCGACCACCCCGACCTCGTCGTGAATGCGTCGTGGCCTCCGGCTTCGGGCGAGACCGTGGAGATGGCGGCCATGTCCCACTGGATGGCCGTCCCCGCCGTGTCGGCACCACAGCCCACGGCGGTCGCGGCCGTGAACGCCAGGGCCAGACGGACCCCAGCCCGCCGGTGGATTTGGGCAAGAGAGCGATTGGCGGCTCCCATCGACGGTGCCGATGGAGTCGCATCGCCCGCTTAAACGCAAGTCAATTGTGAATGACGAGCCCATCGTGCACAGTCCGGAGCATGAAGGCTCGAATCTGGGGAACATTCGCGTTCGTCGGCGTGGTGGGATTCGGTTGCGGGGGGTCAGACCCTGACGGCCCATCGGGCTCCAACGATGGATGGGAGGAGTGCACGGAAGAGCGGGATTCCTGGGAGCGATGCGACAACGGAGACGTCATCTGGTGCCACGTTTTCGGTGACCCCCACTTCCATTCGGGGGCTCGATGCGAAGCGGCCAGCCTGACGTGCATCGAGGTCGACGAGCGTCGGGCGGTGTGCGCCGACCCTGCGAACGCCTGCGAAGACGGAACGTATCGTTGCGAAGGGAACACGGCATTGAACTGCGTCGACGGCATCCTCGCAGAAGAACCCTGCGGCACTCGCAAGGAATGTGTCGCCGACGGGCAGGCCGGAGTCGCGACCTGCTACGATCCCCGACCGAACGCGCCATGTTCGGGGTTCGGTGATCTCTATGCCTCGGGCTGCGTGTGCTTTCGTGGCTACCGTCCGACTGCGGACGAAGAGGGGTGCGTGCCTGACGCTTGAAGCTGATGATGGGCAGGCAAGCTTTCAGACCTTCTCGGGCTGGGACAACTCGGTAGCACCTGCCACAGCGGTTACCGCCGCGAGTCAGGACCTTGCCGGCGGGGGGGGAAGCATGAGCCATCCCGTCTCCACGTCGCCGTCAGCGTTTGTTTTCGGAGGGAGCAAGACTCGTCCCCCGTGTGGGAGCTCCGGGTCGTGAATCGAGCGAAACGCCTCGGCGGCTGCCTCGTACGCCTCGGCGGTTTGAAACGACACCGGCAAAAGACACCCGGCTCGATAGCATCGAGCCTTCCCGATTCCGGCGGCGAACTCCGAAGGCAGCGAAGCCTTCCACGCCGAGAAGACCTCCGGAGATGGTCGAGTCCAAGACGCCGACGACGGGCCGCTCTCTTCGAGTGTTTGCACGAGGGTTTCATGACGTGCCGCGGGCGACAAATCGCGGCGACGCACGGCTGAGATCACCGATGCGCGGAGGGATTCGTGGGCCTCGACTTCATCGACCGCGACTCTCTGTGGGGATGCTTTGGGCCTTGCGGCGTATCCTCGTCGCATGACCTTCGAGAGCACGCTCCTTCGGGCCACGGGGTTGCTCTCCGGCTCTGGAGCGCCATCGTGGTCGACGGTGGGCGAAGCGGCGTTGGGTGCTGGCTCCTGCCGATCTACCCGAGTCTCCTTCGCTTCCACCTGTGAGGCTGCTGCCCTCTCGGACCCAGAGGATGCTGGGTCCACGATGATCAGCAGCGTGCCGCAGGCGAAGACCGCGGCCGCCGCCATCCCCAGCCATCTCAGAGTTGATCCGTCATTCGAGGTCGTTCGAGCAGGACGCATGACAACGAGGCTAACCAAGGGCGCGGACACGAATCAAAGAAAAAGCAGGCCCTGCCGGCCGCCGGTCAGGGTGCGTTGCGGTGGACGAAAGGACCGGAGCTCACCGGGTTGCAGACTGCGCCGGGCTGCGCGTCGTCGCGGCGAGCGTGCGAGGAAAGATGGAGACGGGTCTACCTGACGTTTTCAGGCATCGACACACGTCCCGGCGCATCCGGCGCCGATGGTCGAGGGGGTATGGGCTACTTCAGCCGCCGTGGTCGTGGTCATCGCCATGATCGTCATCATCGCCATGGTCGTGGTCGTCGCCATGGTCGTGGTCGTCGCCATGGTCGTGGTCGTCGCCATGGTCGTGGTCGTCGCCATGATCGTGGTCATCGCCATGATCGTG
>DAPKRQ010000207.1:0-15697 GCA_031800475.1 Myxococcales bacterium LLY-WYZ-16_1
CCGGGGGTAGCGGACGGGAAAGTGCCGGTCGGTCGGGCGGTGCCGCAGGCCCCAGTCGTGCATGAACAGGGAGTTGAAGTGGCCGTCGGTCAGGTCGAAAGGAAGGGCGCGGGCGGGGCCATAGTCCGGGCCCGCCTCGACCAGCAAGACGTCCCGGTCTTCGTCTTCGGACAGCCGAGCCGCCATGGCAGAGCCGGCGGCGCCGGCCCCCACCACCACGATCGATGCCCGCCGAATCCGCATCGCGCGCATGTTCAACACACGGAGCCAGAGGTTACAAGCTCGTGCGGAGCTCTGCGGGCAGTGATAGCTATCTCGCCATGAAGCCATTTCGCATCTTGGGGGTCCAGCAGGTGGCGCTGGGGCACCGAGACAAGTCCGTGCTCGAACAACTGTTCGTGAACCTGCTGGGCATCCCTGCATCGGGGACCCATCGAAGCGAATCGGAAAACGTGGACGAGACCATCCTGCACCTGGGCCACCCCCAGTTCGGGGTCGAGATCGACCTGATGGCGCCCCTGGACCCGGAGCGGAAGCCGAAGGTGCACGAGCCGGCGCTGAACCATTTCGGCCTGTGGGTCGACGACCTTCCGGCCGCGGTGGCGGCGCTGCAGGCGCAGGGCGTCCGCTTCACGCCGGGGGGCATCCGAAAGGGCGCAGCCGGTCACGACGTGTGTTTCATCCACCCCAAAGGCAACGACCCGCATCCGGTGGGCGGAGCTGGGGTTTTGATCGAACTGGTTCAGGCGCCGGCCGCGCTGGTGGCGGCGCTGGACGCAGCCGCTTCGGAAGGACCCCCGTCCTGACTCGGGACGTCGGTCAGATCGATTCGGTGTAGGCCAGGGCCGCTTTGCGGACCTCGGGGTCCGGGTCGGTCACCAGTTGCACCAAGAGTTGACCGGCTCCCGGTACCCGACTGGTGCCGATGGCCTCCACGGCGAAGACCTTTTCCGCGGGCGGCGCCGTCCGCAGGTAGGCCTCGAGGGCCTGGATGCTTTCCTCGCTGGGGGCCGGGGTCAGCACGCGAACGGCCGCCCGGCGGACGTCGGGCTGGTCGGCCCGCAGCATGGCCATGGCCCAACCTCGGGCCACGCTGGGGTCGGGGCGGCTCGCGGCGCCTTCGAGCAGCGCCCGTTTCACCGGACCTTCCATGGAATCCAGTCGGGCTTCCAGCTCCCGATCGATCGAAGGGAGCGCGGACGCAGCGAGCCCGCGCGCCACGGCCACCTGCACTCGGACGGCAGGATCGTCGAGCCCGAACAGCAGGGCCTCGAGCTCTTCGGGACTTTGGGCGAGTCGGATCCGTGCCGTGAGGGCGCCAGCTCGAAGGGTGGCCGAGTCGGCCCGCGACGCCCGCTTCAGCTCCGCCATCAGCCGCTCGTCCACCCGTGTCGACAAAAAAGCCAGGGCGCGGGCGCGCATCTCGGGCTCGGGCGCCGCCAGCTGCCGGACGAGCAGAGGGTGGACCCGGGGACCGATGGCGTCCAGCGCCGCCACGGTCACGGCCTGCACCCGCTGCCGCGGCGATGCCAGCATCTGCACCCAGCGCTGCTGCTCGGCCGCGGGCACGTCCGTTTCGGACAGGTGCTCTTCGATGAACTCGGGGCCGTCCGGGGCGGCCGCGAGCCCCTGCACCAGGGCATCGAAACCGGTGGCATCGGAAGCCCGCAGCCGCTCGGCGATCATGGTTTTCGTTCGAAACGAAAGGCTCGGATCGGCCAAGAGGCGGGACAGCCGGGCCACCGCGGTGGGCCCTTCCATCGACACGAGGGCGTCGGTCGCCGCCGCCGATACGGCCGTGTCGGCAGACCGAATTCGATCGGTCACCGGCTCCAGGTAGTGCATGTCTCGGGTCTCGCCGATGAGCTCCAGGGTCTCGACCTGAATGACGGGTCGGGTGTCGGACAGGCCTACGTCGATCGCCTTCGTCCGAAACCGAGGGTCCTCATGCAGCCGCGCGACCCGAAGGGCGGTGCGACGTTGGGGAACATCGGCCTCGAGAAGCATCCGAGACACCTGTTCTTCCATGATGTCGAAACGGGCCGCCAGCCCTTCCGCGGCGAGCTCTTGCACCTTCGGGCTGGGGCTCTCGGCCGCGGCCACGAGGGTTGCCCGGATGCCGACCGAATCGGGGAGCTGCAGCATGCCCTGGAGGGCTCCGAGCTGCGAGTCTCGGTCCCCCTTTTGGTACGCCTGGCGCAGCGACCATTCGGCGCCCTTCATCGGCAGCTGCCCCACGGCGGACAACAGCCGCACCCGCTCCTCGCCTTCGGCCCGCTTGGCCGCCCCGTACAGGGCCCAAAGGCCGGGACGGCCCTTGTTCCGCAAGTACCGGACTGCCTGCGGGGCCTCCTCGGTGGCTTCGGCGATGGCCCGCACGGCGTCCGCGTTGCTCTGGATGGCGGCCAGCACCACCCAAGAAGTCCAGATGAAGCCCATCGGGTGCACGTTAGCACGGGGCTGGCCCCGCGAGAGCATCCTGGTAGAAGACCTCAATGGCCGAGCTGTTGCTCACCGACATCGAAGGCACCACCTCTTCCATCGCGTTCGTGAAGGAGACCTTGTTTCCGTACGCTCGGGCCCGCCTTCGGGAGTTCGTGGCAGCCCATCGGGAGACACCCGAGGTGGCGACCCAGATCGAGGCGGTCCGGTCCGAGGTGGGGGGAGACGAAGCCGACGCGGTCGAGACCCTGGTGGCCTGGCTGGATGCGGACCGAAAGGCCGGACCATTGAAGGCGCTGCAGGGCCTCATCTGGGAGGCCGGATACCGAGATGGCACCCTTCGAGGCCACGTGTACCCGGACGCGGCGCGCGGCCTGAGGCGGGCGAAAGAGCGGGGCGTGCGGCTCGCGGTCTACAGCTCCGGTTCGGTCCGGGCCCAACGCCTGTTGTTCGAGCACTCGACGGAAGGAGACTTGAGCGGCCTGTTCGAGGCCCATTTCGATACCCGAATCGGCCCCAAGCGGGAGGCCGAAAGCTACCGGGCCATCGCCCGTTCCCTCGGCCTCGCGCCGGGTCGAATCCTGTTCACGAGCGACGTGGAGGCGGAGCTCGACGCGGCCGAGGAAGCCGGCTTGGCGCCGGTTCAGGTGGTGCGTCCCCCGGATGGCACCTCCCCTTCGGCCCGCCATCGGAAGGTGTCGAGTTTCGACGACTTGGACCCGCTGTGGAGGGAGAGCTAGACCCGTGCACGGCTGGGGCCGCCCGATGCCGGGCCGCTACACTGAAGTTCCGGGCTAGGCAGAGCCTTCCAACGCCTCGAAAGCGGCAAATGCCCGTTGTAGGGCCACCGCAGCCCGTTCGCGAACCCGCAGCGCGACGAAGCCCGACAGATCCGTATCCGCCGGGTTGATCTCCACGGTCGGGGTGCCCGCGGCGGCAGCCCGCAGGACCGGCTCCGAGATGTACGGAAACAGGCTCGAGGTCCCGACGGAGATGACCGCGTCGAAGCCAGCCAGCAGCTCTCGGCGCAGGTCGGCGACCGCCCCGGCGGGCAGCATTTCCTCGAACAGCACCACATCGGGCCGCACGACGCCGCTGCAGCGTTCGCACCGGGGCACGGGCGGAAGGTGGGTGTAGTCCGAGACCCTGTCGGTCCAGGCACAACCGGTGCACCGAAGGCGCAACGCGTTTCCGTGAATCTCGATGACCCGGCTCGAGCCCGCCCTCGCGTGCAGGCCGTCGACGTTCTGGGTGAGGACCACCACTTCGCGGTGGCGTTCGAGCGCGGCGATGGCCGCGTGCCCCGGATTGGGCTCCGCAGTCCGACCCGCCTCTTCGATGACGCGAATGTGCCTCCAGGTAACCTCCGGGTGCCGCTCGAACATCGGTCCGGACATGGCCACCTCGACCGGAATGTCGGCATCGCGGTTTTCGTACAGACCCGCGACGCCCCGGTAGGTGGGCAGTCCCGAGTCGGCGGAAAGCCCCGCGCCCGTCACGAAGAGGATGCGATGGGCATCGCTGAAGATCTGGGCCAGCGGATCCGGCGGCGCCTCACTCAACGAAAGCCCTCCTCATCCGGCCGAGTCCTTCGCTGTATCGGATTTCGGTCCCTGGGAAGTCTGGGTACCGCCAGGGTCCTTCAGACAGATTCGCCCAGGCTCCGGTGGCCGCAGCGGCGAGCGGCGCTCGACCCAGGTCTCGAAGGCTTCGACGTCCTTGCCGTGAAGGGTGGGTGCCCGCCCCTTGGCGAATGGAGGCTTGCGCGCCAGATAGGAGTTCACCGCCACCACATAGGTACGGTCCATATCCACAGCCTCTCCACGCACCCGAACCGTGCTCACGTCGACCTTTTCTCCGTCGGGCTTCGACGGATCCCAACAGTACTCGAGCGTCTGAGAGATCTGAAACAGGCCGAACTCGCCCTCGACGCTCCATTGCCCTTGCAAAATGTTCACGACCTCTCGTCCCTCGAGTTCGATGGTGACCATCTGGTTGTCGAAAGGCTGGATGCGAAACAGCTGTCCATAGGTAGCCGGTCCTTCGAGGAGATCGTCCCGGATGCCTCCCAGGTTCATGAATGCCAGGTCGGCCTTCGTGGCTTCTCGCTGGGCGTCGGCGATGATCGACCCGAGCAAAGACTCCCCGCTCGGCGTGGGATGACGCGGAATGTCCCGGGCCACTTCGCCTACCTGACGCTCGGCGATCCGAGAGACCCGCGCGCGGTACTCGTCGACCATGGCCTGTATCTTTGGAGACTGGGGTCCATCGCCGAAGATCGGAACGTTTTCGGATCGGACGGAAACGACGTCTTTCGTTCGAGGCGAAAGCTCGAGCTCGATGTCGCTGAGAAACCGGCCGTATGCTCCTGCGCTGACCACCGGAATGTCTTCGAGCTCGCAGACGTAGGCTCGATGGGTGTGACCCGACAAAACCAGGTCGACCTCGTCGGGCATGCGCTGCATCAGGTCCACGATCCGCCCTTCGAGGTTTTTGCAGTCGTTGGGCCCGCCCTCGTGTCGCCCCCCCTCGTGCAGGAGCAACACGAAGGCATTCACGCCGCGAGCGCCGAGCTCCCGGACGTGCTTTCGGACGACCTCGATCTCGTCCTCGAAGACGAGGCCTTCGAGCGATGGGGCCACCATGCTCGGGGTGTTCGCCGGCGCGAGACCGATGAAAGCGACCTGAACGCCCTGGATCTCGATCAGGTGATAGGGTTCGAACAGGGGCCTTCGAGCCGGGGCTCGAAGGGTGTTGGCGGCGAGAAAGCGGAAGCGTGCACCGACGTACTCCGGATCGGTGGCTTCGAGGCTCGGGTGGGGACCGCCTCGCTCCAGGCGGAGGAGTTCTTCGACGCCCTCGTCGAACTCGTGGTTGCCGATGGAAAACAGGTCCAGGCCAATGGCGTTCATGACCTCGATGGTGGGTTCGTCCCGAAAATGGCTGGATATGAGGGGGCTGGCCCCGACCAGATCTCCCTGGGACACCACCCGGGTCTGGGGCCGACGCAGGCGCTCGATGACGTGGGCGAGCTGGGCCACTCCGCCGCGGCCCTTTCCATCCGGCAGCAGCCGCCCATGAAAGTCGCTGAACGCCAAAAGGTGCAGCGAAACCGGGCCGGGGTCCGCGGATGGGGTGCCGGCACAGGCCACCGCGAGGAAGCCAGACAGCAGCGCCGCTCGCATATCCTGGAACTGTGAACGGATTCCGACCCCTTGGGCAACGTCGGATGGGGCGTTTCGGACCTGACGGGACATCTTCCGTTGACGGCGGAGGCTCGGACCCGCAGCGAACCCCCATGCGCGGTTGGAAACGCTGGGTGGGCCTTTCGGGTCTCGGACTCGTGCTCTTGGGCCTGCTGGGGTTCGGTTGGGTCCTGTGGGCCAGCGAACCTCGACCCCGAGGGATCCGAGACCGAGAGGCGGTCGAAGCCATGGCCCGGCGGCTGGAAGCGGCGGTGAACCTGCCCGCCTGGCGGGACGGAACCGGCGCGGTGCGGTGGACCTTCGCGGGACGGCGGACGCACCTGTGGGACCGCGAACGGGGGCTGGTCCAGGTCCAGTGGGGGGATCGACGGGGTCTTCTTCGAATCGGGACGTCGCGGGGGGTGGCGTTTCGGGGAGACGAGCGGGTCCGGGGGCCCGACGCCGAGGCGATCCTGGAGCAGACCTACGCCGCTTGGGTCAACGACGCCTTCTGGCTCAACCCCCTGGCCAAGCTTCGGGACCCGGGCGTGGAGCTCCGGCGGGTGGACTTGGATTCGGGCGAGACCGGGCTTCTCGTCCGATACACGCAAGGTGGATTGACGCCGGGCGATGCGTATCTGTGGCTGTTCGGCGAGGAAGACCTCCCGCGAGCCTGGAAGATGTGGGTGTCGAACGTTCCCGTGGGCGGGATGGAGGTCACGTGGGAAGGCTGGAAGACCCTCTCGACCGGCGCGGTGGTCAGCACCCGCCATGAGTCCCCCCCCGTGCTGACTTTGGAGTTGAAGGACGTGGAAGCGGCGCCGAACTTGCCGACTCTGCTGGGCGACACCGAGGACCCTTTCGCCCCCTGGCTCGAAGAGCTGGGAGTCTAAAACGGACGGGCGGGTGGCTTCTTTTTGCCTTGACGCATCGATACGACCGACTAGACTCCGCGCCTCCACTGCGGGGTGGAGCAGTCTGGTAGCTCGTCGGGCTCATAACCCGAAGGTCGTAGGTTCAAATCCTGCCCCCGCTATTCTGTCCGAAGCCTGGCGCCTCGGACCTCAACTTCGGGCAGCATTCACTTCCTGGGGTCGCAAATCCTGCCCCCGCTCACCCAAACGGTTCGAGGACAGGGGCCGGTTCGGCGGCCCCGTTTGGGCCTGGTCCAGTGCTCCCGCTTGGCTTTCAGTGCCCCGGCAGGGCCTTCGGGGGCCGAAACCGCCCCGGAACCTTCCGGCTTGCTGCTTCGACGAGGCGCCCGGAACACCCGCCCTCGGAGGCAAAGCCAGAAAAAGAGGAGACCAATGGAAGTTTCGGTGGCGCAAACCGAGTGGGCGCCGGCGGTCTTTCCGTCAAAGGGGACCGCGACGGGGTTGAAGCCTTGCGTCGCATCGGGCTCGAGGCCACGGATCGCAAGGTCGTCGTGTCGGGGGCTGAGACCGGCAGCCGTCCGTCGCGAAACGGCCCGATGCAGTCTCTTCAGTGGGCGTGACCGGTGGCTCCGTGGGCGTGGCCGTGTTCGAGTTCCTCAGCGGTAGCGGCCCGGACTTCCCGCACCGTCACCTCGAAGTCGAGCGTGCGCCCGGCGAGCGGATGATTGGCATCGAGTTCCACGGCCGAATCGCTGACGCCGGCGATCCACAGCGGAACGGCCTGGCCGCCTTGGGCCTGGCCACTCAGCATCATCCCGACCTTGGGCTCGAGTTCGTCGGGCAGTTCGTTGCGCGGGACCGAGAACTGCGCCTCCTCGTTCCGTTCCCCATAACCCTCCTCGGGGGGCACGGTCGCCCGGGTGGAAGCGCCTGCCTCCATGCCTTCGAGCTTCCGCTCGAGCCCAGGCACGATGTTTCCGTGACCGTGTAGGTACGACAGCGGCTCGCCCCCGCTCTTATCGATCACGGCCCCCGCGTCATCGCGAAGCGTGTATTCGATGCTCACGACGGCGTCGTTTTGCACTTTCATACCCCATCCTTGCACGTCGGACCCGCACCTGTCGAACCGTGGGTGGCATTCCGAGGACCCGCACCTGACGAACCGTGGGTGGCATTCCGAGGATCGAGCCGAAGAAGACGGTTTGACCCAGATTCCTTCGTTTTCGGTCGATTCCCCTGGGCGAGCCCCTCGTCCCCAGACCGTCCAACTCGGACCGTTGCGAACTCGATGGAACGAAAGACATTAGAGGTCGATGGAACGAGAGACATTACGCCAATTATATTGTCTTTTGGTGCCGGGCCGGTTTCTCATTCCGTCAACAGCGCCCGCTTCAGACACGCGTGTACCTCTTCGCCCATGTGCAGCCGCGTCTCCTCCGACGCGCTTCCCATGTGCGGGAGCAGAAAGGCATTCTCCAGGGTCAGGTATCTGCGATCGAAGTGGGGCTCTCCCGCGTAGACATCCAGACCGACGGCGGCCAGGTGTCCGGCCTCGACCGCCGCGATCACCGCGTCGTCGTCCACCAAGTCCCCCCGGGCGGTGTTCACGAGCACCGAACCGGCCCGGAGTTTTCCCAGGGTGGACGGGCCGAACAGCCCCCGGGTCTGCGGGGTGGACGGGGCGTGGAGGGACACCACGTCGACCCGTCCCAAAAACGCATCCCAGTCCTCGATCGCCTCTGCCTCGAGGGCATCCATGCCCGGGGACCTGCGATGACCGGACCAGTATGCGAGCCTCATTTTGAACGCCCGAGCCCGTTTGGCCGTCGCCGTCCCGATTCTTCCAGCACCGAATATGCCGAGCGTCTTCCCCGCCAGATCCCGTCCGAACACCTGGCTCGGCTGCCACCCGGTCCATTCCCCTTCCCGAAGCATCCGCGCGGCTCGCGGCACCCCGCGCAGGCTGCCGATGATCAGCATCATCGCCACGTCCGCGGTGGCATCGGTGAGAACATCTGGGGTATTCCCGATAACAATCCCGCGGGCGCGAGCGGCCCGTACGTCCACGTGGTCGAGCCCCACCGAATAGCTCGCGATCACTTTCACGCTCTCGGGCAGACGGTCGATGAAGGCAGCGTCGATCGGATCGCCGGGCCGCACGACCAACCCAGCTGGATGACCCATGCGAGCCAGGAATCCGTCGATGCCGAGGTCCTGCAGCGGAAGCTCGAGCCACCCGAAATCGGCTCGAACCCGCTTCAACACGGCAGAAGGCAGGGGCGTGGTAGATACGACGGACGGCTTCACTCGGTATCCTCCCGCCACAACCGTGACATGGCCCACGCACCTTGCCCAGACGAGCGACGGCGGGTCGTGTCCCAGGGCCCCACTTCGTGTCCCGGGGGCCCACTGCACGCACTCGGTTGCGGCCGCCGACTTCAAAGTGGGAGGGCGCACTCCCCGGCCCGGCCGGTGTAGGGAAGAGGCCGGCTGGCTCTCCCTAGCGGACCCTCGAACGCTTCGATAAAGATGGCTCCGTGCAGATGCGGAGTTTTCAGCTCGCATGGATCGCAACCTCATTGACGGCCTGCGGGGGAGCGACGGAATCGACATCGCCATCCGTCACCTTTCGACCGACCGAAGTTCCAGCCGGTGAGCCTCGTTCGGTGACGGTCACGGTGGAGAATCCGTCTCCTCTGCGGATCGACTACGGGGACAACGACCCCAACCGGCCCGGGCCCGAAGTGCGGATCGGGCAGGCTTCTTTTCCAGCGCGGCCCCTGATGGCGGAAGGGTCCGTCACGGTGAGCGTGAATCTCCCTCCGGACCAATACCGAGTCGAGGTTCGGATGCCGTCAGGCGAGTGGGTAACCGCACCAAACTTGCTTCGCGTCATCGAAGATGCGGTGGCAAAGTACGAGGTGCGGTACGACGCCAACGGCGGCCGAAACCCGCCGGCCGACAGCCGTCGGTACGAGGCGGGAGAAGTGGTCACGGTCCTGGACCGGCAGCAGATGGGGCGTCCCGGCTTTCGCTTCGAGGGATGGATTACGAAGCCCGATGCCTCGGGCGAATTTCTTGCCCCCGGAGAGACCTTCATCATGCCCGCACGAGACACGACTCTGTACGCGAGCTGGGAACCCATTCCAGCCCGAGCCCAGATCTCCTTTCGAGATACGCCGAGCCTGCCCCTGGGCGGTACCGTACGCGGCTTTCGGGTGGCAGATCTGGACCAAAACGGGCTGCAGGACCTGATCTTCGTGGGTGAGGCCCGAGAAGGCGGCATCGTGCGGCTACGTCGAGACGTGGCGTCGAACGCGGGTGAGACCGGCGAAGCGATCGGCCTGACCGATGGCGTCCACAGCGATGTCGAACTTCGGGATTTCGACCAGGACGGGGACCTGGACTTGTTCGCATTCGACGAGTCCGGGCAGCTGACGGTTCGGCTCGACAACGCAGGCGGCCAGTTCGATGGCGGAAGCGTCCCTGTCCCCGGCCCCACGGGAGGGAGCTTCTTCGTCGAAGACGTGAACGGAGATGGCTGCCTGGATGTGGGCGCCGTCGTCTGTGATTCCGAGTGCAAGCTTCGTTTCAACGTTGGACGACGGGCCGACGATTGTCGCTTCGAGAAGATTGAACCTTGGGCCCGCGGAGTCGACGCTCATGTAGATTCCTGGGGCCCGGATGCCGAAGGCTTCGTGACGCTCATCATCGTCTTCGTCGATCCCGAAGAGGCCGAGGACCCACCGGAGGCTCGATCGAACACGCTCGAAGTCTGGGCCAACGGGGGCGCCGGAGGGTTCGAACGCAAGACGCAAAAGGACCTGGGACCCGGAGTGGTGGGGATCGAACTCGCGGATGTCTCCGGCGATGGAGCGCCGGAGCTCGTCGTGGCCTTCGAGGGATCCGTCTCGAACGGCGAGCTCGAAGTGGAGGCTGGGGGCACCAAGGCATACCCCATCGACCAAGCTGGCGGCTCCGTCGGGTCTGCCGTGACCTTGCTCGAACAAGCTCCGGGCGTGTCCACGCTTCGTGCGAGGGACCTGGATGGCGACATGCAGACCGAGCTGATCGTCACCAACCGAACCGCGGGTGACCTGACCGTGTACAAGGGAGGCCACGGCCTTCCCTTCACCATTTTCGAACGGTTCGACGTCGGAAAGAAGCCGATTCAGACCGAAACGGCCGACGTCGATGGAAATGGCCGCCCGGACATTCTTTGTTTGAACGCCGGCTCCGAGGATCTGTCCGTGTTGCTTCAAAAGCGCGACGGGACCTTCGAGGCGAGCCGAGCTCTCCGCGTTGGGATTTTGGGCGTCACCTCGGGCGGACGCCGAGCCGAATGGGCCGACCTGGATGGCGATGGGCATAAAGACCTGGCCCTCATTCATCGAAACTCTCGGGTCGTATCGACCGCACTGGCCGACGGCGGAGGATTCTTTTCGAACGTCTGGACCTCGGTCGTGCCGAAGCCTTCGGACCTGTCGACCCCGTTTGTCAGTGCTAGAATCCGAGACCTGCAGATCGTCCCTTCGCAAGACCATTCCATGCCCGACATCTTCGTCAGTCTCGAAAACCGGATCATCCGACTCGACAATTTCGGCGGCGGAAAGTTCGAACCCGCCGAGATGCCGGAATTCGTCGACCCCGTTTGCGCTGGCGGCCAGCTGTTCTTGAGCGGGTTCTTGGTCAGAGACTTCGACGGAGACGACCGGCTCGATCTGTTTTCCGGCCGACACCTGGCATGCTTCGGCGAAGAAGACTTCAACGCGAACGTGACCTTTCGATTCGGTGGCGGAACTGGCAGGACCAGTTCCGATTTGAGAGTCTCCGGAAAATCCGTTCGAGACGATTCAATTCGAACGAAGGCATTCGACGTGGACCGAGACGGCTTGCTCGAGGTCGCCGCGATCACCGAACAGGGAGATGCCGTGGTGGTCTACGGGGTCACCGATCACCAGTCGGATGGGCCGCCCGGCCTCACCCCGCTCGCTTCGCTCACCGGCTACGGTCATGGCTTCACGGACGTGGCCTTCGGGGAGTTCTCGGGCGACGGCGTCATCGACGCGGTGGCGGCGTCGCCGGCCAGTGACCGCCTGGTCCTGGGCGTGGGACGGGAGGACGGCGGATTCAGCGGAAACCTCGGCAAGCAAACCATCTACGTCGGCAGCGGCAGCCGTTCCATCACCTCCGCCGACCTCGACGAGGACGGCCGGTCCGACCTGGTGGTCGCCGACGCCGAACGAGACCGCGTTGGAGTCCTCTTGAGCGAGGGCGACGGTCTCTTCTCGAGCCCACACTGGTTCCGGACCGGCACGGAGCCGCAGGACGTGGTGCTGGGAGACTTCGACGAAGATGGCCAGGTCGACCTGGCCGTGGTCAGCGGCTTTCACGACAAGGTCTCGGTGCTCTACAACACGACCGAAACGCCCTGACCGGCCGAGCGATGGACATCTGCGGGATCTTTCGCTAACCGGACCGCGCGCCATGAAGGCACCCAGCACATCGAGCACCTCGCACGTGCACGTCAGTCCCCTGTCCATGTTCTTCGCCATCTTCGGGGCTCTGATGGCGGGGACTGTGTTGACCGTCTGGGCGGCCTACCAGGACTTCGGCCCCCTCGACACACCCGTCGCCATTCTGATCGCGGTGGTGAAGGCCACCCTGGTGATCCTGTTCTTCATGCACGTGAAGTACTCCAGCCGACTGGTCATGTTGTCGGCCGCATCAGGGTTTCTATTCCTGACCTTTCTGCTGGCGTTCACTTTCGCAGACGCAGGCACCCGGGCGCCGGTGGCGGGCTGGCCCGCGTCGATCGACGTCCGAACTCCGGTCGAACGGGGTCTGTACGAGCTGCCGGCCGAGACCCAGGTCCAGCTCGAAGATCTGACGCTGGTCGAGCAGGGTGAATACCACTTCAACCAGACGTACGCGTGCAGTTCATGCCACGGGCTGAACGGCGAACGGAAAGTCGGTCCCCCATTGAACAACCGCTGGGGCCAGCTGACCGGCATCGAAGGCGGCGAGCAGGTCCGTTTCGACGACGCCTACTTCCGGGAGTCCGTGTATCAATCCCGGGCCAAGATCGCTCGGGGCTATCCCCCGGCCATGCCGATTTTCCAAGGGATGATGGAAGAACAGCACTTCGAGGCCATCGCGGCGTACGTGAAAACGTTCCAGTAGGCCACGTGTCCGCAGGCGGTGCGTCCGTGCTAGCGGTCCGGCATGGAGCACCTGCTGCAGGAAATCCGAAACGGGATCATCGGTTCGGACGAAGTCCTCGATGGACCCTATGGCCCGCGCCGGGTCACGTATGCGGACTACACCGCATCGGGCCGCTCGCTTCGCTTCATCGAAGACTACATCCGCCGCGAGGTCGTGCCGTTTTATGCGAACACCCATACCGAGGCTTCCGGCACCGCGCGGCACACGACCCGACTTCGCGAGGATGCACGCCAAATCATTCTGCGTGCGGTCGGCGGAAGCCCGGACGACGTCGTGCTCTTCTGCGGGTCTGGCGCCACTGCAGCCATCGACAAGATGGTCGGCGTTTTGGGGCTTCGCATCCCGAGAGCGCTCGACGAACGCTACCGGCTCTCTTCCAACATACCAGCCCCTGAGAGGCCCGTCGTCTTCATCGGGCCGTACGAACATCATTCGAACGAACTCCCCTGGAGGGAATCCATCGCCGATGTGGTCACCATTGAGGAGGATGCGGACGGCCGCATCGATCTCGGCCAGCTCGAAGCGGAGCTACACGCCTACCGAGACCGCCCCTTGCGGATCGGCAGTTTTTCGGCCGCTTCCAACGTCACGGGCATCGGCTCCAAGACCCACGAGATCACGATGCTTCTGCACCGACATGGCGCTCTCAGCTTCTGGGACTTCGCCGCTGCCGGCCCGTACGTAGGCCTCGACATGAACGGCGTCGGTCCGGGCCCCGACGGTCATCTGGCCTACAAGGACGCCATGTTTCTTTCTCCTCACAAGTTCATTGGCGGACCAGGTACGCCCGGTATCTTGATCGCAAAGCGTCGACTCTTCGAAAATCCGGTTCCGGTCGTTCCCGGCGGCGGAACCGTTTCGTATGTGAACTCCCAGGAGCACCGATACCTGGACGACATCGAGCACCGAGAAGAAGGCGGAACTCCCGACATCCTCGGGGCGATTCGGGCCGGATTGGTTTTTCAATTGAAGGACGCCGTTGGTTCGGACCTCATCGAGGACCGGGAGCGTCGTTTCACGCGACGCGCCATCGAAGCTTGGCGGGACGACCCAAATCTGGTGATCCTCGGAAATCCCGACCTCTGGCGGCTTTCGATCGTGAGCTTCGTGGTGGGGCATGGGACACGCTACCTTCACAACAACTTCGTCGTGGCCCTACTCAACGACCTCTTCGGAATCCAAGCCCGCGGCGGCTGCTCGTGCGCCGGGCCCTACGGCCATCGCTTGCTCGGCATCGACATCGAGCGGTCTCGGGCGTTCGAAAGGGAGATCGTTCGAGGCTGCGAGGGCATCAAGCCTGGATGGGTGCGGGTGAACTTCAACTACTTTCTCACCGACCTTCAGTGTGATTTCGTCATCGAGGCGGTTCGCTTCGTCGCCCAGCATGGTTGGCGCTTTTTGCCCGACTATCGCTTCGATGCCAGGACCGGAATATGGACCCACCGCTCCGCCAAAGAGCTGGACGCTCGACGCCAGAGCCTGTTCGACGTGACGTACGAGAACGGTCGGATGGAGTATCCCAGTCGCCACGCCCAACAGCCCGAGAACATGCTGGCTCAATACCTCGCCGCCGCACCGAAGATTCTGGAGCAGGCTCTCGAAGGCTACACCGCGTTCTCCCAGACCGAAGAGCTCCAAAGTCCCACCCATGGAGAGGACTTCGAGAAACTCAGATGGTTTCCGCTCCCCGACGAGATCCTGCGAGAGCTTCGGGGTGACCACGGCGACCCTGAGGTTAGCCAGGCCGAGGCCTGTCCGATCCGGCCGGGTTCGACCGGCGATGGCCAGACGGAACACTCTCGCCCCTGAGCGAAACGAAATTGGCTCAGCCGAAGCGTCCACCTACATAGTCCTGCGCTTTGGGGTGTTGGGGTGCTTCGAAGCGCGATAGGAGTGATAAAGGGACCCTTGGTCGAGCTGCGGGGGCTTCCGGACGGCCGGAGTGGCTTGTCATAACCTCCGTTCTCGGCGAGCACGGTGTTGGCCGATGTACGCGACCATCACTTCAGTTTGCGGTCGAGCTCCGCCTGGGCGAAAAAAGCCGACGCGGTCTTCAAAATCTCGTTCGCCCGACGAAGCTCCTTCACCTCGCGCTCCAGCTGCTTGATTCGGTCCTTCTCGTCCGTCGTAGAACCTGCTCGCTGGCCCACATCCCGCTCCGCTTGCCTCACCCAGCGGCGAAGCGTCTCGGGAGTGCAACCAATCTTCCGGGCGATGGACGTGATGGCTCCCCATTGAGTGCCGTGCTCCTGCTCTGCCTCGAAGACCAGCCGCACCGCTCGCTCTCGAACTTCGGCCGGATACCCTGCTCCAGTCCCCATCTTCTCCTCCAATCTCTCACACTCGGGAGTCGGCGAGAAATCCGGGCGGTTCACAGAGCTACGTCAAAGCAAGACGGGGCACGGCGAACCCATACTTTCCGAGCGAAACGATGAGCGTGGTCCGGGAGTCTCCCCAAACGAAGTCGAAGTCGTAGCCCGTCACCCGATAGCCGTCTCCATCGTATTCGAACTCCGAAGCACCGATCGACGAAACACCGAGCGCCAGCGCGAGCAGAATCCTCTTCATGCCAAGCGCATCATCTCATGGGGCTCCGTTCGGAGTAATCACTATCCCACCAACGGAGCCCGTAGGCGGGCTCAATCCCGAGCTTGACGGAGCAGGTGCGCTGGTCTGCAAAGTCAACGCACACGCGTAACGGACACTTGGTAGGGCCCAACAAAAGCCACACCGTGGCTGTCGACGGTGAGAACAATGCTCTCGCCTCGATCGAGTTCGAGTTCAATCTCTGCTGCGGTGAAAAAGCTTCCTGGGTTGTAGCCAGAGGCACAGGCCAGCACTTCGGGAGAACCGCAGTCCCTGCGTGCCATCAAAGTCATCGCGCCGGCCGAACCCGTGGTTGAAAACTCATAGCGTCCCGATTCTGGAGCCACCCATTCGAGATCGACATCACTCGAGGTGGTCAACGCG
>DAPKRQ010000208.1:0-14061 GCA_031800475.1 Myxococcales bacterium LLY-WYZ-16_1
AGGCCGCGGCGGAGGCAGATTCGGAGATGGAGAAGATCGTGAGCACCTTTGTCGAAGAATGGATGCGAGAAGGCGAAGTCCGGGGACGAGCCCGGGGTCAGGCCGAGGGACGAGCCCAAGGTCAGGCCGAGGGAAGAGCCCGGGGTCAGGCCGAGGGAAGAGCCCAGGGGCAGGCCGAGGGACGAGCCCAAGGTCAGGCCGAAGGACGGGCTGAGATTTGCTCGAGGCTTCTTGCCCGCAAATTCGGACCTCTGCCCCATGATGTGCAACAACGGATCCACGGCGCCACCCCAGAGCAGCTGCTCACCTGGAGCGAACGGATCTTGGAAGCCGGGACCCTCGAGGCTGTCTTTGAGGACTGACCTTGGGCCAGCCATTCGCGAAAGGAACTTCGTGAAGCGGGAGTCCGGGCCGTTGGCCTGCGGTCACGTGCGCCAGACCGGCTGCCCTGAACGTCTCACCCCTTCTCCGCCCCGAAAATAATTCGTTTGAAGCGATTCCATTGATTCCTGCAGAACGGCCGCCGTAGCGGTGAGCGGTCCTCCGTTGCGCGGCCCACACCGGGGTAAAGGCCGATTCCGCTGCCATGAAGGGCGCCGTAGCGGGAGATTCGGAGTTGGAGCGAGTCATGACGACGTTCGCCGAAGAACGGATGCAACAGGGCGAAGCCCAGGGACGAGCCACGGGGCGAGTCGAAGGACAGGCCGAAGAAGTGCTCCTGACCCTCCTGGCCAGCAAGTTGGCGCCTCTGACTGCCCAGGTGGAGGCCCGAATCCAGAGCAGCGCGCCCGAACAAGTCCTCACCTGGGCACAACGAACCCTCGACGCTGCCCCCATCGACGACGTCTTCGAAGACTGCAAGAGCAACACGGCTGTCCTGGGCCATCGGCCCGAGAAAGGCGACCGTCCCTTTCCGCTCCGCAAATCGTTCGTGAGCCTCCGGTCTTCGTCCAGGGCGTTCCATTCGGCGTCGAGCCATCTCGGGTGATCGCGTCGTGGTCCGGGCTGGGCGCGTTGACACCCGAAGCCGAGGATGGCTACCCGGCAGCGTGCCGTCCGGGACGCTTGGACGCCCGCCCCTTCGTCGGGCTCTGTACGTCTCCGCGGTCGTCTTCGCCCTGGGGTTCACGGTCGCCCGCTCGCTCCAAAACGCCCGGGCCAAAGGCCACTTCGGAAGCCAAGACCTGATCACGGCCCATGTCGCCGGCCGGGTGCTCGCCGAGGGTCAAAACCCCTACGACCCGAGCGTGTACCGTCCCACCTTTCGAGCCGTGCGCGACGGGTTCGGCCGCCCCGACCGACCGGTCGAGCGAGCCCTGCACTACCCGCCAACCGCTGCCTTGCCCGTGTGGCTGCTGGCGCAGAGCCCGCCTCGGGCCGCCGTGGCGGTGGCCTTGGCCCTCTCCGTGACCGCGTGGCTCACCCTCGTCGGGGTCTTGACCATGCAGCTGCCCCGGCTTCGCCAGCTCCTCGACGCCGGGGCCGCGTGGGCCGGCGTCTTGCTGATCGCGAACGCATTCGCGCGGCAGAACCTGCTGTTGGGTCAGCCATCCCTGGTGGTGCTGGCCGCCGCTTGGGGAGGCACGTGGCTCGTGCAGCGAGGGCAGCCCTTCCTCGGCGGAACGTGGCTCGCTGTGGCGACGCTCAAACCCACCTTCGTGGCGCTGGTGCTGCTCGGACCCGTCTGGACCCGAAACGCCCGAGCCCTCGCTGGCATGGCTGCGGCGAGCGTTGTCCTGTGCCTGCCGGCGCTCGTCGTCGAGCCAAACCCCTGGACGCTGCTGGCGGACTGGAAAGAGGTCGTGGATCACTACCAGACCCTGGCGTTGAACGCCCCCGGCCATCCGACCGGCGTGGGCCTGGCCAGCGCGCTCGTCGCCCTCGGTGTGCCGATGCCGGGCGGCACCTCGCTCGCCTTGGCGGCGGTCGGACTCGCGGTCGGCACCATCGTCATCGGCCCGTTCGCTCGAACCGCCCCCATGTTCTTCGCGGCGGCCGGCCTGGCGTGGGCGGTGCTGTGCGTGCCGGCCCACGACTACGACTTGGTGGCGATTTTGCCTTTGACGGCGGTGGCCTTTTGCGTGCCCCGGGGGCCGTGGCGCACCGGCCTCGCGGTGGCCGCTTCGCTGTGTATCTTCTTGCCGAGCTCGCTGGCGGGGCTCCTCGGACCGGCCCAAGCGTGGGTTCGGGAGCTGGGAATCGTGGGCCTGCTCGGGGCCTGCTGGCCGCACCCGACGCCAGCGGAGGGACCCGACGCCCGCGTCCCCTGAGACTGGTGGGGCCTGCCCCGCTTCGGTGGGTGGGCCTCGCGCGCGCTTCAGCGGGTGCTCAGTTCGGCCCGAGCCACGGTGCCCCAAGAATCGGTGCGAAGGCTGGCGTAGCGGAGCCAGCGGATGGCCTCGGGCTCGGGAAGGGCTCGGGCGACCCGCAGCAGGGTCTCGGTGGGAAGCAAAGGAAGCACGTTCTCTTCGAAGGCCCAGGCCGCAGCCGCTTTGGGACCATCCTCGAGCAGCCGGCGCTCCAGCTCGACCCGGGCCTTCAGCACGCCGGACAGGGCGCCCGGCGCTTCTTCGGACCAAGCCACTGCCGCCTTCCGGTCGTTCAGCTCCAGATGCACCCGGACCGCCAAGGGCACGGCTTGGGGGGGGACCCGGCCTGACCAGCGCTCGAGGTTCAAGACCTCGGCCGCCGCGTCGAGTGCACCCCGCTCGAACAGCGCAGCCGCTCTGCGCAAGCGCACTTGGGTGGGCCGCGGGTCGGCCAGCTCCGCCGCCTCCAGGGCCGCCAGGGCCAAAGGGCCCGCGTCCATCACGTCGACGAGCGTCCCGGAGGCCGCCGAGCGGCCCCCTTCACCTCGGCTCGTGGCGCCGGGACTCGGGCTGGTGGAGGGGCTCTGCGGGCCTCCCCCACTGGAGCCTCGGGGCGCGGTGACCCGAACCGGTCCGTCTACCTGGTCCGCCGCCGCCGCCAGCTGCCTCCACGCCAAGGCATCGCTCGGAGCCTGGGCCAAGACGGACAGCGCCGCTTCCATCGCCTCTCCATAGGCCTGTCGCTGCAGCAGCAGTGCCGCGTCCAACCGGCGAAGGGGCAGATTGGTGGGAAACCGGATCAGGCCCCGCTCCACCAGCACATTCGCGAGCCGCAGATCGCCTTTCTCGAAGGCCGCCCGCGCATACAGCCCCAATTCGCCGGCTCGACTCGTGTCCACGTCCACGAAGGTCCGAAGGATGTCGATGGCCGCCGCCCAGCGCTCGGCCATGACCCGGGTGCGGGCCAGGCCCAGCCGCGCCTCGCGCAGCGTGTCGTCGAGCTCGATGGCCTGCTCGAACGCGGCCTCTGCTTTGGCGTACTCCTCGAGCTCGTGGTGGGCGTACCCCGCCAAGAGCAGCTGCAGGGGATCGGGCTCGCCCTCGTAGCTGCTCAAAATCCGCAGGGCCGCGCCGGGGTCGTTCGCTTCGAGCGCCCGCTGCCCCGCGGTCAGGAGCTTGGCCAGCTCCGCCGACACTTCGCGGGGACGGTCGTCGTCCCGCCCGCGCCGGCGATCATCGGACCCGGGCGCAGCGTGGGCCACGGCGAGCGCGGCGTGGGCTGCGGCGGGCGCGGCATGGGCCGCGGCGGGCGAAAAGAAATCCACGGCCCCTGCGAGCCCGAGGTGCGAGAGCAAACCTTCTGCAGGGCTCGAAAACGTCCGAATCGAAAGCGCCCACCGGAAAAACGTCCACCCACCCGCAGATGAAGAGGCGCCGGGAGACGACGGTTCCCCGGGAGGCGACGATTCCCCGGGAGGCGACGATTCCCCGGGAGACGACGATTCCCCGGGAGACGACGATTCCCCGGGAGACGACGATTCCCCGGGAGACGACGGTTCCCCGGGAGACGACGATTCCCCGGGAGGCGACGATTCCCCAGGAGGCGACGATTCCCCGGGAGGCGACGATTCCCCGGGAGACGACGGTTTCCCGGGAGACGACGATTCCCTCGGAGGCGACACTCCGCCCGAGGGCGCAAAGAAATGCGTTTCGCCCTGGGCGCTGGACCGGCCCATCCAGGGGCCAGTCGGGATCGCCCCCACGGCGGCGAGGACCGCCGCCAGAGTCGTTCCCGCGCGGCCGCAGCGCCGAACACACCACCCCAGCGGGCGCTGGGCCCGTCCGTTCGAAACGAATTTCAGTGTCGGTCGGGCAAAGTCCATGTCAAACGCAATGCCTTTTTCGATGGCTGAGGCCGGCCGTTTCGCTTTGCCGGCTGCAACCTCAATTGACGGGCGGCCGCCCGGGCCGCACCTTCGAAGACTCCCGGCGGCTGACTGTCGAGGATCTGAACGTCCTCGACCTTACCCCGGGCACTCACGGACAAGAGCACGTCGGTGTGCCCCTCGATCCCCCCATCCCGGGCCCGCCGAGGGTAGTAGCGCTCCAGGTTCGGCTGAAACAGAAGTTGCGCCTCTTGGACTTCGAGAACCTTGCCGGCACTACGCGCCGACGCCCCCGACGCCACGAACGACGGAAGCTTTCCTGCTCCCTGCCACTCCGCGAATAGTTCCCGCTGGGTCTTTGGAATCGGCAGCCCTTCGAGAGTCCCCTGAACTGGTGATGTCTCCACCGGTGGCGCGAGCGATGCGGGCGGCGCAGTTGCAGAGCTCGGCGCGTCCGCGGCCGGTGGGTTCGGATCGGGCGGTGGAGGAGGAGGAGGAGGCCGGGCCACGACCCGGACCCGATCCGGTCCAATCTCTTCTTCGGCCACGTCCGCGCCGCCCATGGCAGTCGCCAGCCCGAACAACAGCATGCCGTTCACGGCCACGCTCGATATGCCGATCGCCGCCCAATGGCCGACCTTCACGTCAGGATCCCTCCCGCTCCACGGCCACGTCCACTTGGGTGGCTCCAGCGAGCTTGGCGCTGTCGAGCACCTGAATCAGCAGCTGGGCCGGCACTTTTCGGTCGGCCTGCACCAAAACCCGCCGGCGTCCGGTCTCGTCGAGCACCGCCCGAATGCCCCGCACCGAGTCCGGTGGAATCGTCCGCCCCGCCACGTGCACCAGCCCCTGGCGGTCCACCGCCACCGGCACGAACTCGTCTTCGAGCGATTGCGCAGTCCGGCTTTCGGGGCGCGTGATCTCCACCCCCGCCTCGCGAACGAAGCTGGAAGCCACCATGAAGAAGATCAGAAGAATGAAGACCATGTCGATGAGTGGAGCCATCTCGATCTGAGCCCCGCCGTCCGAACCGGTCTGAAATACTTTGCGCCGCGCCATCACTCACCGCCCGGACGGGTTCCCCGAGGCCACATCAGCCCCTGGCGGCGCCACCCACGAGCCCGCGCCCACTGCGGCGGGCCCCGGCTGCGCCCTGTCGGCCGTCACCACCGACGCCGCGCCATGCTCGGGAGCCACCGCAGTCGGGCGGCGGCGGCCCAAAAGTCGTTCCAAAAGAAGCGCGGGCGCAGCCAGAGCCAGCCCGTACTGGGTGGTGGTCAGCGCCTCGGCGATGCCGGCGCTCATGGCTCGGGCATCGCCCTGCACCATCATGGCCTCGAAGCTGCCCACGATCCCGGTCACCGTACCCAACAGACCGAGCAACGGCGCCGCCGAAATCAAAGCCCGGATCACGGTCGGATCCTGCTCACGTGCCGACGGCTGCAGAATCCGATGGGCGAGCAGGCCATAGAGCGCCAAGCCCACCAACAGCAGGATCGGCATGACCGGTCCGCCCCGCCCAAACCACTCCATCGCCACACTCACGACTGCCCCGCTCCCTGGACTCCGGTTTGCTCCAGCAGGGCCGAGCGCATCGCTTCGAGATCGCTACCCTTGCGCTGGGCGGTCCGCGACAGCACCGCGTGCAACAACACCAGCGGAACCGCCACGATCAAGCCGACCTGGGTGGTCACCAACGCCACCGAAATCCCACCCGACAAAAGCCGAGGATTGCCGGTGCCGTGGACCGTGATCACGTCGAAAGTCGAGATCATTCCGGTCACCGTGCCGAGCAGCCCCAACAGCGGGGCGATGCCGGCACAGGCGGCGATGATCCCCAAGCCCCGCTGAACCGCCGGCTCCTCCCGAAGCAACGCGGTTTCCAGCAAGGCGTCCCGGGTTTCTGGATCGGGGGTGTCGACGGCTTCCCGAGCGATCCGCTTCAGCGTGGTTCGGCCGTCGCTGGACCAGTCCCGAACCGCGGCTGCCCTGCCCCGCCGAAGCTCGGCGAGCAGCCGTTCCAAGACTACGCGCGGCGTTCGATCCTTCCAAAAGAAGGCAATGCGTTCGGTCGAAAGGAGCAGCCCCAACAACCCCACCGCCAAGATCGGCCACACGAAAACCCCGCCCGCTTCGAGCCGATCCAAAAACGTCCGCGCCACGGGAGCATCGGTCCGGGCCAGAGTTCCATCGATGTCCAGCGGCACTTCTCTGGCCGATCCGCGGGCCACGGCTCGGGCGTCCGCGCGCTGCTCCTCGTCGAACGGCACACCGCTCACACGCGGAAGACCGCCAGGGTCTTTCGAAGGGATCACGAAGCCGCTCGTCTCTGGATCGGACCCGCCTGCGATGGCCATGGCCGCCCCGAGCCGAAGCACCGGGACTTCGCGCACCTGGCCGTTTCGAGCCATGACCGGCTCGGACCCACGCCGCACACGGGATGACGCTCGGAGCGCGTCCAGTCGCCGTTCGAGTGCAGCCTCCACCGAGCGGCCAAAGCTCTCCGGGTCGGCCGGCATGGCCCCCCCAGTGGACGTCCCCACCCACAGTCTCCGCTGGCGGCGCTCGAGTCGGCGGGCCTGCTCGTCCACCGGGATCCGGTTTCGGGCTTCGAGGGCCTCGAGCGCCTGCTGGGCACGGCTGTGCGCTGCCTCCGCCCGTTTGCGGGCTTCGCGAGCGGCTTCGATGGCCTCGAGACCTTCGGTTCGCGCCCGCTCCATGGCTCGGGTGGCGCGCTCGAGCTCGGTCGACGCACCGGCGCGCCGTTCGCGTGCGCGTCGAAGCAGCTCGGTCCCGCTCGAGGCCGACCCCTCGGCCTGCGCCCATGCGGGGGTTTCAACGCCCAGGACGGCGATCAGGATCCCCGACCCGAGGCCGAGCCCCCCGACACCGATCCGACCGCGCCGAAGCGAACCTTCGTCCTTCAACGCCCGCGGCCTCCCTCGGCGGCGTCGGGGGGCAGGGGCAGCGTGATCGGAAGGGCGGTCGCCCGCCCCTTGGCCATCTGCACGGCCCGCTCCACCCGTCCGATCAGTAAGTCCGGGCCGGGCCGCAGTTCGAGGCCCTCGGCCGTGGGCAGGGCCCAACCGGCCGACGTTCCATCCAAGCTGATCCACCACGCTGCCGCGCCGCCGAACCGAAGCAGCTCCACCCCCAGGGGCGTTCCTCGGAGCCGTCCCTCCACCACTTCGACCGTCACCGCGGCCAATTGCCGCTCCGTGGCTTCCAGCCGGTCCAGCGCCGCGTCCACCCGACCGCTCGCGGTCGTCGCGGGCTTTTCGGGCCGGGCCGGAACGACCCCCGGCGGAACGGTCCCGGCCAACCGGTCGAGGGCTTGGTGAATCCGGTCGACCACCCGAAACTCCAGGGCCTCGACCGCTTCAGCGCGCTGCTGAACTGGCCCCAAGGTCTCCCGAATCTTGCGAGCCTCCGTCCGAAAGGACTCGGTTTCGGTCTTCAGCCGGGCGGTTTCCAACTTCAATCGAGCGGCCTCGGCGGCCAGCTCCATCCGGATGCGCTCCGCGTCGGCCCTGCGCCGGCCGGCTTCGACCCGAAGCTGATTGGCGCCTTGCAGCGCGGCCAGCACCTGAAGCGCCTCGGACCCGCGAGAGCCACCCAGCGCATCGTCGTCGGCCCGGCCCCGTTCCAAGGCCGGCTGCAGGTCTGGCTGGGGGACACTTTGGCCTGAAGCAGCGCTCCACGCGCCCCAGACGCCCATGGCGGCACCGATTCCCACGCTTTGGCGGACCCAGGCCTTCACTCGCGGCGGCGTAACGGTTTTGCGAATGATTGTCATGAGCAAAAAGCCAGGCCGCCCGAGCGGGCTCGCCTCGCCCCGAAGCGGGCCTCGGGGTACGGTGGATCCATGCGATGGCCCTTGTGGACCGCAATGGGGGCAAGCCTGTTGGCTGGGGCGTGCAGCGGTTCGGGCGGATCGGAATTGGGCGGACCGGGCTCGGGCGATGGCGGCAGCCCCGGGGCGGCGGACCGCACCCCGCCTCGAGACCCCGGCGACGGCGGGGGGCCGGCGGATGGGGACCCGACGGACCCGCGGGACGGCGGCCTCGGGGACGAAAACCCAGACGGCGGGCGCCCCGAGGACGGGGGTGGCTCCGACGGCGGGGTGTCACGGGACGGGGGCTCGTTCGAAAACCCACTGTGCCTCGCGAACGGCGATGGTTCACGGACCTTTGGCGAAGACTGTGGTTGCAACGCAGATTGCGCAGCGGATGCTCCCCGGTGCGCCCGCAACCTGTTGGTGGACCTGGAAGGTCCGAGCTACTGCACCATCGACTGCCCGCAATCCGGGTGCCCCGCTGGCTACGCCTGCCTGGAGGGTTTCGGTCCCGTCGAGCCTTTTTGCCAGCGGTGTGCCTCGCCCGAACCCGGGGGTCTCGAGCTCGGCCAGTCCTGCGTATGCGACCGAGACTGCGGCTCCATGCAGGTCGATGGCGGTCAGACCGGCCTGGTTTGTCGAGACGGGCTCTGCGCCGTCACCCAGTGCGTCCCGGTCATCGACCGGGGCTGCCCCGAAGACCATGCCTGCGAGCTGAGGGGCGCCGAAACCGTGTGCATCGCCTGCATCGCCGAAAGTCCCCGGGATGATGGAGAAGCCTGCGGGTGCAGGCGAGATTGCGCTTCGGGTCTCGTTTGCGCCGAAGGGACGTGCCGCACGCCCTGCGAAGGGGACGAGGACTGTGGCCCGGACGAGGCATGCGATGTTCCGTTGGTCGGAGAAGGCCTGTGCGCGCCGGAACCGGAGGACTGCGACGCGGACGGTGGCGCCGGTCTCGGAGATCTCTGCAGCTGCAATGCAGATTGCGCTTCGGATGCGCCAGTCTGCGTGCGACAGAGCCTGTCCTCTTCCGTTGCTGTCGGCTTCTGCACCGTCCGCCCCTGCGACCGGAGGGAGTCGGATCCCTGCGGTGACCCGGCATTTTCGTGCTGCGAAGTGCCGCTCTTGTTCGAGCCGACCTGCCTGGACAGCCGGTTGACCGAACCCCTGGGCGACCTGCTCCTCTGTAGCCCGTGAGCGGCGCCCGCTCGACGGGTGGCGCTCCCGAAGGCCCAAGCCAACCCCGCCAGCGGCGCTGGCGCTCCCCATGGGCAGCATCACCCTCAGCCACGGGCGCACCCGGTGGCTGAGCGACACCAACCCCGAACGCGCCCGTGGGGCAGCCCATGCCACCGACGCCTCCCAACAGACAGAGGCAACCCCGCCAGGAACGCGCGAGGCCAGCACCCTCGGGCCTCCGAAATCCGCGGCCTCACGAGCGGCGGGGCCGGCCGCCGCTCAGCGAATTTCCTTCAGCAGTCTTTTGGCCCCGTACACCTCGTGCAGTCCCTCCCGGATCACCCGCACGTCGACCGAAACTGCACGGTTGACCCGCGGATCGAACCCGAAGTCCCCGCCCAACGAATGAATGTTGCCGTCAAATACGAGACCCACGATCCGCCCGTCGCGGTTGATGGCCGGGGAGCCCGAGTTCCCCCCGATGATGTCGTTGGTGGTCACGAAGTTCATCGGAGTCGAAAGGTCGATCGCGTCTTTCTTTTCTTTCCATCGAGGCGAAAGAGCGAACGGCTCGTTTCCGGTGGCGCGTTCGTACAGCCCCCGAACACGGGTAAACGGTGGCACCTCCTTGCCGCGGTCCGGAAATCCCTTCACCGTGCCGAAAGAAAGGCGCAGCGAAAAAGTCGCATCCGGATAGGTCTCGGTACCGTAGATGCGAAAGCGCGCGTCCGCGATCTTCGCGCGGGCCCTATCCACCACCGATTCGATCTCGTCTTCGAACACCGACCGAATCTCGCGACCCGCGTCCGAGATCACCTTCGCGAGCTTCAGCATCGGATCTGCATCCACCTCCAAGGATACCGGATCGTCGAACCACTTCTCGCGCAGCTCTGGATCCGCGAGCCGGGTTTCCTTCACCAACCGCTCGGCCAACGCAAACGGTGCTTCGTCGCCCAAGACCGCCTTCACGAAAGGATCGTCGGGGCCGAGGTCTGCCCGAAGTCGGGTGAAGTAGTGACCCAGCAGCGTCTGCTCGAGACTCGGATAGATGGGGGCTGCGGAAGTGATCCCCGCCTTCAGCGCGGGCTTCTTCGCTTCGGCGTACTCGGGCAGCCGGTCTGCATTGGGTTTTTGCTGCTCTTCTTTCCAGCGGACCAGGTCTAGCGCATGCCCAAACAGCTTGGATCCGTAGTTTCGATGCCTTTCCTTGTACCGCAGGTCAGTTCGAATGACACGGTACCTCTCCATTGCCTCCGCGATCTCTCGAAACGCTTCGAGCGTTTCGTCGTCGCCGGCGAGCTTTCCTCGGAAATCGGTTTCAGCTTCGACCAGCGTTCCGAAGAAGGTGTCGTCCGCCAGGGCAGCGCGGCGCCCCTGCAGCGCTTTCAGGCCGTTCTCCACCCCGAAGAGTCGTCCTCGAGCAATTCGTTCGTTTTCGTTCGAAGCCCGCGAAAACTGGGCCAACAAGCCTCGCTCCTCGGCCAACCGCAAAAGCACCTCGGGAAGCCCCCAGTCACGCAGATACTCGAGCTCGGCCACGGTTTTCAATCGATTGGTCCGTCCCGGATGTCCCGAAACGAAAACGAGGTCACCGTCATCAACACCCTTCTTGCTCCATCGAAGATACTCTTTGACCCGGACGGCCCGATCGTCGACCCGAGGCCGCAAAAAGGCGGCATCGAACGCGTACCGAGGAAAGTTGAAGTTGTCCGGGTCGCCACCGAAGAAGGCCGCCTTGACCGACGGCGCGAACACCAGACGCACGTCTTGAAAACGGCGGTACCGGTACAGATGGTGAAGCCCGCCCCCGTAAAGCTCCACCACGTCGCATCGGGTGGTCTCGTCGGATCCGCATCCGCTTTCGATGTCGGCGATCACCGCGTTCTTGGCCGACACATAGGTTTCACCCTTTTTGCCTTCGGTCGCTTTGGCCACCCGTTCGGTGACGTCTTCGATGGATTCGAGGCGGTTGACCTCCAGGCCCGGGCAGCGTCGCTCGTCCTCCATCTTTTCGGCATAAAAGCCGCTCTGTACCAGGTTTTCGTCGGCAGTGGACAGCTGCTGCACACACCGCAGGACGCAGTGGTGGTTGGTCAGGATCAGCCCTCGCTTGGACACGAAGCTGCCCGAGCAGCCGTTGCCGAGGCGGACCGACGCTGCCCGCACGGTATCGAGCCATTCGTCGCTCGGCGCGAACCCGTACCGGGACTCCACCAGATCTTTGGGGAAGTTGTCGAAGGTCCACATGCCCTCGTCGGCCCGGGCGATGCCGGACCCCAGCCCGGACACGGTGGCCACTCCGAGCCACAGCACCCAGGCCCGGGGGGTCTCGAGTCGGCTCGTTGCGTCACGCCTTTCGGACGCGGGCGCCTCCGCTCCCGCGAAAGGAAATTCGTTTCCCTGAGGGGTACTCATGGTGGGCCCCTACGAACCGGCGGACCTCGGCGTCAAGGCGCAGCCCCCGCCCCGTCGGTTCTGCGCGCCATGTCCCCGCTCTCGGAGGGCCGAAGTGAACGACCCCGGAGGACCGGCCGTAGTGAACGACCGTGCCGATCGCGGCCGAAGTACGGTGACTTCGGCAAAGTTTGCGCTTTTCATCGCGCCACCGTTGGCCGAAAAGCGAGGCGTGGCCTTTCTAACCGCAAGTCTGCTTGCACTGTCTGTCGCCGCAGCCGACCCGGACGCTCCGACGTCGCAGACGTCGGGGTCCGGCCGCAAAGCCCCCGCAGAAACACCTCCGCCACCGGCCGAGACGGAATCGCCCCCCACCGAAGCGGCGCCCTGGGAAAAGGCCCAGGCCTCGATCCGATGGGGCCGGATCGAGCAGGCAGAGGCCGTCCTGGGCGACCTGCCTGCGGCGTGGCGCCGGACCGTGGTGGCTTTGAAGGCCCTAAAGGCCCGGGCCGAGCTGGATCCGAGCGTCGAGAAGACCCGGGCCCTCCCCCCTGCCGATGCCCTGGTGCCGCGCATCGACCTGTCGATCTTCGACGGCTGCGTACCGACCCGAGACCACCCGGCACGGCAAGCCGCCCAGGACGCCATCGCGCGGTTCACCCCAGATCCGTCGGCGGCGTTGCAGCGCCTGCGCGAGGAGTCCCTGCTGGGCGAAACTTGGGACCTCCTTCGCCGCCGCTTGAAAGAGGCGGGGGCCGACCCCAGACCAGCGGCTCGGTCCCTGCTGCTCGAAACGCCGGACACCCCCGAAGCTTCGGCCCTGGCCGATGCCCTCGGACTTGCGGGCATCGCGCGGCTGCTGCCCACCTGGTCGCAGCGCATTTCGCGCGCCCTGACCCTGCTCGACACCCATCAAAATCGCCGTGCCCGCGCCGAAGCCCGAGCCTGGCTCGGCGCCAAAGGCCGGGGGCCGGGGCCCCGCGGCAGATGCCGCCTGGCATACGTCGTCGGCAAAGCGAGCCGAAAGCTCCGCGACTACACTTCCGCCATGGTGGGCCTGCGCAAAGCCCGCTCTTCGTGCGAAGCCGCTGGCGACCGAACCACCCAAGCGAAAGCGATCTTGCTCCAAGCGCACGTTGCCAAGATCCGCGGTCGAGCCGACCAACTCGCAAAGCTCGCAGACGCCCTGGACGCCGCCGTCGGCCCCAAACACCGGTACTGGGACGACATCGTCTACCGGCGAGCCTTGGTCCTCGAGGACCGCGACCTGGCAGCAGCCCGAAAAGTGCTCGAGACCCTGGTTCGGACGACGCCAAAGGGCGACTATCGGTGGGAGGCAGAGTGGAAACTGGCGTGGGGCGCTTTGATGGAGGGCGATCGCGACCGGGCTCTGCGGCACCTGAAGCCCATGACGCGCGCCCGGGACCGCACAGTTCGGGAGCGAGCGATGTACTGGCAAGCCAAGTTGACTGAGAAGACGGAGCAAGAAGAGGCGACCCGCGCATATCGTGAATTGATCTCTCGAGTCTCCTACCATGGCCTGCTTGCTCTCAAACGCTGGCGAGCTCTGTCTGCCGACGGGGCTCAGGCTTTCGAAGCGAAGCTTCTTCGCACGGCTCGGGAGGGCGATACGGAATGGACCGAAAGCCCGAGCGTCGACGAGCACCCGAAGGCCCGGCTCGCAGAACGACTGAAGGCGGCCGGACTGTGGGGACACGCCCGCTCTGTGCTTCGAACCCTCGGGTGCGAGAAGAAGTGGGCTGCGCCCGAGCGGCTGACTTTGGCTCGCCGCATGGAGCAGCTCGGCGACCACGCCTACGCGCAACGTCTGGTGCGAAGCGTCCAAGAGCGCTTATTGAAGGACGGTCTCACCCCCGACAGCCTGGTCGCTTGGCGCACCGCATACAGTCGCCCCTACTGGACCGAAATCCGCGCTGCAGCAGACGAGCGAGAACTCGACCCCCTGCTGCTTCTCGCCTTGGCTCGCGAAGAGAGCACCTTCGATGCGGACGTGGTCAGCTGGGCCGGGGCCGTTGGCCTGACGCAACTCATGCCTCCCACCGCGGCCGAAGCATTCGCTTCGGTAGAGGGCGGTAGACTTCGGAACCCGGAAAGACTGAAAGACCCGGCCTTGAACGCTCGGCTCGGTGCCTACGTTCTAAAAGAGGGCTTCGACCGGTTCGGCAGTGCGCCGCTGGCGCTGAGCAATTACAATGCGGGCGGAGGGCTCACCCGACGCTTTGTCGCCAAGGGCGCGGGTCCGCTGGACCGCTTCGTCGAATCCATCGGAGTTCGTCAGACCCGGCGGTACGTAAAAAAGGTCTTGGAAGCCTGGGCCCGATACCGAGCGCTATACGGGTCCGGCCCCCTGCCGGACCTGCCAACCCGGGTGTCCGCCCCCTGAAGCCGGTGACCCCCGCCCAGGGGGACCAACGGGTCGAACGCCCCGCCCCAAGCC
>DAPKRQ010000209.1:0-17484 GCA_031800475.1 Myxococcales bacterium LLY-WYZ-16_1
GGGAGGACCGGCCGCCCTCTCCCTGCGCTTTTCCGCGTGGTTCGAGCGGGACGAGGCCTCCGGCGCGGGTCGCATCGCCTGCGTCCCGAGCCCGTCCGGACGCCGGTCCGCGGAGCGACTGCGCCGCTGGGTCAGTCCGCCTTCCCCGGCACTCCGAGGCGGCCTACCCCGGGACCTGGTGCCCGGGGTGTCCAAGCGGGCGTACGTCGAGCGGGTTCGCAGACTCCGGGACGCGATCCAACGAGGCGAGCTCTACCAAGCCAACTTCACCTACCCGCTCCTGGGTAGCTACCGCGGCGATCCGCGGGCGGCGTTTCTTCGACTGGCCGAGGGCGCTACCGCACCTCCATTCGCTGCGTTCGTTTCGGTGGACGACGACCACCATATCGTTTCCGGATCGCCCGAGTGCCTTCTGCACGCGGTGGACGACCGTCTGCGAAGCTTCCCGATCAAAGGCACACGTCCCCGTCATCCGCATGCCGGCACCGACCGCGAGTCGGCCCGTTCCCTTCTCGGCAGCGAAAAGGACCGGGCCGAGCACTTGATGATCGTGGACTTGGTGCGCAACGACATGGGGCGGGTCGCCCGGGTCGGCTCGGTGCAGGCTTCGGACGTGTACGTAGAGTCCTTTCCGACCGTTCATCACCTCACGACCACCGTCGAGGCCCGACTCGCCCCCGAAGTTTCACTCGAGCGACTTTGGACTGCGCTGTTTCCGGGTGGCTCCATCACCGGAGCACCGAAGCTACGTTCGATGGAATGGATCGACGGTCTTGAAGAGGATGCCCGGGGGATCTACACGGGCAGCATCGTCCACCGGGACCCGCACGGAGAGCTCACGGCCAGCATCGCCATCCGCACGGCGGAGATCCGGGGAGCCCACGTCCGATTCGGCGTCGGCGGCGGCATCGTGCTCGATTCGGACCCGGAGGCCGAGTGGGAAGAGACACGGGTCAAAGCCGCCGCGCTGTCGGCCGCCTTGTCCGAGCCCTGAGTCCCGGCGGTTGCTCAGGGCTTGGCGATGCGGCCGGATGCACGGGCCGTGGCGACCCGACCGCGGGGCGTGCGCTTCAAAAACCCCTGCTGGATCAGGTGGGGCTCGTACACGTCTTCGAGGGTGTGCGGCTCCTCGCCGAGGGCTGCAGCCAAGGTATCCAGGCCGACCGGGCCGCCTTCGAAGTGCACGACCAGGGCGTGGAGCAACCGCCGGTCCATCTCGTCCAGCCCGTCATCGTCGACGCCGAGAGCGCCCAACCCCCGGCGAGCGATGTCGGTCGAGATGGTGCCGTCGCCCAACACCTCGGCAAAATCCCGCAGACGCCGCAAAAACCGGTTGGCCGCTCGGGGGGTACCTCGGGAGCGGCGTGCCACCTCGGTGGCGGCACCGGGCTCCAGCGACACCCGAAGCCGGTCCGCCGACTGGACCACGATGTTCTCGAGTTCGGAGGGGCTGTAGAAATCGAGCCGAGCCGAGAATCCGAAACGGTCTCGCAAAGGGCTCGAAACCAGGCCGGCTCGGGTGGTCGCGCCCACCAAAGTGAATTCCGGCAAAGGCAAGGTCACGGTCCGGGCGTGGGGTCCGTCGCCGATGACGATGTCGAAGCGAAAATCCTCCATGGCCGGGTACAGGTTTTCTTCGACCGCCGCGGTCAGCCGGTGAATCTCGTCGACGAAGAGAACGTCCCGGGATTCCAAAGAGGTGAGGATGCCGGCCAAGTCCCCCTTCTTTTCGAGGGCGGGCCCGGACGTGAACACGCACCGAACCCCCATTTCCTCGGCGATGATGTGGGCCAGCGAGGTCTTGCCGAGCCCGGGAGGGCCACTGAACAGCATGTGGTCCAAAGCCTGCTGGCGCGCCCGGGCCGCCTGAACGAAAATGCGCAAGTTGTCTTTCAGTTGGGCCTGCCCGATGTACTCGTCGAAGGTTCGGGGGCGAAGGGTCGGCTCCGCCGATCGGTCCTCGGCGGATGCTTGGCCATCGAAGACCCGCAGCTCCGGTCGCTCGCGGTCGTTCACGGGGCGTCCTTTCCGCGCCGGTCACTCAGGTGACCGAGGGCCCGGCGCACCAGGTCCTGAAGGGGGCCTCGACCTCGGGCCAGGGCCACTTCGGCCGCCTCTTCGGCCTGGCTCTCTCGAAATCCCAGGTGGAGCAACGCGCTGACCAAGTCCTCTCGGAGGCCGTCTTCGGCCCTCGGGGCCGGGGGGGCCGAGGACGACGCCGCACCCGCCACGGCCGTGACCTTGTCGGCCAAGTCCACCAGGATCCGCTCGGCGGTCTTCTTGCCGACGCCGGGCAGCTTGGCCAGCCGCTGCACGTCGCGGCTCGCCACGGCGTCGACGAAGGTCTCCACGGGACTTTGCAGGACCTGCATGGCCTTGACCGGGCCCACGTTGGGCACCGTGAGCAGCAGGTCGAACAACCGCCGCTCGGTCAACGTGGCGAACCCGAAAAGCTGGAGCACGTCCTCTCGAACGTGGGTGTAGACGAAAAGCTCCACCGTCTCGCCCAGCTGCGCCCCGGTGTGGGCAGACACCGTCACCTCGTACCCGACGCCCTGCACGTCCACCACCACCTGACTGGCGGTCCGATCCCAAACGCGACCGCGGAGCCGACCGATCATCGGCCCACCTCGACCCCGTGGACCATCTGGCGAGCTCGGCCGTAGACCGAACCCGCCACCGCCACCGCCAGGGCATCGGCGGCGTCGGCTGCCGGCACGGTCCGAAGGCCGAGCAAGGCCACGACCATCTGCTGAACCTGATGCTTGTCCGCCCGGCCCCGACCGGTCACCGCCTTCTTGATCTCGGCCGGAGTCAGTTCGAGCAGGGTGGCGCCGCTGTGGTGAGCACAGAGCAACACGACGCCGCGAGCGTGCCCGAGCACCAGGGCGCTCCGGGCGTTCTTGTGCTGAAAGAGGGACTCGACCACCACCGTGTCGGGCGCCCCATCCCGGCACAGTTCTTTGAGAGCGTCGAACAGCACGGCCAGCCGCTCCGAAAGCGGCGCCTTCGGGTCCAGTCGGATCGTCCCGTGGCCCAGGTATTCCACCCGCGACCCGGCGGGCTGGACCAACGCCCATCCCGCGCAGCGCGACCCCGGGTCGACGCCCAGGATCGTCAATCTGCCCCCTGCAGCCGCGCCCAGACCTCTGGATCGACTTCGAGGTTGGCCCAGATGTTCGCGACGTCGTCGTTGTCGTCGAGCCTGTCCCACAGTTTCAGGTTGGCCGCAGCTTCGCGCTCGTCGCAGCGGACGGTCGCGGAAGGGATCATGGTCAGCTCGGCCCGCTCGGGGGCGTACCCGGCGGCCTCGAGCGCCTCCTGCACGGCGTGGAACTGGGCCACCTCGGTGTAGACCACCACATCTTCGTCCTCCGTGACCACGTCTTCGGCACCCGCTTCTGCCGCAGCCAGCGTGACGTCGTCTTCCGAGTGCCGATCCGCCGAAAACCGCAGCATGCCCCGCTTTTCGAACTGAAAGGCCACGGCACCCGATTTGGCGAAGCTTCCGCCGCTCTTTTCGAACGCGTTGCGCACTTCGTTGAGCGTGCGGGTCGGATTGTCGGTGGTGACCTCGAGCATGTAGGCCACGCCACCTGGGCCGTATCCTTCATAGACCAGCTCTCGAAGCTCTTTGCCTTCCAGGTCCCCCGTGCCCTTCTTGATGGCCCGCTCGATGTTGTCCATCGGCATCGACTGCGCTCGGGCGGTCTGGATCGCCAGCCGAAGGCGCGGATTGCCCGCCGGGTCGCCACCGCCGAGCCGGGATGCCACCTGGATCTCCCGCGACAGCTTGGTGAACAGTTTGCCCCGCTTGGCATCGACGGCGCCCTTCTTGCGCTTGATGTTGTTCCACTTGCTGTGGCCCGCCATCGATCCGGGGCCCTTACATCGAGCGGTCGGGCCGGTCACCCGTCGATGCACGCCCCTGCCGGAAGCCCATCTCCTGGCGAGGGCGCGCACCAACGCCATCTGCCCCGCACGTCGCGAGCGATCGAGCCGTGCACCGCGTCCGGTGGAGAGCCACCCGGGTGATCCCCATCGTCTCCCAGCACGACCCGATCCAGCTCGAGCCCTCCGCTCATCAGCCGCAGGGTCAGATCCTGGCTGGACAGGCTGCCCCGCAGCCGCACGACCAAGCCCTCTCGGGGCATCCACTCCGAAGGCCGACCGCCCGCCCCAAAGTGCAGGGCGGGCGCGCCGAGCAGCGGCGTGACCGACGGGCTGCCGTCGACCGCCTCGATCTCCACCCCGAGCCGGCGCAGGTCCACCGGCCGGTCGGCATGGTGAACCAACTCCACCCACTCGTCGGCGTCGGATACGGAGCCGGAGCCGGGGCGTGCGTCGAAGGGCACCCCGGCCGGCTCGCTGTCGCCCCAGTCCCGCAGGGGACTGGCTACGACCTCACTGAACCGGATTTCGGGAACCCGGGGGCGCTCCACCACCTGACCCGGCAGATCTCGCCCGTTGCCGGCCAGATCGTACACCCGGGGTCGCAGCTCGACCGGCACTCGGGAGGGCAATCCGGACACCCTCCCCTCGATGCGGTCTCGTCCGAAAACGAAGCCCGCGATCTGGGCCTCCGGGGCGTCTGGGGCCCACAGTTCCACCCACCCGGGCTCGTCCACCGAAAAGGCCAGGTCCACGCCGGCCGCATGGGTGGCCACCTCGGGCGGACCGGTCCGCCGGGGAGCTCGGTGGTCCGGCGTCGGTCCCACCCGAAAGCTTGCCGACCCATCGGCGGCGGCTCCACCCTCGACGCGGACGGTGATGGCGGCCCCCGGACACAAAGGGGGGCACGCCGGAGCCCCCGTGGCCCGGACCGCCCCCAAGGCCCGAGCCGCCGCCCGGAACGTCAGCTCGCTCTGCCCGTCGCTCAGGGTCACGACCTCGACCTCGGACGCGGCTTCGGGGGGACGGACCCCGACGACCACCGCCGCCAGGTTCGAGGGAGCGGCGGAGCCCGGAGCCGGCGCCCGGAGGAACGCCACCGGCGGCTCCCGGGGCGGAGCAGACACCCGAACCGACGCGCTTCCGGCCGCGACCAGCGGACGTCCTTCGGGCCCTGCGAAACCGTCGAGCAGGCTCAGCTGCAACACCCCCACCGGCCAGACCGGATCCGGCTCCACCCGCAGCCGGTCCGGGCCGACCCAACCCACTCGATGGGCCACCCATCCCCCGGCGCCGCTGGAGCGCACCCGCACCGGAACCTCGGGCGGTGTCGACACCGGATGAGACAGGGTCAACTCGAGCCCCTCTTGCGGCGTCACCGGGTCCGGGGCGACGGCGGCGATCGAAAGTTCCCCCGGCGGGTCGGGATCCAAAGACAGGCAGCCTAGGGTCCCGAACGCTGCAGCGGCCGCTGCCGCTCGGAACCGGCCCCGGGTATGGACAGACCGGTCCACGCCGAAAGCTCGATGGCCCGCACCTCGAGGGCGGCCCGGGTCTCGGGGCCCGGGTGCTGGTGAGCCGCATGGAGCGCCCGGCGCCACGCCGCGTACAGGCGGGTCACGGTGCGGCGCACACTCGACCGTTCGCGGATCCAGGCCCGCCGCTCCCGCTGCGCTGCCACCTCCGAACGATGGAACGCCCATTCCCGCAGGTCCCACCGAGCCCGCACCTGCACCTCGAGCGCCCGGTCTTCCCGGACGTCGCCCACGGCCAGCAGGCGCCGGTCGAGATCGGTGCCGACCCGACCGGTCAGCACCGGCAGCCACCCCCGCCATCGGCCCCGCCGAACCCATGCCATGTCGGGCGGGTGCTCCGACAGACCGGCCTCGACCTCGGCGGCTCGCAAGGCAACTTGCAGGCTCGGAGAGGGTGTCGACAGGTTCGGCACCATCGACGGATCCGAGGCGGCCCAAAGACCGACCCAGCTCCACAACAGACAACATTTCATGGTCCACAACGGCCACGGACCGAGCAAAGCCTGGGCCACTGGGGCGGGCCTCGCCGAAGCCGAGCCCACCGGGTGGCCCGGGAGTCGGTTCGAAAACCGGGTCCGAATGTCGAACCCGCGGTCCGATTTTCGGACCGAACATGCCGCTGCCCACCGCCGCGTCCTCGGCCCCTGAGGGGACGGTGCCCGCGGGCCGACCTCCTTCGACCCCAAAGACCCGAAGCGAGCGGGACGTCCGGAGTTTTCGACTTCCGCACGGAAATTCGACCGCCGCGGTGCGGCCCCGTCGCTCCACCGAAGCGACGCGCTCAAGCTTCAGCTCTGGCGGCCGAGCTGCACCAAGCCAGCGGGACCGGACGCCAGACCTTCGTTGAGACGCCCGGACCGAAAGCCCTCCAGGTCCAAAGTCACGAAACGAAAACCGGCCTCGTGGGCGACTTCGACCAAAACCGGCCGAACCTCCGGCGAGACGACCCGGCCGATCTCGGCAAGCCCCACCTCCAGCCGGACCCAGTCGTCTCGGCCGTCGACCAGCCGGGCGCGCACGTCTCGAAACTCGAGTCGCTTGAGCGCCCTTTCGACCGCTTCGACCCGAGCCAGGCGTTCGGCGGTCACCTCCATGCCGTAAGGCACCCGACTCGCCAAACAAGCCATCTGCGGCTTGTCCCAGGTCGGAAGCCCCCGCCTTCGCGATAAAGCCCGGATCTCGGCTTTGGTCATCTCGGCGTCGGCCAACGGATGGGCAACCTTCCGTTCGAGAGCGGCCCGGTGCCCGGGCCGATGATCTCGAAAGTCGTCGGCGTTGAACCCATCCACCAAGGTCCGCCCCTCGGGCACCGTCAATCGCGCAGTATCGAACAGTTCGGCCTTGCAGTGATAACACCGCTCGGGTCCGTTGGCCCGGTAGCCCGCTCGCTCGAGTTCGCGGGTCTCGACCACCCGATGACGCGCTCCCAGCGTCTTCGCCAACTCGACTGCCTCTTCGAGCTCGACGCGAGGCAACGAAGGAGAACGCGCGGTCACGGCCTCGACGTCCGGCCCGGACACGTCGACCGCCTTGGCCAACAGATACGCCGAGTCGACACCACCGCTGAATGCCACCGCCAGCGGGGACATCTTCCGAAGGGCTTCTTCCAACACCTTCTCCTTCGCTTCGACGGAAGGATCTATCGAAATGATTGTACTCATGGGATTCGCTCCCGGGGAAAGCGTGCTTGCAGCACGTGCACCCATTTGGCCAAATGATGAGCCGCCGGATCCAGCCCGGACGCCTCCGCTCTAGCTCGCAACATCTGGGTCCAGTCCCGCGCCGTTTGGGCCACCGGCGCGTCGGAAACCCACGTCCGAAGGAAGCGCTGCGCAGCCCACAGGTCTGCGTCCGCGGTCGGCGCGGAGCCCGCCCGACGATGGGCCGGAAACCACACCTCCTCGAGAGGCTCCCTCACGTCGGGTCGGGGGCCGGGGGGCAAGATGACCAGATCTCCGTCCTGGGACAGCCACAGTCGCTCGGGCCACAGGCCCCCGTGCACGAAGCCAGCCTCGTGCAGGTGGGCCAAGCGCTCCCCCAACCGGATCGCCAGCGTGAAGACCGCTTCGGCCGACGGGTCGATCGAAGCGTTCGCGGCCAACAGCTCGCTGCCCCGACGGCCGGGGGCGAGGGCCACGGCAAAGCAGGCGCTCCCCAAGCTTTCGCGGTCCGCCACCCCCGGAAAATGGGTCTGGACGCGGTCGAGCCAGTCTTTCGCATCCCCTTCCGCCACGCCCAACTCGTGGGTCGAGGTCTCGTACCTTCGGATCCCGAGTTCCCGGTCGGCGATCTCTCGTTCAATGGGACCCCAGGGCGATTCGAGGCCTGCGAGCCCGCGGGTCCCCGGCACCAGCGGCTCCACGGAGAGGACATAGTCGCCGAGGCGGATCGGCTCGCGCCGTTCGAGCACCACCGGCACCTGGTCCACGGGTCGGTCACCGACCCAGACCGGCCGGCGGGGCTGCACCACCACCCCGCTGCGCCGGCGGAGCAGCCGGAAGTGCCCGGGCCCCGCCACCCGCGGATCCAGGCGCAGGTCGTCTCCGGGGCCGCCTCCGACCGACAGGTCCGCCGCCTCCGATTCGAACACGAAGCCGCGGCCCCGCCGTTCGAGGATTACCCGGAGCATGCCCAAACTGTACCACGGAGGCCAGCGAGGCCCCGCCGCACAAATGCATCGAACCGACCCGACCATTGCATGGTCGCCGACCCGTCCACGCGGCGCAGCGCGATCTCGGGTGCGCCGTCGTCGGTGCTCACGACCGCGTGCCACGCCCCCGGCCACCGGGGGACCCCACCGACATGCATGGAGCGACAGTCCGCCGCCGAGAAGCTCGCGCCCCCCCGAGGATGGGCGTGCACGAACAGGGTGGGCGCGAAGCCGCGCCCGTGGGCCCGGTGCAGCGACGGGATCAGCAGGCCGGGGTCCGCTTCGAAGCACTCCTTCGAAGGACGGACATTTTTCATCCATTGAATGTAACGAATTTGCCAGGGGTTCCGTCCGAACCCTATCGCCCAGGCTTCCATCGGCCAAGCGGCCCGAAGCCATCGCCACGTGCGCGCCCACAAAGCTGCCGAGCCCAGCTGCATCGCCGTCAGTCCTCGCCGAACCGGTCCCTCTGACGAAGGCGCTCCACTTCCTGCCGGAGCTGTTCAGCCCGCCGGCGCTGTTCCTCCAAGGCGGCATCCAGCTCCACCACCTGCCGCTCCAAGTGCCGCTGCTCGTTGAATGAAGCTTCGAGCTGCCGCGACAGCCGCTCCTTTTCGGCGGAGGCATGATGGCTGTCAGTCCGCAGCCGGGTGATCTCGAGGGTCTTCTGCCGGAGCTCTTCCCGCATCGCTTCCAGGTCTCGCCCCTCGGCCAGGCGAGACTGAAGCCGCTCGATCTCACCCCGCGACCGATCGAGCTCCGCCCGGGTCTCGGCGTGAGCCTGCTTTTCCGCCCGCAGGCTCGCGATCTGCCGCCCCACTTCGGCCCGCGCCTCGTCGAGGGCCACGACCTGGGCGTTCTCTTCCGGTCGGCCCACGGCCGTGAGGGTCGGCTTCGGCGGATCGCTGCGCCGGGCTTCCCGAAGCTGTTGCGCAAGCTCGTCGCGGGTTCGCTCCGCCTCGGCGAGCTGCTTGGACAGCGTGCGGCTTTGCTGGGTCTGCTGCGCGAACTTCCGCTCCAGCTGCTGGTGCTCGGCCGAAAGCTGCGCCAGCCGCTCTCGCACCTGGTCGAGCTCCGCCCGGGTGCTCTCCGCGGCGCGGGTCGCGTCTCGCAGCTCGGCGGACCGGTCGGCCTCGTGGCTTTTTTGGACCGAGCGGGCAGCCTGCAGTTGCTGTCGCAGGTCGTCGACCCGGCGCCGCAACTCGTCTTTCGTGCGGAGCAGGTCTTCGTTGAACGCGCGCAACCGCGCCAGCTCGGTGGCAGCCTGGGTCTTTCGGCTCTCGGCCTCCTCGCGCGACGTGGCCAGTGCCCGCCGTTCCTTTTCCAGGGTCTCGATCTGGGTCCGGGCCCGCTCCAAGGCCTCGCGAACCCGGCCTTCTTCCCGCGAGGTCCGCTCCAGTTTCGCGTTCAACTTCTCGACCTGGGCGCGGGCCTCGGATGCTTCCTGCAGGGCCCTTCGAAGCCGGGCATCATTCGCTTCGTCCGAACGGGCATCCGCCTGTGCCCGGGCCTCCAAAGCTTGCTTTTCGGCCCGCTCGCGGTCGAGTTCGCGCTGCAGGAGGTTGACCCGCTCCGCCGCTTCCCCCAGCGCTCTTTCCGCCGTGGACCGGCGGGATTCGGCCTCCCGCAGCGAAGGGTCGGGTTCCGGCAGCGCCGCCACCGCCTTCGCGGCCTCGGCGCGGACCCGCTCCAGCTCGGCCTCGAGCTCGTGCTGGCGCCGGGCCGAATCGGTCTCCACCTGCTCGAGCTCGGCGGTCAGCGAGCGCACGCGCCGCTCGAGTCGATCCGCGTGGGCCTGGGCGGCTCGAGCCCGTCCCTCGGCGTCTTCCAGGGCGGCGACGGCCTCGCTCAGCTCCGCGTCGGCGTCCGCGCCCGCCTCCACAGGGTCCGAAGCCCAGCGCTCGGGCGAGACGGAGGCGGTTTGCTGCTCCGTTTCGAGCGCGTGCACCCGGATCCGAAGCTGCTCCACCTTCCGAACCCAACCTTCTCGTCGAACCTGCGCCAGGGTGCGGGTGACCGACAGCTCGTCCTGCAGTTCCCGCACCGCCAATCGGGCCTCCGCCTCCTGAACCGCCCGATCCCGGTCGCGCTCCAGCGGGTGCTCGGATCCATGACCTTCCAGTTTCGGGATGGGCCTTCGGGACCCTGCGATGTAGGCCCGGGCCTCGGCTTCTTCCAAAGCACCCTGCAGGGTGACAGCCCGCTCCCGCGCAGCCGCCAACTCCCGGCCGGCCGGGGCCGGATCGCCGGACCCGCCCGCCGCCGTCTCCTCCGCCTGCCGAAGGCGAGCGCGCAGCGACTGCATCTCGGCTCGAAGGGCAGCGACCCGTGGGTCCGACAGCTCGGTCCGGGGACCGCTGCGCTGGGCCCGAAGGGCGTCCCGCTCCGATTCGGCCCGAGCCAGCCGCTGGCCGAGCAGCAGGGCCCGTCGCTCCGCATCGGCGGCCGCCGCATGGGCCGCGTCGAGTCGCTCAATCCACCGCGGCCCGCCGGTTTGGATGGGCGCGGTTTCGGGCTGTTCGGCCCGCATGGCCTTCGATTCGGCCAGCTGGGCCCGAGCTCGGTCTTCCGCCGCTTCCACCAGGCGCAACCGGTCCTCCAGCTCGGCCTCGCGGCTTCGGGCTTCAGCCCGGGCCTCCCGCACCTGGGCTTCGGCCCGGGCGGCGACCCGAGCGCGCTCGTCCACGGCCCGACCCAGATCCGTGTGGGCGGCATCCAACGCTTCCCGCAATGCCCGTTGAGACGCCTCGAGCTGCGCCACGAGCCGGCGCTGGGCGTCGAGCTCTTCCGACTGACGTCGGGCCCGAAGATCGTCCCCGGAGCGGGCCGCGAGCCGGTCTTCCGCCTCGGCCCGGGCTGCCTCGGCCGCCTCTCGGGCCTCGACCGCCCCATCCCGCTCCGCCCAGGCCGCCTGCGCCCGGTCTTCCGCCTCGGCCCGGGCTGCCTCGGCCGCCTCTCGGGCCTCGACGGCCCCATCCCGCTCCGCGTGCGCGACCTCCGCGGCTTGGTGGGCATCCGCAAGCGCCGCGCGGGAAGCGCCGCTGTCCCGCCGGGCTTCCGCCAGGGCGGCTTCCAGCCCCTCGACCCGAACTCGGGCGCGCTCCAGCGATTCGGTCCGGACTTCGAGCTCCGCCGATGCGGACCGGGCAACCTCTCGAGCCTGCTGGGTGCGGGCCCGTTGGACGGCCAGGGCTCGTTCGGCCTGGGCCTCGACGTTCCGCTGGCGAGCTTCTGCTTCGGCCCGAGCGCCCTCGGACGCTCGAAGGGCCGACCTCAGCCGCTGCACCTCGGCCTGCAGGTCCGAGGCCTGGACCTCGAAGGTCCGCCGGCCTTGCCGCGCCTGCTCGGCTCCGGTCTCGCGCTCCCGCAGCCGCAGTTCGGTCCAGGCCAAGCGCTCCCGCAGATCTCGAGCCTCCCCGTCCGCCCGAAGCCGGGCGGTGCGGGCTCGCTCCAGGTCGGCCTCCAGGGTCTGGACCCGCCCGTGCAGCCCGGCTGCCTGCTCCAGGGTCTGCGACAACGCGGCCTGCACCTGCTGCAGCTCTGATTGCAGGGCAGCACGCTCCGTTTCGACCTTTCGGTCCTGGGCCAAACGCCGGCCGAGCTCTCGCCGCAGTCGAACGATCTCCGCGTCCCGCAGCGCCAGCTCCGCCGGGTCCAGACGCTCCCGAGCCCGCAGGGCCACCACCTCGGCCTCGGCCCGATGCCGCGCGGCCAAGGCAGCGCCCAAGGCCCGCTCCGCTTCGGTTCGGGCCGTCTGGAACTGATCCACGGTGTCGTGCAACCGCTCCGCTTCCCGCTGGGCGTCCGCCGCGACCCGGGAAGCCTCGAGCAGGCTCTGTTCCAGGTTCCGGATCTGGTCTCGGCGGGCCCTGCGTTCCTCGGCGATCGCATCCCGCTCCTGGGCCGTGCGGGCCAGCTCCAGGTCGAAGCCCTGGACCTTTTTCTCGAGCGCCTGCTGGGCGTTCTTCGAAGCCTCGAGGGCCTGCTGAAGCTCCCCCTTTTCCCGCTCCACACGCTCCAGCTCTTCCCGGGCGCGCCGCAGCTCCAGCTCCCGTTCGCTGCGCAACCGGGCTTGCTCTTCGGCCCGGGCGTCGGCCCGCTGAACCAGCTCCTCGGACCGGGCCTCCATCTCCTGGGCCCGCCGCTCGGCGTCGCTGCGGAGGGCCTGTAGCTCTTCGAGCTGGCGGCGAAGCTCCGTATGGGCTTCTCCCTCGGCCTGATCGCGCTCCTGCAGCAGCAGCTGCGACGTGGCCGCCAGGGCGTCCCGCTCCTCTCGCAAAACCTGCATGCGCTGCCGCAGGTGTTGAACTTCCTGAGACAGATGACTCGCCGCCAACTCCACCGCGCGGCGGTCGGCATCGAGCTGTCGGACCCGCTGCTTGGCCGCGTGGGACTCCGCCCGCTCCGCTGCCTGCTCGGCCCGAGTCTGATCCAGAGCCTGTCCGAGGGCCCGGTTTTCGTCCCGCAGCGCCTGCAACTCGCGCTCGAGCTGCCTGGCATCCGCCTGGGCTTGGCGGCGCACTTCCTGGACCGCCTGGCCCTGAGAAGCATCTCGCGCCTCTTCCAAAGACGCTTGCAGCTGAGCGTTTTCCGCGTCCAACCGGGCCCGGAGCTCCTCGGCCCGCTGAAGCTGTCGCGCCGACTCTTCGAGTTTGCGCCGCCACGTTTCGCGCTCGTCGAACCAGGCTCGGGAGCTCGCCTCCCACTCGGATTGGGCGCTTCGAAGCCGAGCCTGGGCATCGCGGAGCGCCTCGGCCAAGCGCTGGCGCTCTGCCTCGCCCCGGTTGCCCGCTTCCCGCAGCCGCGCGAGCTCCGCCCCCAAAGCCTCCACGTGGGACTCGAGTTCCCGGTTTCGGGTTTCGACCTCGCGCTGGGCCGACTCGGACTCGGACAGGCGCCGCTCGACGGCGGTCCGGGCCTCCCGTTCGCTTTCCACGTCCGAGCGCAGCTCGGCCTGCTCCGCCCGAAGGGCCTCGAGCTCCGGGTCCACCTCGGGCACGGAAGTGCTCGGGACGCCCTCGGGCTCGGGCAGCCCGGTGAGACGCTCCGGCCGGTCGATCACGGTCGGTACGGGAAGGTCCGAGCCCTCTGCCAGCCGAGCCCGCACGGCCTGGGTGAGCCGGGGCAGGCGCCGCTGAATCTCGCGAAGAGACGCATCTTTCGATTCGAGGGAGCGTTGCGCCCTGCCGAGCGCCTCGGTGATCCGCCGCAGCTCGCGGCGACTTCGGGTCCGTTCCGCCTCCGACCGGCCCCAGACCTCGTGGAATGGGACCTCGACCAGACTCACCTCGCTGCTCGGCGACGGCAGACGGCGCCCGGCCAGCAGCACCCGGTGAGACGGGCTACAACGGTCGGTCTGGGGCTCCAGACTGACGCCGTGAGCGAACGGGTCCTCCCGTTCCGGATGCACCGACACGGCGGCGAAGGGGGTCTGCAGGTAGGCCCGGACGGACGGAAACCGTGCCTCCACCTGGGCCTCGAGCTGCTCGGGGGCCACCCGCGCCAAGGGGCCCTCGCCGTCGGCGAGTCGGGTCCACGACGGCCCGTTCACCGCAAAAGCCAGCAAGACCAGGCCGTCCGGAGCCACAATCCGATGCAGCTCGTCGAGAAAGCGCGGGTTTTGCAGCCACTGGTCGACCAGGTCCGGCACCACGACGGCGTCGAATCGGCCGTCGGCGAAGTCCAGCCGACCTCCGTCCATGGCCACCAACTCGACGGTGCGGGGCAAGCGGCCGCCGGTATCGATCGCCTCTGGGTCCGGACAACAACCGGTGACCCGAGTGGCCCCCGCTTGGTGCATCCACAGCAGGCTGCGAACGTCGGCCGTGCCGACTTCGAGAACCGACCGCCCCTTGACGTGCGGTTCGAGCACGGACAGACGCGGCCAGAGTTCGTTCCACTCCAGACGCTCCAAACGAATGCCGGGGGGGCCGGCGATGGGGGTCGAAGTGCCGATGAGACAACCTAAATCGGCTTCACCGCAAAAATGAAGTTTACGCCCGCTCGGCCCTCGGAAACCAGGTTTACCTGGAATCCTCCAGCCCGAGCCGACGCATGTGGTGCTCGGCCAGAGCGGTCTGGCGGCTCTTCACCGGTTGCATCTCTCCGCGGACCATCACCACGTCGGCGTGACTGGCGGGCTCGAAGGGATCGCCGGTCCACAGGACCAGGTTCGCCGTGGCGCCGGCTTCGATCACGCCCAGGTCGGGCCGACCGAAGACCTGGGCCGGGATCCGGGTGATCGCTGCCAGGGCCCGGTCTGGGTCGAGCCCCTCCCGCACGGCGGTGCCGGCTCGGAAGCGCAAAGTGCCCGCCCGGTGGGACGCGCTGGAGGACAGCATCACCTGGACGCCGGCCCGATCCAAAATGGTGGCGTTGTCGGACCGAGCGTGCCGGGCCTCGAAGTGGAAGGGAAGGTTCGCGAAGGGGTTCACCACCACCGGGACGCCAGCTTCCGCGATCTGGTCGGCGACCATCCAGCCCTCGGACACGCCGAGCAAAACGAGGTCGAGCCGCGAGCTGCGAGCCCAGTCCAGGACCGCCACGATGTCGGCGGCTCGATGGACCCGCACCAAAAGCGGTTGGCGGCGGCGCACCACCTCGGCCGCCGCCTCCAGGTCGAGCCGGGACCAAGGCATGGCGTACAACGAACGCCGCACATAGGCGGACCGATTGGACACAAAGGTCTTCGCGTCGTCCAAGAACTCCCGCAGGTGGGCGAACGCCACCAGACGGGACATGCCGGCGAACTGCGCCCCATCCTCGGTGTGGTTGACCACCAGCCCCGCCGGCCCGGACACGGCGTCGTCCACGTGGATCGAGCGCACACCCACCAGATCCATCCACGCAGCCTGACCGGTCACGAGCCCCGCGCGGGGCACGATCACCACCGACGTCACGCCCTGGCGGCGCGCCACACCCACCAGGGTCGACCGGGGATCTGCCGCGTCACGGGCACGCAAGCTGGCCCGGACCGGATCGTCTCCCACCTGCACGTCCGCGTCGTTCGAGAGGGGCTCGAGGCCGATTTCGACCAAGCCCAGATCGGTGTCCGGCTCGATCAGGCCCGGCGTCAGGACCCGGCCGTCGCACGAGATCTTCTGGGTCCCGGCCGGGACCGTCGCGTCCGGTCCCACGCGGCGGATCCGGGAGCCTTCCACCAACACCGTGGCCCGGGCCAAGGTCGGCCCGCCGACCGTACGGACCTCGCAGTCGACGAAGGCGAACGCCCCCGTCGACCAAGCCAACAAGAACGTCGCGGCGTTCACGGCTTCACCTCCTCCACCGCGGTGCCGCGCAAGAAGTCGGACCAGCGGCGGGACGGGCGGTCTCGCTCGTATTCGAGGTGCCCGTCGACGAACACGTGGGTCGGCTCGCTGTAGATCGAAAACGGCGAGCCCGTCCACACCACCACGTCGGCCATCTTGCCTCTTTCGAGGGTACCCACCCGGTCATCGATACCGAGCGCTTTGGCAGGGTTGAGTGTAATCCATCGAAGCGCGTCGTCTTCATCCAAGTCCAAGCCCATGCGACGCCCTGCGGCCAGCGCTTTCGCGGCTTCGTGGGACAAGCGCTGAATGCCGATCGGGCTGTCCGAATGCACGTTGGGCGTGGCGCCCGCAGCCGCCAAGATGGCAGCGTTCGCCGGGGTGGTGTCGTAGGCCTCGACCTTGAAACCCCACCAGTCCGCCCACACCGCAGCGTGAACGTCCCGGTCGGCAAGCACGTCGGCGATCTTGTAGGCCTCGACTGCGTGGTGGAAGGTCGAGATCTCGAAACCGAGTTCGTCGGCCAAGGCGAGCATCTGCACCATCTCGTCCGCCCGGTAGCAGTGGATGTGCACGCGGATCTCGCCATCGAGCACATCCGCCAAGGTCTCGAGACCCAAGTCTCGCTTCGGAGGATTCGGCGGGTCTTTCGGCTTGGGTGCAGTCGGGTCCGCCTGGGCCTTCTCCCATGCCTCCTCGTACTCTGCCCGTTCTTTCGAGTATTGCCGAATCCGGTGCCGGTACTCCCGAGCGCGGAGGAAAGCCTCTCGCAGCTTGTAGATGTTGCCCATCCGGCTCATGGGCTGCTGGCCGCGGCTTCCGTACACTCGCTTCGGGTTTTCGCCGCAGGCCATCTTGAGCCCGAATGGCGCCCCTGGAAACCGCATGACCCGGGCCGACCGCCGGGGATGCAGCTTGAGGGTCACGGACCGGCCCCCGATCACGTTGCCGCTTCCGGGCAGCACCTGGATCGTGGTGACCCCGCCGGCCACCGCCGCTTCGATGGCCGGATCCTGGGGCCAAAATGCATGCTCGGAGAACACATAGGGGGTGGTCGGGTCGGTCATCTCGTTGCCGTCGGCGTGGGCCGCCACGCCGGGCTGGGGATACACCCCCATGTGCGAGTGCGTGTCCACCAGCCCCGGTGTCACGTGACGTCCCTGCGCATCCACCCGGAACGCCTCGTCGGGCTCCGACACCTGACCCCGCCGGCCGACCGCCTGCACTCGGCCGTCGGCCAAAAGCACCGCCCCGTCCTCGATGCGGGTCCCGTCTCCGACCCAGATGGTTCCACCTTCGATCAGAACCGGACGGGCGGCCGGGAGGGGCTCGAGCACCGCTTCCTCGGCCGGCCGGGCGTACGGGGTCGGGATTCGATCGGGCAACTCTTCGGGGGCGGGCTCCGGCGACGCGGCGCAGGCTGCAGCCCCAATCAGAAAAAACCCCAATCCGCGGGTGACCATGCCGCCGGAAGCTAGCGAACCCAACACGCTTCCGCTAGTTCAACGGGCGAGCATGGGCAAAGTCCTGATCGTGGACGACGAGCCTCTGTCCGCCAAGGTGCTGGAGTTGTTTTTGACCGAGCGCGGTCACGACACCCGGGTCGCCGGTTCGGGCCGGGAGGCGCAGGAACTGGGCGAAAGCTTTCGGCCGGACGTGCTGATCACCGACTATCTGCTGCCCGACGAGGTCCACGGCGACCAGGTCATCGCCCAGCTATCCCGCACCCGCCCGGACCTGGTGAGCTTCGTCGTCAGTGGGCTGCCTCCGGAAGAGGTCCGCCCCCGCATCGAGGGCTTGCCGAGAACCAGCCTGCTGACCAAACCGGTGGACCTGGACGTGTTGGTCGAACAGGTGGCCGAACGGCTGGGGCCGGTTTCCCGTACGCCGTCTGGCCCCTGGGCGTGAGGCCCTTCGCGGCCTTGTCCGCCCGTTCCTTTTCGCGAGCCTCCGCACCTTTCGCCGACTAGGCTCGTGCCATGGACCGGCCGCGACACGGGGCATGCGGGCTGCTGGCACTCTGCCTGGCCGCGGCCACGGCTCCGTCCGCCGACGCGGCCCCCCGGCCGACCCCGGCGGAGCTGGACGAAGTTCGGAGCGGGCTCGCCGGCATCGAGCCCCCCCGGACGCCCCCCCCCTG
>DAPKRQ010000210.1:0-17223 GCA_031800475.1 Myxococcales bacterium LLY-WYZ-16_1
GCCACCCAGCGACCGTCGGGCGAAAAAGCTACCGCGTGCACCCCCACCGTATGGCCTGTCCAACGCTCCACTGGATGGTCGCCCAGGGGCCAGATCCGCGCGCTGCCGTCCCAAGAACCCGACAGCAGCCACCGACCGTCGGCCGAAAACGCCAGGGCGGCGATGGTATCTTCGTGACCGAGCAGCTCTCGAGCGTCGCCGGTGGGCAGGTGGGTCAAGCGCACCGGGTCGTCCCACCCGCCCGTGGCCAGCCAGCGACCGTCGGGCGAAAAGCGGGCTTGCACCACGCGCTGCGAGTGACCGGGCAGCCATCGGGTATCCCGGCCCACCCGATGGAGGCCGACTGCGCCATCGAAGTGGGTGCTGACCAGTCGCTGCCCATCGCTCGAGAACGCCAGATCGAGCACCGCCGGCCCCCCTCGCACCCCGAAGCGTCGCACCCGGCCCGACTCCAGGTCGATCCATCGCACCTGGCCGTCGGTACCTCCGCAGGCCAAGGAGCGCCCGTCCGCCGACAGGGCGAAGGCGTCGACCCGCTGGCTGTCGCACCGGTGCACGTCGTGGGCCCCGCTGGCGCCGTCCCATACCCAGACTTCATTTCCGTAGCCGCCGCTCGCCAAACGGTCGCCCCCGGCTTGCACGTCGAGGCCCCGGTTCGCTGCCGGCGTCTCCCACTCGGCCGCGAGCCTCCCGGTCTCGGACCACAGCTTCAGCGATCGGGACGCCACCGACGCCAGCCGGGTGGTGCCGCCGAGTTCGGCGAAGACCACGCCGTGCACATCCGCCCCATGTCCGCGCAGCACCGCCGCGGGCCGTTGTGGACTCTGCAGGGACCACAGGCGCACGGTGTCGTCGTATCCCGCGCTGGCGAGGTGGCGGCCGTCGGCGGAAAACGCCAAGGCGGTCACCCGACCCTCGTGGCCCCGCGCGGTCACGAAGGTCTCGGACTGCAGGTCGAGCCATCGGATCCCGCCGTCGGATCCGGACCACGCCAGATACTTCCCTTTCGGGCCGGCCGCCGCCACTTCCACCGAGTCGTCGAATCCCCGGTCGACCCAGCGGGCCACCCCTCGAAACTCGGCTTCGCTCGCGATGGACGCGGCGCCCAGCCGAGCCGGGTCATCGAGCCGCAACAGCCAAGCCAGCGAAGCGGTGGGGTCTTCGTCCAAGAGGTGATCGGCTTCTTCCAGGATCAGTTCTTGGCTTCGCAGCCGCTCCCGGTCGGCAGCCGCGTGAGCTCGGTCTCGCTCCTGGCGAAGGGCTTCGAAGCTCCAGACACCGAAAGCGATCAGCATGACGACTGCGGTGACCGCAATGGACACCGTACCGAAATTCTTTCGAACGAACCTATTGAGTATCTCTACAGGAGAATAATCATGGGCTCGAACCAGCTGCCCTGCACTGAAGCGACGGAGCTCCTCCGCCATTTCCCGCGCGCTCGGGTATCGGTGCTCTGGGTCTCGGGCCATGGCCTTTTGCACGATCGCCACCAGATCGCGGGGAAGGTCCGGTGCCATCTGCTCCACCGGCTTGGGCGGCCCGCTGACCACGGCCCGCAAGATGTCGCGAGCGGGCACCTGCTGGTAGGGCCGACGCCCGCACAAGACGTGATAGAGCATGGCCCCCAGAGCGTACACGTCGGAACGCTCGTCCACCGGCTGGGCTCGAGCCTGCTCGGGGGACATGTAAGGCGGAGTCCCGACCACGATGCCGTCGGAAGTGTAGACCAGGTCGCTCGAGTTGGGGTTTTCGGTCAACTCCGTCGAACGGGGCGGGAGCGGCCCATCTTCGATCTCGTCTTCGCCGGCCCACAGATCTTTGGCCAGGCCCCAGTCGATCACGACGGTCTCGCCGAACGGACCGACCATCACGTTACCCGGCTTCAAGTCGCGATGAAGGATCCCTTGGCTGTGGGCGTACGCCACCGCGTCGGCTACGTCGATCAGGTGGGGTAGAAGCGACAAGCGGTCTTCTCGGGTCTTCGCCGCCTCCATCGCTTTCGACAGGGTGCGGCCTTCGACCAGCTTCATGGCGTAGAAACGCTTGCCGGACGGCCATCGACCCGCCTCGTGGACCGGCACGATGCTCGGGTGCTGAAGACGCGCCGTGATCATAGCTTCGCGGACGAAACGGCCTTCGGCTTTGGGATCCTTCGAAAGGAGCTCTTTGACAGCCACCGTTCGACCGAGGCGGCGGTCTCGAGCCTTCGAGATTCGCCCGAGGCCTCCTCGGGCGAACTCGTCCTCCATTTGGTAGAATGCTTCCGGAATGAAGTCCAGGTCGCCGGAGGCCGCGTCCGAGCTGAAGGTCGAGTACGCCTCGGGGATCTCTTCGGGCTCGCCCTGCCCTACCGATCCAGCCCCGGTCCCATCGACGCCCACCGGACGTTCGGCGGGCAGGGGCCCGATGGCCGGGTCTTCGGACGCGGAGGGGCTTTCGGGGACTTGCTCTTGCCCCCGCCCCCGGGCTTCGGCCGTAAAGGCCATGGGGTCCGGCCCGGACATCGAAGACTCGGTACAAAGGCGGGCCGGGGAGAACAAGGATCCTCGCGCGCCGGTCTGAGGGGCCGGACGGGCGGGCGGCAGGGGCTCGCCCGTGCGCAAGCGGAATGCCTGCCGGCGGCACCCGGGCCCGGCGACCGCGACCGGCCACGGGGTCTCGGACCGCCCGGGCTGGCGGGTCCGGCTCAATCGGGCCCCGGATCCCCCGGCGGGGCCGTTCGGGCTCGAATGCGGGCGATGGCCCGGCGGGCCGCCGCGTTCAGCTCTCGCTCCACGAACAGGCCCTGGGCAGCCTCCAGCGGCGCGACCGCCGCTTCGGTGCCGAAGGCCCCCAAGGCCTCGGCCGCGCTGCTTCGGACCCGGGTTTCGGCGTGCGCCTGCAGCAGGTTGATCAGGGCCCTTTCCGTCTGGTGGGGCTGCACGAAGCGCAGCGAGTTGAACAGTCCGTGCAAGGCCGCCTCGCGAATGTGGAGCTCGGGATCGGACAGGGCCCCTTCGAGAAGGGGCCGCACCTCGTCCTTTTCCCAGCGCCGCAGGGCGAAACGCAGGGCCCGGGCCCGAAGCTGCGGGTCCGGTGACCGCAAGGCGACGGTTTCGAGGGTTTCGACGCGGGTGTCTCGCCGGAGCATGGCACCGGCCAGGGCCGCCGCCGCCAGCCCCGGCTCGTCGGACAGGACCATGGCATCGAGCAGACGGCGCACGTCGGCCCGGTCCGGGTGGTCAGCGGCCAGGCGGCGGAGGGCCCGCACCCGAACCGTCGGGGGCACGCGGCTCGATTCGGCCAGCCGGAACAAGACGGGATAGCCTCGAACCGGCTCGGCCAGGGCAGCGGCCAGGGCCCGCTGCGCCCGGGCGACCGACAGCATGGGCCGACCCTTTGGAGCGCTGGGCGGGCCGCTGGAAGTCGGCCCGGCTGCGTCGGGGCCGGGCCGAGGGGTCCGATCCGGTTCTTCGGGTGCATGGCTTCGTCCGGCGGGGGCCGGGCCGGCGGCCTCGGTGGGGGCATCGTCATCCCACGGGACCGGGCCCTGGGTGATGGGCCCCGAGGCGACAGGGGCCCGGGGGAAGCTGGCGGGCGCAGGCTCGGGACCGGCTGCTGCACCCGGCCCCGTGGCACGCTCTCTCGCCTCGGCCACCTCCGCCAAGCCCGCAGCATATGGAGCCCGCCAGACTGGTTTCGTCACCCGCTCCAGGGCTTCGGCAGCGGGGATCCGGACTTCGAGGGGCAGCTGCCGGTCGAGCCCCCGGGCCAGACCCTCGGCACCCGCCAGACCCATGCCTTCCAAGGTCCGCACGACCGGCAGAGCGCCCCGCTCGGCCGCCATGGCCCACACTTGGGGGTCCAATCCCGCACTGGCACGGGTCGCAGCCCGCAGTGCGGCCTCTGCAATCGACGGGTCGGAGTCGGCGAACATCCGGCGCGCCACCCGTTCCACGCGGTCGGGGAACTCGGTAAGTCGCTCGAGTGCATTCCTTCGAGTGGTTGGTTCTTTGCCATGCTCCGCGACTTCAACCAGCGCTTGGGCATCACCCAGCTCTGCGGCCAATTCCACTGAAGCCCGAGCGAGCACACCGTCGCTCGAAACGAGCCAGCTCTGCACACGGGTGCGGATGCGCTGCCGGTCGGGGCACAGCCCGAGCGCCCGCACTGCGATGCGCCGGACCTCGGCTTTCGAATCCGCGGCTCGAGCCACCTCCTCGAGAAGGCTCCAAGCCCGACCGTCCACGGCCCCCCGGACCAAAGCTCGCTGCACCAGCCCGGACGCCTGGCGGGCCCGTTCGAACAGGGCCGGATCGTCACCAGCCCGCCGGGCCCAGGCCTCGGCCACTTCCGCCCGGAGCTCCTCGGCGTCCCAAAGGGCGACAAAGGCTCGCCGGGCCGACGCCAGGGTCCCGTGTTCGGCGCATCGAAGAAGCGTCGAGGCCGGTTCTCCCTCGCCTGAGCGCTCGGTCACACCGGTTGGGGTCAGGGAGTGGAGCTCCGAAAGTCGCCGAAGGCGAGCCTCGGCGCGCAGCAGCTGGTTGGCGGCCGCGCGAAGTGGCTCCGGCGCCGAGGCGCCCCAGACCCGAACCTCATCCAGGTCGGGGCCCGGCCGCCCGTGGCGTGCCCACAGTCGGACGGCTTCCGCCCGAAGCTCCGGCGGCCAGCCGGGGTTTCGTGCCGCCCTGGGAAGCCGACGTTCCGGTCGTCCTCGGGCCTCGGCGTCTCGATCGGCGCGAAGGGCCCAAGCGAGCCAGGCCCGCCGGGCGACGCTCGCCATGGGCTCCGGACCCTCGACCAAGGCTTCGAGCGGAGGTCCCGCCCCCACTGTCGGAAAACGCGCGCCGAGGGCCCGAACGGCGGCGGCCCGCACCCATGGCGTCCCCGCTCCGTTCGCGACCCGTTCCAGCAGTCCGTGGCTTTGGAAACCCACCTGCTCGAGCAGCTCCGACAGGGCCTCTTCCGCCCAGTTCGGGTGGGGGCCCGGTCCGTCGAGCGCCGCACCCACCAGCTCGGCGGCGCGCTCGGGCTCGAAGGCGGACATCGCCCAGCGGATCGCCCCCCTTGCCGCGGCCGGCGGCGCCTTCGACAACCAAGCGGCCACCCCGTCGAGGGCGGCCGGATCGTCCAGGCGCGCGGGCAGCCAGACGGCCGCCCCGGCAGCTCGAAGGGCTTCGGGAAGGCGCTCGACCGCGGCCCATTGCGCCCCGTGGGCCCGCCACCAAGGCTCGGGAAGGCCGGGGCGACGGGGACCCACCACGACGGTCGGGCCCTGCCGGCGATGCCTCGACAGCCACCGGTCGACCGGACCGGCCACGCCGTCCACGTCGGTGACCCAGACCACCCCCGGTTCCGCGTCGTCTGGACGAGGCACGAGTCGCTGGCGCACGAAGAGACCGCGGGGCTCCATCCCTGCCACCCACTCCACGACGGCTCGGGTGCGCGGATCTGCCCCCACGTACACGAACCCCTGCAGCGCCGCGTCCAACCCGAGCCGCTTGGTACCACCCCCTGCATTGCAGCAAAAGCCGTCTCGGCCTACGTTCCGGCTCGACTGGACGCCGTCCGGTCGGTGCTCATGCTTTCTTTCGGGGCGATTCGCTCCAGGGAGTTTCCATTCGATGGAAGTCTTCATTCAAACCGCCACGAGCTTTCCCACGGTGGTTTTCAGCGCACTGTTGCTGCTGATGCTCCTGTACTGGGCCATCGTCATCGCCGGAGGTCTAGACGTCGACGCTCTGGATGGCTCCGAAGGAGCTGCCGGAGCCCTCGAGGCCGCGGAGGGGGGCGTCAAGGGTGGTCTCGACGTCCTCAACTGGCTCACGAAAAAGCGCCTCCCGATGTCGGTTTCCGCGAGTTTGGTGATCCTGGCTGGCTGGGCCGCGTCCTACCTGGGCACCCGCGTGCTGCTCGTCGCATCGAAAGGGGTCGTGCCCGAAGGCATGGCGGCGTGGGGAGTGGGCGCCGGCGCATTTGTGGTGGGCTGGCTCTTTTCGAGCGCAGTCGCCTCCCCGCTGGGACCGTTGTTCGAGACCCACGCCGCGGACGAAAACCGAGATCTGGTGGGAAAGAGCTGCCGCATTCAAACCGGCAGCGTGACAGCCGACTTCGGGGCGGCCGTCGTACTGGACGGAACCTCCTCCGACGTCATTCAGGTGCGCTTCCGGGGTAACGGCTCCCTGAGCCGCGGCGACGAGGCCCTGATCGTGAACTACGACGCCGACACCAACACGTTCTCGGTCGAGCCCATGACGGCGCTCGCGCCGAAACCCACTCTCGAGCGCGAGCTCGACGAATCGAATTGACTGAATCCATGGAGTGGAATGCCTGAGCTCCGCAGAGAGCTGGCCGGATTGGAGAATCGAGATGCTGACCGAAACCGCAATGTTCGTCTTGGTGGTAGTGGGGACTGCCGTTGCCGTGGTGGTGGGCTTCGCACTGCTGGTGGCGAAGTTCTACCGAAAGGTGGAGCAGGGCCGCGCCCTGATCATCAACAAGGTAACCAAAAAGCCCGTCGTCACTTTCACCGGCGGACTGGTGCTCCCGATCATTCACCGTGCCGAAGAGATGGACATCTCGGTCAAGACGATCGAGGTCGACCGTCGCGGCAAAGAGGGCCTGATCTGCCAGGACAACATTCGAGCCGACATCAAGGTGACCTTCTTCGTGAAGGTGAACCGCAAGGAAGAATCGGTACTCAAGGTGGCCCAGCAGGTGGGCTGCGCCCGCGCTTCGGCCCAGGACACCATCGAAGAGCTGTTCATGGCCAAGTTCTCCGAAGCGGTGAAGACCGTCGGAAAGAACCTCGACTTCGAGGAGCTATATACCAACCGGGACGGGTTCCGTGACGCGATTCGCGCTCACATCGGCAATGAGGAAGACCTGAACGGCTACATCCTCGACGACGTGGCCATCGACTTTCTGGAGCAGACCCCAATCGAGAGCCTGGACGCCCAGAATATTCTCGATGCCCAGGGTATTCGAAAGATCACCGAGCTCACCACTCAACAGAACATTCGCACCAACGAACTTCGCCAGGACGAGCGCAAGGCGATCAAGAAGAAGAACGTCGAAGCCGAAGAGGCGGTACTGGAGCTCCAGCGGCAAGAAGCGGACGCCCGCGCCAAGCAGCAGCGGGAGATCGAGGTGATTCAGGCCCGGGAAAGGGCCACCACCGAGATCGAACAAGCCGAACAGTACCAGCGCTCGCAGCAGGCGCGGATCCAGGCAGACCAAGAAGTCGAGGTTGCGAGCCAGGACAAACAACGCCAGGTCGAGATCGCCGAAAAGGCCCGGGAGCGAGCCATCGCGGTGGAGAACGAGCGGGTGGAAAAGGACCGGCAGCTCGAAGCGATATCGCGGCAACGCGAGGTGGAGCTCCAGGAAATCAACAAAGAGAAGGAAGTCGAGGTCGAAAAGAAGAACATCGCCGATGTGGTGCGCGCTCGGATCGCCGTGGAAAAGACGGTTGCCGAGGAAGAGGAAAGCATCAAAGACCTGCGGGCGGTGGCCGAAGCCAAGCGGCTCAAGGACGTGACGATCACCAACGCGGAAGGGCAGGCCCAGGAGGCCCTGGTCAAAGAGATCAAGGCGGCCGAAGCCCAGGAGCAGGTAGCCAAGTTCAAGGCGAAGGAGCGCCTCACCTTGGCCGACGCGGCCCTCGAGGCCTCCGACCGGGAGGCGAAGGCCAAAATCCGGCTGGCAGAAGGTGTCCAGGCCGAGGCCGCTGCCGAAGGGCTCGCCCAGGTGCGGGTGCGAGAGGCGGACGCCATCGCCATCGAGAAGGAGGGCGAGGCCCGGGCCAAGGTCACGCAGCAGCAGATGGAAGCAGAAGCGGCCGGCGAGGCCGAAAAAGGCATGGCAAAGATTCGCGTGATGGAAGCCGAAGCCGACGCGGTGCAAAAACGGGGCGAAGCCGACGCCGTGGTCGAGCGCGAAAAGCTGTTGGCTCAGGCGAAGGGGCGCGAGGAGCTCGGCTACGCCGACGCGCGAATCAAAGAGGCCGAAGCCCTCGCCATCGAAAAGACCGGCGAAGCTGAAGCGGTGGCCATCGAAAAGCGGCTGCAGGCGGAAGCGACCGGCCTTCGGGACAAGGCCCAGGCGCTGACTACCTTGCAGGGCGAGGCCAAGGAGCACGAAGAGTTCCGGCTGCGGCTCGAAACCGACAAAGAGGTGCAGATGCACCGGATCACCACCAACAAAGAAATCGCCAAAGACCGGGCGGAAATCCTCAAGCAGGCCTTCGACCAGGCCAAGATCAACATCGTGGGCGGGGACGGCCGCTTCTTCGACCGGTTCATCCAGGCGGTCTCGGTCGGCCAGTCGGTGGACGGCGTCGTGGATCACAGCGAACAGCTGCAACACCTGTTCGGTGACTACCTGAACGGGAACCGGAGCCTTCCAGCGGAGGTGCTGTCGGCGGTGGACGGCATGAGCGCCAAGGACGTGCAGAACCTCACGGTGTCTGCCTTCTTGACCCAGCTGATGCAGTCCGCCGACGAACCGATGAAGGAAAAGCTCGAAAAGCTGATGTCCGAGGCCCGGGCCTTGGGCATCGATAGGTCGAACCCCAATCCTGGCAAGGAAACCAACTGAACGTTCGATGAGCGAGGCAGTCGTCACCGAATCGCCCTCTGCCGACGCGTCCCGAGACGAACCGGCAGGAGGGAGCTACGAGGTCATTCGAAAGCGTCTCGTGGACGCCGGAGCCGAGCTCGGCCGGCGCGCCAACGCGCTGAACGACAAGCGCCACGACACTTTCGGAGGTAAAGAGCTCACCGTCATTGGAAACGAGCGGGTTCGGACGGAGAACAACTGCGTGCCCCGCGACATCATCAACGTCGGGGGCAAGCTCTTGTTCGGCTATAACGTATTCATGGGCTTGAAGACCGAAACCAAGCTGGAAGACGTGTTCAGCCTGCACGCGTTTGGAGCGAACGAATCGGGCTTCGACCTTTCGAAGCTCGAGCGGTCGGCGGTTCCGAATCTTCTCGACGACGCCACCTTTACACGGGAGTTCAAGGAGCTATATCAGTACTACAAAGAAACCAGATTGATTCAGCTGCGCATGTTGGAAGGCGGGCGCCTTTTGGCGGTCTTCCAAACCGGGGGTCGGATCTCGGACTTCAAAGCCTTTCGATGGGCCGTCACCGTGTCCGGTGAGGTGACCTACGTCGACAATCGAGGCGAAAGGGATCACGTTTTTCCGCCGACTCACGACTTCGAGTGGATTCCGGCTACCCGCGACGATCAGGTTCCGGGACGTCATCCTCACGTAAACATCCTGAACGAGGTCTTCGTGGAGACGGTCGGTGGGGACTTGACCATCAAGGTCGAAGACAACACCGAAGACGGCCGAGGCATCTACAGCGAGCAAGTGGAGGACCCTCGGCAGTCCCTGGACGATGCTGAATTTCATTACGCGAAAGTCGGGGGGCTGCTCCTGATCAAGGCCCTTCCCTACATGGAGAAGGAATGGCGCTATCTGGTCTACAACAGCCGCACCCAGAGCGTGCGACGGCTGGACGCGATCGGTCAGGCGTGCATTCAACTGCCCGAAGACCATGGCATCATCTTTCCGGGGGGCTACTATCTTCAATCAGGTGAAACGAAGACGTTCGACAACAACATCGAAGACCTTCGCTTCGACCGCGTGATTCGGTCTCCAAACGGTGAAGATGTCTTGTACGTGTTCTACCACGAGTACGACGGGCGCTATCTGCTGCTTCCCTATAACCTGATCCGCAAAGAGGTGCAGACCCCCCTCGAGGTGAACGGCTACACCTTGTTCGACGATGGCAAGATGATCATCTTGCGGGCTCAGCCCGAGCCGACCCGGGTCCACAACATGCAGATCTGGGACACGCCATTCACTTCGGACGACCACGCGGCACGGGAGCCGGTCGGCGATTCCCATCTCGAAAAGGTAGGCAACAAGGACCTCGTCCGAGGCATTTCGGACTGTCTTTCGATCCGCAGACTCGCCACCCACGAGCACCCCAATCGCCAGATCTTCGAAGACCTGATCAAGGCCGTGGATAGGGCTTTTGACGCCTACTATTGGCTCGGCCACGAAGAGGTTGGCCGCTTGGCGGAAGTGCTGGAAGACGTCCGGCGAAACGCCGAGTTGATCATCGACGAATTCGAAAAGGTTCAGACTCTGCAAGCTCGGGCCCGAGACGAGCTGGAAGCGGCCCGGCAGCAGCAGGTGGCGATTGTTCGAGAGCTCCGGCCCGAAGATTGGCGGGACGTCTCGCCTTTTCTCGACGCCATGACCCAGCTGCGCGCCCAAAGAGGCCACCTGATCACCCTGAAGGACGTTCGCTACGTCGACCTCGACGCCCTGCAGCAGCTCGAAGACGAGGTGGTCGGCCAGTTCGACCGGGTGAGCGCAGGGTGTGTGCGATTTCTTCTGTCCGATGACGCCATGGCGCCGCTCGAGGCGCAGATCGAATCCCTGATCGCGTCGGTTTCCGACGCCCAAAAGGCCCTGGAGTTGGACCCGATGGACGAGCGGCTCCAGTCCCTGAGCGAAGGTTTGAATCTGTTGTCCGAAGTCGTGTCGGGGCTGGAGATCGATGATCCGTCCGACCGAACACGCATCCTCGAGAGCATTTCGGAGGTCTTTGGATCCCTGAACCGGGCTCGGGCTCTGGTGGTAGGCCGACGCAAGGAGCTGGGTGCTGCGGAAAGCCGTGCCGAATTCTCGGCCCAGTTCAAGCTGCTGAGCCAAGCTGTATCCAGCGCTTTGGCATTGGCAGACACCCCGGAGCGCTGCGACGAGCAGTTGAGTCGGGTGATGGTCCAGCTAGAAGAGCTCGAAGGTCGATTCGGTGCCCTCGACGAGTTCTTGGCTGATCTCGCCACGAAACGAGAAGAGATCTACGACGCATTCAACGGGAAAAAGCAGCAGCTCCTAGACGACCGACAGCGGCGGGCCAGCAATCTGGCCACGGCAGCGGGCCGGATCCTGGAGGGTATGAAGCGGCGCACCTCGAATTTTTCGAGCGAAGACGAATTAAACGCCTACTTCGCGTCGGATCCGATGCTCGTGAAGGCTCGCCAGCTGGTGGAGCAACTGAGGGAGCTGGGAGATCCGGTCAAAGCAGACGACGTCGATGCACAGATCAAGTCCACCCGGCAAGAGGCTCTGCGAAACCTGAAGGACAAGACCGAGCTCTTCGAGGGTGGCGGTGACTTGATCAAGTTGGGCAAGCATCGTTTTTCGGTCAACACCCAGCCCTTCGAGCTGACGATGGTACCGCGGGGCGACGACATGTACTTTCACGTGACGGGCACCGACTTTTTCGAGCGGGTGTCGGACGCCGAGTTTCTCGAGACTCGAGAGTTCTGGAACCAGCCTCTGCGCTCCGAAACCCGCGAAGTCTACCGGAGCGAATTCCTCGCCGCATCCATCCTGTTCGATGCCGAAAACGAACGGGGCAACGTCAGCATGACCGAGCTGCTGGAAGCGGCCCACGACGAAAGTGAGCTCTCACGACTCGTCCGGCGATACGCCGCAGATCGGTACGAAGACGGTTACGAGCGGGGCCTGCATGACGCTGACGCCACCAAGATCCTCGAACGACTGATGACGTTACGGCGGTCGGCCGGCTTGCTGCGGTTTTCGCCGCCAGCTCGGGCATTCGCATGTCTGTACTGGGCTCACGGCTCGGCCTCGGACGAAAAGGCCGCGCTCCATCGCCGGGCCATGAGTCTCGGCCGGCTGCGCCAGTCTTTTACCCACAGTCCAGCCGAGAACGACCTGGCTCACGACTTGTATGGGCGGGTGGTGTCGTTCGTTTCGGAACAGGGCATCGAAGCGACCGACACCGATCTTCGGATCGCCAGTCGTTACCTGGTGCACGAACTGGCCGCGGAGCGTCCGAGGTTCACCACCAGCGCCGAGGCTCGCCGGCTCACTCATGCCCTGCTCGAACATTTGGATCTCGAAGGTCACCGCCGGGCCTTCGACGAGGACCTATCGGTACTGAACCACCGCCTGGCCGAGTCGTTCCGGCTGGCGCTGGCCTGGATCGACGCGTTCTTGCAACGCTTTGCAGACTCGCTCCGAGAGCTATGGCCGGTCCGGACCGAGGCGGCCGTGCTGCTGCTGACCTCGAAGCTCGACCGAGAAGACAGTGCGGCCCTGACACACACCCGGGTCGAAGGACTCCTGGGCCAGCACCCCCGGATGGCAGGCGGCGTCATGGAGCTCAGGCTCGACGAGTTTCTCACTCGGCTCACCGCTTTTCGGGAGGAACGAGTGCCCGGCTTCGAGCGTTTTCGTAAGCTTCGGCACCGAGTGCTCGAGCGGGAACGTACCGCCCTTCGCCTCGACGAGCTGAAGCCCCGGGTGCTTTCGTCGTTCGTCCGAAACAAGCTGATCAACGACGTGTATCTTCCGATGATCGGCGACAACCTGGCAAAACAGCTCGGTGCAGCCGGCGACTCGAAGCGCACGGACCTGATGGGGATGCTTCTTCTGATCTCTCCACCGGGCTACGGAAAGACCACGTTGATGGAGTACGTAGCGAGCCGGCTCGGGATGGTGTTCATGAAAGTGAACGGTCCATCGCTTGGGCACTCGGTCGTGTCACTGGATCCTTCCGAGGCACCGAATGCAACGGCGCGGCAGGAGGTCGAAAAGATGAACCTGGCTTTCGAGATGGCCAATAACGTGCTGCTGTACCTGGACGACATTCAGCACACCCATCCGGAGCTACTTCAGAAATTCATTTCGCTGTGCGATGGCCAACGGCGGATCGAGGGCGTATACAAGGGCCGGACCCAGACCTACGACCTGCGTGGAAAGAAATTCGCCGTGGTGATGGCAGGTAACCCATACACCGAGTCGGGCGAAAAGTTCCAGATTCCGGACATGTTGGCGAACCGGGCCGACACCTACAACCTGGGCGACGTGTTGGAGGGTCGCGACGAGGTCTTCGCCCTGAGCTATCTGGAAAACAGCTTCACTTCGAACCCGACGCTGGCGCCAGTAGCAACCCGCTCGCTTTCGGATCTGCACCTGTTCATTCGCATGGCCAAGGGCGACGAGGTGGCAACCACCGACTTCGAGCACAGCTACGCACAGATCGAAGTCGAAGAAATCCTTCAGACCCTGCGCCACCTGTTCGCGGTTCAAGATGTATTGCTGAAAGTGAACTTGCAGTACATCGAATCAGCATCGCAGGACGACAGGTTTCGAACCGAGCCCCCGTTCAAGCTCCAGGGATCTTATCGAAACATGAACAAGCTGGCCGAAAAGGTCGTACCGGCCATGACGCCAGACGAGATAGAACAGCTGATCACCGATCACTACGTTGGCGAATCCCAGACACTCACCTCGGGCGCCGAGCAGAACCTGCTGAAGCTGGCCGAGATGCGGGGCCGGCTCACTCGAGAAGAGGCGAAGCGCTGGGAGCAGATAAAGAGAGACTTTCGGCGGTTGCAGGTGGCCGGGGGCGCCGACGACGACCCGGTGGTGCGGGTCACTTCGACCCTCGGATCACTGGGTGAGCACCTGCACACCATCGGTAGGACGCTCGATTCGGCGGTCAATCGAAAGGAAGATTTGCCCGAGTGGCTGCCCGAGGTGCTCGCGAGCATGAAGCAGCTGGGTGAAACTTTGGATGGAGCCAAGCAGGCGGACGCGTCGAACCCAGGCATGTCGTCCGTTGCCCAGAGTCTCGAGGCCCACCTGCGCGGTTTGGAGCAGGTGTTGATCCCGCTGGCCCGCTCTTCGGTGGAGTACATGGAGCAGACCCGAGCCCTGGGTCAGCCCCTGAAAGAGCTGGTCGAGCTCATGCGCTGGAACGCGCTGCGGGATCGGGCGCCGCTGGAGCCTCCGGAGTCCCCTCCGGAGTCCGATTCATGATCGGCTCGGTCCTTTCGTGTCTGGCCCTGCTCGGTGCTCCAGGCGGTTCGGAAATCCGTGTGGCGGAGCGGCCACCGATCGCCCTGCTGGTGCACAGCCCCACGGGTCAGTCCGGCACGGTCGGCTTTTCCGAGATGATCCGGGCGGTGGACGAGCGAATGCGCGTTTATACCGATTTGGAGACGATGCCGGTGGACGGCGGGTCGTTCGAAGGTTGCGAGGGGCGGCTATCTTGCGTGGTGCGCAGCACTCGGCGCGACTATCAACGAGATCGACTGCGCCGGCCCGACGGCAGCTACGCGCCCTACGCCATGCACCGGATGCGCCTCGAAGATGAAGGGACGCTGGTTCCCCGCTTCATGCTGGTGATCACCTTGGTGTCGGTTCCCGGCCGACCAGACCGGGCGGTGGCCCAGTTGTTCAGCACGGATCTGGCGCTTCGCGCTTTTCACGAGACGCGGCGCCGTCCCGGGTGGTTGGACCGGGTCGAAGACCGAATCTTGGCCGAAGCGTCCCTCGCTCGAGTGGAGCAGGACCGGTTGACGGAGGATCGGGTCTTCTCTTTTCTGGATCGGCTCTTCGCCAAGACACTGCGGCCGGTCTTCGAGCCGCGCGGACATTGGATGCCCTTTGGCCGCGTCGTGATTTCCGAAGCTCCGGCTGGAGCGAGCATCGAGATGGATGGCCGCACGGTGGGAGTGACCGGTACCGACCGCACGGCCCTGGCCGATGTGCCCGCCGGCGTTCGGACCCTGCGGGTCGTGCATCCGGATTGGGAGCCGTTCGAAGAGACGCTCAGGGTCCGGACCGGACAAACGCTCCGCGTGCAAGCTGCGACGAGACCGCGGCGCGCCGACGCGTCAGCGGGCCCTCGGATCGTTTTTTGGAGCGGCCTGCTCACGGCGGCGGCGGGGACTTCGGTGCTGGTCTACGCGGTGGCTGCCGACCCGGGCACGCAGACGATCTGCTACGGCACCCCCGATTGCGAAGCGGGCACCCGCTTTCAGCGGGCCAGCCTTCAGGGGCAGAACCCGGGCTCGGTGGACCCGGGTCCGCAGGGCGGCGTTCTCTTGGCGCCCTTGGGTTACAGCCTGATCGGAACCGGGGCTGCGTGGAGCGTCGGGGCGGCCACCTGGGAACGAAAGAAGCAGGTTCCGTGGTGGTCGCTGGGAATCGGGGTGGCCGCCGGGGCTCTGGCCTACGGCCTGTCTGCAGCCCTCGAGGGCAGCTGAGTCCTCTCAGCCCGCCGAGCCGTGGCGGCCGCGAAGCCGACACCGGCCCGGCGCGACCTCCGTGCCGCCCCGGCCCAGCCCACTCGAGGGGCGAAGCCGCTCGGCGCACCGGTTGCGTCCAAACGGTCTTCGTCCGCCTTGGAGTCAGCGGGCGGCGCGGAGACGTTCGTGGGCTCGGCGCAAGTCCTGCGCGCGCCAAGAGAACTCGGCGCGCTGGATCGCAGCTTCGACGGGCGGCTGGCGCGTATCAGGCAGCGCTTTTGCCGACCGCCGCAGCGCCCGCAACGCCTCCTCGAACGCCACTTCGTTGCCCGGATCTTCCAGGGCCTCTTGGACTCGCGCGTCGACCGCCCCGGATCTCGCGGGCGCCGTGGCTGCCCGAGCGGGGGGACCGGCCGAGGCTGCCGAAGCGGCGGACGAGGCGGCAGCCGGGTCCACGGAGCGCCCCGTGACTCGGTCCGTCTGCGCGCTTGCACCAGATGCCTCGCCCCGAGCCGAACCTGTGGACGGGTCGACCGCATCTTCGGCCTCGGCCTCGACAACCGCACCGCCGCCAACCCGGGCCCTTCGTTTGGATGGCGTCGTCCGAACAGATCGACGCCTCGTGCGGTTCGGCCTCTGCTCGGGCCGAGCTTCCACCCCAGGCGCACCAGCCGTCGCCGCTGGCGCCGACCCATTGCCGTCCTTCCCTCCGAGGGGAGCCAGAGGCAACTCGCTGGTCGGCTTGGCCTCGACGCGCGGCTCGAGCGCCGCTCGGGCCGTACGGGGTGCCTGTGCCGACCGCCAGCCGACCACCCGAGAGGCGGCCACGCCGGCCAGCAACACCGCCACCACCGACACGCCCGCCGCCACCAAACGCCGCTGCCGAGCCTGCCGACGGGACCGCCGCTTTCGCGGAACCCGGGTTGCCGGCCGTTCGGTGCGGCTGGGTCCTCGCTTGGGCGCCGTCCGCGCCATGGCGCCTGGAGCCAGCACTGCACCGGGCATGGTCATGACCGAGGGTTCGGGCGGCTCCGGCGGAACGAGGGCCGAGGGCACGGTGGGCGTGTCGGACAGACTCGGATCGGCCGCGGTCGGCTGTCGGCGCTCGGTATGTCCCCGAATCCGCTCCAGCCGCGCCATGGCTGCATGCTCCAGGGCCGGGACTTCGGTACGCAGCCAATCGACCCGGTCGGCTGGCGTGCCCGCTGCCGGCAACCGGGCCTTCACCTGCTGCCACTCCGCCTCCCAATCGGCCCAGGACCGTCCGGGCGCTACAGTCCCCCGGTCCAACCAGGCCCGAACTTCGTTCACCCAGCCGAAAGCCCCATCGCGAGCTCCGGCATCCAGCAAGCGGCCCACCAATCGAGCCCACGCCGGGCCATCGGGCTGTCCGAGCAGAGTGTCCGCATCGAGTAGAGCGGGCGACGCCCGCGAACCCCGTGGTGACTGCAGCAGCCCGTAGTCGTCGAGCTTCAGGTTGCCGGCGGCGTCGACCCGGACCGTCGATGGCTCCAGCCGACCGTGCCGAAGGCCCAAGCGGTTTCGCTGGTCGTCTTCAGCCTGTTCGAGAAACGAAAGTCCTTCCGCCATCTGATCGGCCCAGGCGAGGGCGACTTCCGTCGGCAGCGGCCGACCCCGCTCGGCCAGGTGCCGCAAGACCTCCGCCAAGGTGATCCCGAGGACCAGCTCGGTGACCTGAAGCTGCCGTCCATCGGAGCGCGTCCGGTCCAAAAGCCCCACGAGCTGCGGGTGGGTGAGCCGGCGCACCCCCGGGTGTGGCCAGCGTGCGCCGGCCGGCAGTTCTTCCACCACGACCAGGTCGATGGCGCCGGCCCGGCGCGCCACCCACCGGCGACACCCAGGGCCGTCTAGGGGCTCGAAGAGCTCGAACGGGCCCCACCACGTCGTCTCACCCAGGTCGGACCCACCCACGGACAGATCATATGCCAGTGCTGCCGAGGCGGCTCAACGCGCCGCCGAATCGGCTCAGGCCACCGGGCCGGCTGAGCGCCCCGGCGAATCGGCTCAGGCCACCGGGCCGGCTGAGCGCTCCGGCGAATCGGCTCAGGCCACCGGGCCGGCTGAGCGCCCCGGCGAATCGGCTCAGGCCACCGGGCCGGCTGAGCGCCCCGGCGAATCGGCTCAGGCCAC
>DAPKRQ010000211.1:0-10971 GCA_031800475.1 Myxococcales bacterium LLY-WYZ-16_1
CGCGTCCCGGCGGGCCTGCTGGACCGCGAACGTGAACGAGTCTCGATCGGAGCCGCCGTAGATCGGGTCGGGCGGCACCAACAGCGCCTGCAGGGCGTCGACGCCCCCTTGCCCCAGACCGATTCCGACGGCTGGGATGTCGTCTTCCGGAACGAAATCCACCCCGTCCAGGGCCAGGATCGCCTCTCGTGCAAAGCGGCTCGATCCCCGGTCGGGGCCCGCCGCTGCCAGGACGGCCACCGGTCCCGTTCGGCAGGACATGCGGTCCCGCAGTTCCCGGACCGCCCGGACCACGCCGTCGTGAATGCGACTGAGCCCTTGAAACGAAAGGCGGTCGAGCTCAGCCCGGATCGGCGCCACGTCGGTTGTGGGACCGACCACCCGCACCTCGCCGCCATCGGGCAGCACCAGCAGGTGGCGGGCCTGCTCCGCGGGCCGATAAAACTCGCTCGAAAATACGGATGCCACCGACTCGCCCACCGCGATGTCGCCCAGGAACATGGCGTCGGACACCTCGACAACGGTGGCGACGAGACGCTGCGTGGGCGGACTCGGGCAGTCCAGGTGGAGCCGAAGGTTCAGCTCCACGATCTGAGACCCATCGCCGAGCCGAACCCCTCGGCAGGCCCTTCCGACCACGAGTCCTTCCCCGTCGAGCGCTGCCGCGGCCAGGACGAAGGCCGAGCCCCGCGGCAGGCCCTCGAGTGGAGCGGAGTCGGATGCGGGGGGATAGGGCACGGTCCGGTCGGCCAACACCTCCAGGTCCAGCCCGCCCACCTCCGAGAAAGGCACTCGGTTGACCGTTTCACAGCTGCCTTGGCGAAAGGCCACGAACCGCAGGGACCGGGCCGGTGCCTCTACCAACTCGTCGGCGAAATATGTTCGGAGTGCGTCCGGCTGCGGGCCGCAAGCTGCCAAGGCGAGGCACAGCCCGAGCGGGCCGGCGCCGTGGGGCATGGACTTCATCGAGCGGCCGGTCGCGATGACAAAGATTCTCCGAGGTCTCCGACCTGAAAGCAAAGTGCACCATCGCGTACCGTCACCCACACTTCTTCATCGGCGTGCAGCCGGCCCTCGAGGATGCGGCGCGCGATGGTGCTCTCCACCAGCCGGGCCAAAGCGGCTCGGAGCGGGCGGGCGCCCTGCTCCGGGTCCCACCCTCCCCGGTCCAGGACGTGACGGAGGGCTGGGCCATCGAGCCGAAATCGGATGCCCCGCTCGGACTGAAGGCGGTGGCTCGACGACTCGACCATCCGCCGGGCCACTTCCATGGCCTCGTCCCGGGTCAGGGGGTGGAACACGAGTTTTTCCGGAATCCGGGCCCACAGCTCGGGCGAAAAGGCCCGCCGAGCCCGCTCGAGCCAGGCGGCTTCGGCGGCGGCCGGACGTTCGCTGGCGAACCCCAAGGGGCGTCCCCCGCCGCCGCCCCCGGCATTGGAGGTGAGCATCAGGATGGTCTCGGTGAAGGACACGGTGATGCCGCGGGCGTCCGTCAGCTGCCCCTCGTCGAGCAGCCGGAGAAGCACGTTCAGGACGTCCGGATGGGCCTTTTCGACCTCGTCGAACAGCACCACCCGGGCGGGTCGACGGCGGACGGCATCGGTCAATTGACCGCCGGTCTCGTGACCCACATAGCCCGGAGGTGCCCCGATCAGCCGCGCGGTGCTGTGCGCCTCTTGGAACTCGTTCAGATCGAATCGGATCAGGTCATCGTTCGAACCGAACAGCTCCTCTGCCAGGATCTTGGCCACCTCGGTCTTACCGACCCCCGTGGGACCCAGCAGCAAGAACACTCCCCGAGGGCGCCCGCCCCGAAAACCCGCGGCATTCCGTCGAAGCGAATCTGATATTCGCTCCAGCTGTCGCCGGTGACCGACGACCCGAGTGGACAGCCGGGACTCGAGCTCGAGCAGGCGCTCGGACTCGGACCCTTCCAGGCGGTCCGCCGACAGTCCCAACCGCTCGGCCAGCACCGTCTTCACCACCGGATCACCGACGGTCGCTCGGCCCTCCCGCGATGCCCTCGACCCTGCCAAGTCCACCATGGCGATGGCTTTGTCGGGCAGGCGCTGTTCGGGCAAAAAGCGCGCCGAGAGTCGGACGGACGCTTCGATGGCGCTCCGATCGTAGGTGACGCCGTGGTGCGCGGCGTATTGAGGGGCCACCCGCTGCACCAGCTCGATGGCCTCGTCGATGGACGGTTCGTCGACCCGGACCGGTACGAAGCGGCGGACCAAGGCCGGATCGTCGGCGATGGTGCGATGGAACTCGTCGTAGGTGGTGGCGCCGATGCACGGAAGCTCGCCCCGGGCCCACACGGCCTTCAGCTCCTGGGAAGCGTCGGGCGAGCCTTCCGAGCCGCCCGCGCCGATCAGGCTGTGGATTTCGTCGACGAAGAGGATGATCCGGCCATCGGATTTGCGGACCTCTTCGATCAGTCCCTGCAGCCGTTCGGAGAACGATCCCCGCAGATGGGTCCCCATGAGCAGTCGGCCCACGTCGAGGGCGACCACCACCCATCGGCGGGCGCGCGACCGGGAGGGAGCGGCGAGAGCCCGCATGGCGAGCCCCTCGACCACGGCCGTCTTTCCGACCCCGGGCTCTCCGATCAGGCAGGGGTTGTTTGCCCGTCGTTTGCCGAGCACGTCCATCAGCTGCTCCAGCTCCCGCTCTCTTCCGATCAATGGATCCAGCTCGCCCCGGGCGGCAGCGGCGCTCAGGTTGCGGCCCAGGCTGGTCAGCCACGGGAACACGGTGGCGTCCAGAGTCCATGGGCCGTCGGCGGGCTGGGGGGTTGCGCCGGGGGACGAAGCTTCGGGGGGGACCTCTGCTGCCGGTTCGTTCCGAACCGAGGGGGTCGGAGTCTGGGTTTGCCTCGGCCGGTCGGCGGGCTCCGCCGGCATCCGCTTTCGGGCCGAAGGGCTCCGGCCGATTGCGGTCGGCAACCGGCTCGAGACTCCGTCGGGCCCGATCGAGCCCCGGTGCGACACGGCGCTGTGTTCCATCGAAGAGACGGTTCGGGTCCATCGCGGCCCCCTCGGCACCCCGTCGGCCAACGCCCGAGACCGGATCCGAAACAGGCTCAGCCCGGTGGCTTCCAGGACCGACCGGGCCACCGTGTCCGGTTCTCGGGTGAATGCCACCAGCACGTGCAGGGCCCGCACCTGGTCGGCGCCGCAGCCCGCGGCCACGCTCGCGGCCCGGGTCAAGACCCGTCGCATGGCTTGACGGGGCTCTTCGGCTCGCGGGTCGCAAAGCTCCAGGATCTTGTCTTCGTCCACGCCCAGGTCCAGCAAGGTGTGCCGGGCCGGGTCGTCGCTGGTGAACAGGGCCAGCAGCACGTGCAGGCTGTGAGGCGGGGCGGGGATCTGACGGGCGATGTCTTCCGCTTCGCGCAGGATACGGGCGAGCTCGGGGGCCAGGGTCAACCGCTCCAGGTCGGCACGCACCCGCCTTCCGCTACCAGATGCCGGCGCCTTTTCGAACCCGGTTCGGAAGGGGCCCGGGCTTCAGCCCGCGCCGCCGAGTCGGTGCCCTTGCTTGCGGGCCCATGCGTCTTCGAACTGCACCTGGAGTTCCGCCTGCTTGGGGGGATGGGAGCTCGCCACGTGGGCCCGGCCTTGGCTGAAACCGATCCCCCAAGGCCGCAGGGGCTCCGCCACTGCCCGCACCAGCTCCGTCGCCGGTCGATCGTGCAGGGCCACGTGCTCGGCCAGGTACTGGTTGACGATCCGGGCCAGGTGGCTCGGCACGTCTTCGGCACGGGTCACTCCACCGAAGAATACGGACGCATCGGTCCACTTGCCCGACTCGAGGGTGCCCTCCAAGAAGTTGGTCAAGGTGTCGCTGGACAGCTGGTAGACGAGCTCCGGGGGAAGGGCCTTGCGGGCTTCGAGAAACGCGCGCCGCCAGCGGGTCCACGCCTGATCCGTGGGGATGAAGCCCTCGACGAAGGCGTCGGCCCAACGAGGCTCGAACTCGCTGCAGATGTCATAGAAGCGCTGAGCGTTTCGGATCTGGATCTCGTCGTAGCCGGCGGCTGCATACAGCGGGGGACAGTCGATCGTGAGGCCATGAGCCCGAGCCAGAACGAACGCCGAGCTGGGAAGGTGCTGAGACTGCACTGCCATCCGCGCCACCTCCTGCTCCACCTCTGGTCCGGGAAGCTGGGGTTCGGTCGCCCGAACGAGATCCCGGGCGGAGGACCACATTTCGGTGTCGCCGTAAGCGACCATCGTGTGGGAGACGAGCATGGCGTCGCCGTCGCTCAGGTGGTCCAGATCGCCGACCTGCTCGTACCACCGCGCGCCGTCCGGGGTACGCAAGGCGGGCCACAGGGGCGCATCGGAGTCCAAGGGCACGACCTTGCAAGAGTCGGCCAAGACCTGGGCGTAGGCCCGGAGCACGTCGCCGGTGTCGACCAGCGTGTGGCAGAAAAGGTCTTCGATGTTCCCGGTGTTGGCCGGGTTCCGTCGTCGCTCTCCGAGCCGGACCAGGTGCTCGACGATGACCTCGGCCTGGGGTCGATTGAGGCGAGCCTCCTCTACGAAGGTGTCGAGTCGGGCGCAAAAGCGCAGGATCCCACGCTGATGGGACGGGGACAGGGCGTCGACCCGGGATCGGTAGGCTCGTAGGAGCTGCGGTTCCATCACCTGGGATCGCGAAGGTACGCCGATCGGACCGGTGTGTCGACTTGCGGGTCCATCGGCATCGATTGTGGTGATTCGAGTCACGGACTGTGGCACCCTGGAAGGGTGGGCTCTCCGGGGATCTTGCTCGGCGTCACGGGTTCCATCGCCGCATACAAGGCCGTGGAAGTCCTGCGTCGTTTGACCTCGGCAGGCTGCACGGTGCAAGTCGTATTGACGGAAGGGGCGGCTCGGTTCGTGCCTCCGCTCACCTTCGAGGCCCTGAGCGGACGTCCGGTCGTGACCGATTGGGACGGTTCGGCTTCCGGCATCTCCCACGTCGAGACCGGCTACGACGTGAACGCGGTGGTGGTGGCGCCGGCCACGGCCCATACCATGGCGCGCATCGCGGTGGGCTTTGCAGACTGTCCGCTTACGGCAACTTTGCTGTCAGTGCGTGCCCCTCTGCTCTTGGCGCCGGCCATGGAAAGCCGCATGTGGAGTCATCCCGCCACTCGAGCGAATGTGAAGACCTTGCTCGCGCGCGGTGCTCACCTGGTGGGGCCCGAAGCGGGGCCGCTGGCTTCGGGCCGAGAAGGGGTCGGTCGCATGGCCGAACCAGAGCAGGTGGCGAACGCAGCCCTGGCGCTGACCCGTCCTCCGTCCGCCCGGGGTCGCTGGCTGATCACGGCCGGACCCACCTGGGAGGCGGTGGATCCGGTTCGGATCCTGACCAACCGCTCCACGGGAACACTCGGCGTCGAGCTGGCGGATCTGGTGGCCGCATCCGGGTACGCCGTGGATCTGGTCTTGGGGCCCACGTCGGTCCGTCCGTGGCACCCGGGGGTCGAGGTCGTTTCGGTGGAAAGTGCCCGGGACATGGAAGCTGCCGTGCGGTCTCGCCTGGCCGGGCTCGACGTGTTCGTGGCCGCCGCCGCCGTCAGCGACTACCGCCCGGCCTCTGCTCCGGAGTCCAAGCTCAAGCGCGGGACCCCGGGCGCCGACCGACTCCAGCTCGAAGAAAACCCCGACATCCTGGCTGGGGTCGCTCAGGGGCCCCAGCGCCCCCGTTGGGTCATCGGCTTCGCCGCGGAGACCGAAGACGTGGAGGCTCGGGCCGATGCCAAGCGCGTGCGCAAAGGGGCCGACGCCATCGTGGCCAACCAGGTCGGGCGAGACCGGGGGTTCGGCGGTGGACAGACGGAGCTGCTGTGGATCGACGAGCGGGGATGTCAGCGATCCGGGCCCTGCTCCAAGGCCACCGCGGCTCGCTTCGTGCTTGATCGGATCTTGGAGCGGAGTCGAGAAGGGATGCGGTGAGTCCCGAACTCCACGAATTGGTTCGGCAGCTCCGTGCCGAGCTCGATTGGGCCCGGCGCACCGGGGTCGCAGCGCCGGATCCGTCCACCCGTGCCCCGGCGGTCCGGTCCGATGACGAGGCGGCGGCGGCCTTGGAGTCGAGGGCACCGGCCGAAACGTCTTCGGGGGACCGTGCCTCGGCGTTTCCGGACCGGCCAGCGCAGAACGAGCCGTCCGATCCCGGGGTGGCTCCGGCTCCAGCGCCGGCGTTTCAGCGGCAGCCGGTGGCCCGAGATGGGTCCCCGGCGGATGGGTCCCCGGCGACCCCGCGGCGGCCGGCGACCCGGGCGGCATCGCCCGCTCCTCCCGAGGCGCCGGTTTCGGCCGCCGGCCGCTCGCCCGCACCCCAGCTCGCCCCATCGACCGAGTCCGCCCTCCCGCCGGACCCGGGTCGAGGCTCCGCAGGGGGCGGGCCGGGACTGCCCGTGCACGATCCCCGGCAAGCGCTCGCCTCGGCCACCGACTTGGACCAGGTGCGACGGATCCTGGGTGATTGCACCCGCTGCAAGCTCCACGGCGGGCGGACCCAGATCGTGTTCGGCGTGGGGCGGCCCGACGCCGAGGTCATGTTCATCGGCGAAGGCCCGGGCGCCGACGAGGACCGGCGGGGCGAGCCCTTCGTCGGAAAAGCGGGGCAGTTGCTGACCCGCATCATCGAGGGCGGCATGGGCATGTCCCGGTCGGACGTTTACATCGCGAACGTGGTCAAGTGCCGGCCTCCGCGAAACCGCAACCCCCAAGCGGACGAGGTCGAAGCCTGCGAGCCGTTTCTAGAGGCCCAAGTCCGGGCGGTTCGGCCGCGGGTGCTGATCTTGTTGGGACGGGTGGCCGCCCAAACCCTTCTGCGCACCGACGTGCCCATGGGGCAGATTCGGGGACGTTGGACCGAAGTGATGGGCGTTCCGGCCATGCCGACCTTCCACCCGGCCTACCTCCTGCGAAATCCAGCGGAGAAGCGTCCGGTTTGGGAGGACATTCAAGAAGTCCTGCGTTTTCTAGGGCGTCCGGTCCCAGGCTCCGACCGGGCCGGGCGAGGTGGTGCACCCGAATGAATCCCGTTGAACATGTGGGCGCGACCGACCCCGGTCCCGATGGTCGTGCGGTTCGCCCCGGTGGGGCTCGGCTCGGCTCGTCGGTGACGGTTGCTCTGGCGCTATTCGCCTTTGCGCTTCCCGCCCGCGGCCAGTTTCCGATCCCGGGGCTGGAAGATCCGCCGGCCCCCGAGCCGCGGTCTGCGTCCGAATCGGTGGACACCGCCACGGTGGCCACGAACGAAAAGGCCTACGACCGTCCCGCCCAGCGACCCCTTCCGGAAGGCCCGGTGACCCCCGGAACTGGCAAGGTGGTCCTCCTCGAGTTCGACGGCATCGTCAACCCGGGCATGGCGTCCTTCGTCATCGATTCGATCGAACGAGCCTCCGAAGAGGGGGCCCAAATGGTTTTGATCGAGATGGACACGCCAGGAGGTCTGGTTTCTTCCACCCAAAAGATGGTCCAGGCGATCATGGGCTCGGACGTTCCGGTGGTGGTGTACGTGACGCCGAGCGGAGCCCATGCCGCCAGCGCCGGCACGTTTTTGACCCTTGCGGCCCACGTGGCGGCGATGGCCCCTGCCACGCGGATCGGTGCAGCTCACCCGATCACCGGGGGGGGCAAAGACCCGGAAGCTGCCGGCGGCAAGCACGCGGCCCGCAAAATCGAAAACGATCTGTTGGCCATGGTGGAGGGCATCGCTCGACAACGGGGGCGGAACGCCGAGTGGGCCAAGGATGCGGTCCGCGACTCGGTGTCTGCCGACGCCGAGAAGGCCGCCCGAATCGGGGTGGTCGACCTGGTGGCCGACGACCGAGCGAGCCTGTTCGAAGCCATCGACGGGAGGGTGGTCGTGGCCGGCGGCACCAAGGTCCGGCTCGACTTGAAGGATCCCTCGATCGAGCGGTATGCCCCATCGCTTCGAGCTCGGTTGCTGAATCTGCTCGCGAACCCGGGGGTCATGGCACTGCTCGGCCTGCTGGGCCTGCTCTGCATCATGATCGAGTTCTACAATCCCGGCATGGTCGTCCCGGGAGTGGTCGGGGCCATCTTGATCCTGTGCTCGCTTCTGGCCGTGGAGCAAATGCCGATCGACGTGGGCGCGGGTTTGCTGGTGCTGGCGGGGATCGGCCTTTTGGTGGCGGAGTTGTACACGCCGACCTTCGGGGCCCTGGGCTTCGTCGGTCTGGTGGGCCTCGGGTTGGGGCTTGTGCTGTTGGTGGACATCGACGATCCCTCGTTCGACCTCGATCCCTCGTTCGCTTTGTCCATGTGGGACGTGATGCCGCTCCTCGTGATGTTGGGGGGCTTTTTCGCCTACCTGTCGGTCTTCGTGGTCCGGCGAAAGCGCCAGCCGTCTTCGGTGGGCCTGGAGAGTCTGGTGGGTCGAGTCGGCAAGGTGCTTCGTCCCGTCGGCCCCGAGGGCGGACAGGTGTTCGTGGAAGGCGAGTATTGGAAGGCGCGCACCCTGGATCCCGAGCCGATCAACGTGGGCGAGCGGGTTCGTGTGGTCCAGACCGAAGGGCTGTCGGTGGTCGTGTCCCGAGACACCGATTCCTGACGTCGTTGTGCGGGCCCCAGTCCTCGGAGGTCTTCAGGCCCCCCACAACTCCTGCTAAGCACGATCCGTGCACGCCCTTCAGGCCCTGCTCCTCGGGATCGTTCAAGGCCTCACCGAGTTCCTTCCCGTGTCTTCTTCGGGGCACCTGGTGCTGCTCCAGTCCTGGTTCGGTGAAGACTTCGCCTTTGCCGACGCGGTCGTGCTGTTCGACCTGGTTCTGCACCTGGGTACCCTGCTGCCGGTCTTGATTTTCTATCGAAACGACATCCTGAGGCTCGTCGCCTCGTTGCTCGGTCGGGGTGAGGCCGCCTCGGTCCGGGCCGACCGGCGTTTCATCGGATGGGTACTGGTGGCCACGGTGCCCACCGGCCTCGCAGGCGTTCTGCTCAAAGATCTGTTCGAACAATTGTTCCACTCGGTGGAAGCCGTGGCGGTGGCCCTGTTGGCCACCGGTGTCCTGTTGTTCGCGTCGGGGTGGGCGGACCGCACCGGTCGCCCTCGCCGGGAGCTCGATTGGAAGCTGGCCCTGGTCGTGGGGTGCGCCCAGGCTCTGGCGATCACCCCGGGAGTGTCTCGATCGGGGAGCACCATATCGGTGGCTTTGCTGCTCGGAGTGGAACGCTCCGAGGCGGCGCGCTTTTCGTTTCTGATGTCGGTGCCCGCCATTGCTGGCGCGGCCGTATTGCAGGCGAAGGATGGATTGTCCCTCGCGCCCGCTCAGTGGGTACCGCTGGCGCTCGGTTTCGCTGCGTCGTTCGGTACCGGTGTCCTGGCGCTGGGCTGGTTGGTGCGGTTGGTCCGCGGCGGCCGCTTCTATCGATTCGGCTTCTATGTGCTTCCGCTGGCCGCGGCGGTGGGCTTGGCAGCCTGGCTCGACCCCTAGCCCGCTTGGAACAACGCCTGCGCGAAAAAAGGATGCGGCCTTCTGCACCATGACCCGACTCGATGCGAGCGCGAACCTCGCCGAGTCAGGCCACCGTCACTGGATCACAGGGAACTCTTGAGGTTGGGGGCTGGCTTGAAAGTGATGGTCTTGGAAGGCGGTATGCGAATCTCTTCGAGCGTTTTTGGGTTCCGTCCGACCCGAGCCTTGCGCTTGCGCAGCGTGAAGGTTCCAAATCCCGGATACGCAAAGCGCTTGTCCTTTTTCACCGACTTTCCGATGTGCTCGAAGACCTCGTCCACAAGCTCGGCCAATGCCTTCTTGGAAAGGGACTTGCCCGAGCCCTTTTGCAGTTTCTCGATCAGTTCGGCTTTCGTCACGTCGGTACGCCCTCGCGAGGATCGGACGCTAAAGGCGTCACGAAGCCGAGTCAACGGGTCGGTTCCGGGTAGTCGGCGACCTCTCCGGTGTACGTGCGAAATCGGGTGTGGGTGGCGCTTCGCTCCACGATCCACTCCGGCAACACCGTGACTTTGCCGAGACCCCCTGGTACGTCGACGCAAAGCTGCGGGACCATCAGGCCGCTGGTGTGTCCGCGCAGGCGATCGACGATTTCGAGGCCCTTCGACAGGGACGTTCTAAAGTGCTCGATGCCCTCCGCCACGTCGCATTGGTGCAGGTAGTACGGTGTGGCCCGCAGCTTCACCAGTCCTCGGTTCAGCTCCCGGATCACCGCCTCGTCGTCGTTGACGCCCCGCAGGAGCACCGACTGGTTGTACACCACGATACCCGCGTCCACGAGCTTGGCGAGGGCCGCAGCGGCCGACGCGGTCAGCTCGGCCGGATGGTTGAAATGGGTCATCACGTAGATGGGCGCCCACGGTGCCAGGCGCTCGACGAGCGCATCCGTGATGCGCATGGGGCACGTAACCGGCATGCGAGTGGCGATTCGGACGATGTCCACGTGGTCGATGGTTCGAATGGACTGCAAGACCTCGCCCAACGTGCGGTCCCCCACCATCAACGCGTCCCCGCCCGAGAGGATCACCTCGCGGATCCGGGGCCGCGCCCGTACGTAGTCTAGAGCGGCACGCAGCTCCGCCCGGGGAGCCTGGCGCTCGCGGCTGCCCACGACCCGACGTCGGGTGCAAAAACGGCAGTACACCGGGCACCGATCGGTCACCAAAAGGAGCACCCGGTCGGGATATCGATGGACCAAGTGGGGAACGACCTCGCGCGGCTCTTCCCCGAGCGGGTCCCGCAGCTCTCCCGGCGACACCCGGGCCTCGTCGGGACGGGGGATCATCTGCCGCCGCATCGGACAGTCTGGGTCCGTCCGATTCGCCAGCAGCGCGTAGTACGGCGTGATGCCGAACCGAAATTTCGGCCGGGTCTGCACCAGCGCTTTTTGTTCTTCCGCAGACAGCGAAAAGCACCCTCGTGCCGCTTCGATGTCGTCGATCCGATTTCGAAACTGCCAAGCCCAGTCGGCCCACTGGGCCTCGGGC
>DAPKRQ010000212.1:0-10368 GCA_031800475.1 Myxococcales bacterium LLY-WYZ-16_1
CGGGTCCTCGGCATCGCCCAGCGCGGCGCGGGCTGCTGCGACCCGGGGTCCAAAGGGGGGCAGCGACTGGTTGCGTCTCGCGCAGGTGTACGGCCGGCTGGGGGACGCGGATCTGGCTCGCGCGGTCCTCCGGGAGGGCGCTTCGAGCACGAACGAGCCGGGTCTGTTCGCGGCCTGGGCGGACGCCTGGCCCGCGGCGAGCGCGGAGCGGACCCTGGTGCTGCAACTGGGGGCGGACCGGTGCCCCGATGCCCTCGATCTCCAGGTGCGGTGCGTGGAGGAGTTGCTGCAAAGCGGGCGTCCCGGGGCCGCCCGGGCCCGGGCCGAACACGCCCTGGGCCGAGCCCCCACGGACCCGCGGGCGCTGCAAGCGTGGGCCCGGGTCCACGCGGCCTCGGACGACGCGGAAGCGGCGGTGGAGGCCTTGGAGGTCGCCCTTCCGCGCCTCCCAAACCCCCGGGAAGTGGTGCTTCGCTTGGCGGAGCACCAGTGCCGCCTCGGGCGCCACGAAGCGGCGATCTCGCTCCTCGAGGCCTACCCCGAGCCCACCGCCCAGGCCGAGCGCCGGCGGGTCCTCGGCATCGCCCAGCGCGGCGCGGGCCAGGTCGACCGGGCGCTCGAGAGCTTTCGGGCCGCCGTCCGCCAGGACCCGACGGACGGCCAAAACCATTTGGAGCTGGCCCGGACCCTCTTGCGCGCCGGTCGACCGGAGGACGCGCTGGTGGCGGCCCAGGCGGCCCAAAGCCTGGCGCCCGAGCGGGCCGAAGGCTGGATCGTGGCCGGCGAAGCGGAGCTTTTGGCCGGACGGCGCGAGGGCGCGCTCCGGGCGTTCCTGAAGGCCGCCAGCCGCGACCCCGACGCTCCGGATCTGCGCGAGCGCATCTCCGAGTTGATGACGGAGCAGACGGCAGGGAGCCTGTCGGCGGACCTGGCGAACCTGGCCGACGTTTTCGAAAAGCTCGCGCGCCGAGAGGCCTCGGGGCACCTGTACGTGCAAGGGCCCACCGGGGAGCAGGTGTGCCTGAGCTGGTTGGAGGGCCGGCTCGTCGGCACCGACCCGGACGGACCCGAACCCACCCGGACCGTGTCCGGCTGGGGCGAGCCTCCCCAGCCCGCCGTGTCGCAGGAAGACGCCATCGTGGCGGCGGTGGCGACCGCCCTCGCGTGGCCCTCCGGACAGGTCCGGTTTCGCCCAGGCGAGGTCACTCGACATGGAACGGGCGTGCACCCCGCCGTCGCCTTGGCCAAGGCCGCGCGCCGATCCACGCCGAGCACCTGACGAACCCGACGGCGGATCCGTGCCTCGTGGACCCGACTCGGAGCCTTTCTCGCGTCGCCACCCGGCCGGGGACCGGTCGGCGCAAGCTCCGTGGGGTCGGCACGACCCCGCGGGGCGCGCAGCCTTGCGGAGCAAGGCGGAGCTCCGGTCGGCCGGGTTCCACCCGGCCGCGGACCGGTCTAATCCACCGGAAATGCCGTCCAGCCCCGGGTCCAGTCTTCGGCCTCGGAGCGGATCGCCCCCAAAAAACGGGCGGTGCTGTCGAACTCTTCGTCCAAGGGCGGAGATTCGGCCAGGTCCGACAGCTCAGCCAGGGGACCGCCGGCCCGGGGTGCGAAGTTTGGGGAGGTGCGCCCGAGCGGATCGACCAACACGGCCTCCCCGCGAGGCAGCGTTTCCGTGCGGCGCTCGGCGAGCCCGATCCATTCGTGCAAAGCGAATCCTTCGAGTGTATTCTGATTTTCGGGGTCGAAGTCGAACTCAGTCGGAAAATGCGAATCGCCGTCGGTGCCCCCGTCCACGAAAACCGAAGCCCGCACGTCGAGACCTGTGAACGAACCGGAAGCTTGGCTGCAGCCAGGCCCTTCACCGTCCGTCGCAAGGGCGCAAGCCTGGGTTTCGCGATCGACGATCTGCACAGACCCACCCCGATGTCCGATGAACACGGCATTCACGATTTCGCCCGCGGTTCCTCGCCTCAGCGTGGCACCGACGGAGCGGGTTTGGGGTGCGTTGTCGGCCACGACGGTCAGGTTGTAGACCCGGGGCGACGAACGCGGCAGGGCGCTCGCGTCCGTCTCTGAATTGTCCGCCTCGATGCCGTTCTTGTCCGAGTTTCGTTGCTGCACGATCACGAACTGGGCCAAGCCCCGCCAGCCCTGATCCCAGTCGAGTCCGTCGTCTGCGGGCTGGGTGACGACCGCGTGCCGAATCTTCGCACGACCTCCGAAAAGTTCGATGCCGTCGTCGGCCCCGCGGTGAACCTGGACGAAGTCGACCAGCGTCTCGGGGCCACATCCAGCCAAGGTGAGCCCGTTCAGTTCTTGATTCGCGAACAGCCGAAATCCCGCGAACTCGATGCGCAGGTATTGAAGGGTTCCGCAGCCACGGTTCGGATCCGAGGCCGAGCCCCCGTACCGAGTTCGGGCTTCGGGCGGCAGGCCCTCCAGGTCGTCCACGCCGCCGGGGGCGTTGATGAAGTCATCGCCCAGGAGCGCGATGCCGCCCCAATCCCCCGGAGACCGGCTGCCAGGCGGACGAATGCTGGTGAACACCACGGGGGCGTCGGCGGTGCCGTTCACAACCAGCGCAGCACCCGGGACCACCACCAAGGCCGCTTGCGGCCGAGCCCCGAATACCCGGGTCCCGGCTTCGATGGTCAGTACGCCACTCTCCAGGAACACCGTCTCGTCGAGCAAGTAGTCCCGCTCCGAGGTCCAGCGCTGGTTGCCGCGGAGCGGATCGGTCACCTGCACGAACTCGCGCACTCGGGTGCACAGACCCTCTCGGCAATCGGCCCCCACTTGGGGACAGTCGACGGATTCGACGCACTCCGAGGGGATGTCGACGACGATGCTGCAGCCGGTCCCCCAAGCCGCCGACATGCAGACGCAGAGCGCTCCGAGCGCGCGCTTCATTCAGATCTCGGCCAGGATCTGCTGGCGCTTCTGCGTATACTCTTCTTCCGAAAGGACTCCCGCTGCCTTCAGAGCATCGAGCTTCTTGAGACGGTCCACCATGGACGGAGCGCCCCCGGCTGCGGGGGCTCGGGGCGCGGCCCCAGGGGCCCCCGCGCCAGCCGGCGCCCCGTGGGATCCCGGCTGGGAAGCACCGGCGGAATGACCGGCAGCCGGATGAGGTGTGGGGTGGCCCCAAGCCGGGGCCTGGGCCTGTTGGGGCATCATGCCCGTCATCTGGTTGGCCATGTTGAATCCGGCTGCCAACCCCATGCCGGCGCCCGCCATGCTGTTCTGGGTCGTGGCGGCGTCGGGTATCGCGCTCGCCATCTGGTACTGGGCGAACTGCTGCATGTTGCCGATGATTCCCATCTCGGTCCGCTTGTCCAAGACCTTCTCCACGGACTTGGGAAGGCTGACGTTCTCGATGACGAATCGCCCGATGCGCAGACCCATTTCATCGAAGTCCTTTTCGAGAAATGGCATGACCTTGGCGCTGATCTGTTCGTAGTTACCCGCCAGATCCAGGGCCGGAATCGACGCCGAGCCGAGGGCCTGCGTGAAGCGCGAGACCAGCGTTCGCTTCAAAAACCCGACGATCTCGTCGACTTCGAAGTTGCTGTCGGTGCCAGCCACTTGTCGCAGAAAGTTCGTGGGGTCGGTCACCTGCAAGGTGAACATGCCGAAAGCGCGCAGGCGGATCGGACCGAACTCGGGATCCCGCATCATGATCGGGTTTTGGGTGCCCCACTTCAGATCCGTGAACTGTGTGGTGTTGACGAAATAGACCTCGGCTTTGAAGGGTGAATTGAAGCCGTACTTCCAGCCCTTCAGCGTGGCCAAAATCGGCAGGTTTTGGGTGGTGAGGGTGTAGGTTCCGGGTCCGAACACGTCAGCGAGCTTGCCTTCGTTCACGAAGATCGCGGACTGACCTTCCCGGACGACCAGCTTCGCCCCGTTCTTGATTTCCTGTCCTCGAACCGGGAAGCGCCAAAGGAGCGTGTCGTGCGTGTCGTCGAGAAACTCGATGATCTCGATGAATTGGGAGGTGATGCGATCCCACAGACCCATAATCGGCATGATAATCACCTTCGACTTGGTGTAAAACGGGGCAGACGCCAGGCCGTTCGGGCCCCCTCGGGGGCTCCCGGTCGTTCGGCCCTGGCCTGCAGGAGCCATCCGATCCACGCTCCCAGCCCGAAGCCGACCAGATGGGCCCACACCGCCACCCGGGCGCCACTGGCTGTAAAGGGAGTCAAGGCCCCAGGGACCAAAAGCAAGAGCAATCCGATGACCCGCAGGCGCTTGCGGTGGGGAAGCACGTCGGCAGGCCGTCGAAGCTGAGTGCCGGCCCACAGGCCGACCAATCCATAGTTGCCTGCGCTGGCGCCAAGGACCACAGCCCCCGGGGAAGCCCAGGCTTCGACGGCGGTTCCGAATACGGTGGCGGCGACCCACACGGCGGCGGTGGCCCCGAAACCGTGGGAGCCGAGAAGAACGAACCCGAGCACCGCCCCGAAAACCGCGTTGCCCAGCGCGTGCCCCCACGAGGCGTGGACCAAACCGGCGGTGGCGAATCGATAGACCCCCACTCCCTCGAGTGGAAAACGCGCCCCGAACCAGTCCGCCGCGGTGCCGGCGCCCCACGTCCCGTCCACCGCCACCTGCCCCAGGCCGCCGAGAGCGACCGCCCCGGCCACCGTGATGGCGCGAACCCGCCCCGACAGCCTGGGGACCTCCGGGGAACCCGGATCCGGGGGCTCCGGATCGGGGCTCGGGTCGGGCTCCGAAACGGGCGCTTCGCGCGGCCGGTTTTGGACCGGCAGAGCTTGGGCGCCCGGCCGGGCAGCGCCCCCGGATCGGCTCGATGCCGGGTCGTTCGACCGTCCGCGGGGGGACGCACGGGCGGCCGTACTGTGCTCGACCAGGACCTTTCGGCCCCGGCTGACCAGATCGGAGGGCACCAAAACCCACCGCGGGTGAGACCCGTCCGCCCGCCAGGTGGGATGGTCTTCGTCGACCCAGGCCAGGACGCCCCGATGCTCCAGAAGTCGCACCAGGGCGTCGGCCTGCCGGCGGTCGGGCGCGGCAGCCAACGGCACGAATGGCCCGGGCGTCCGGTCGTCGGGCCCCATGCACCCCTCCACTGCCCCGAGGGGCGACCGGTCTGCAAGCAGCGGTCAGTCGAGGTCGCGCGTGTCGAGGTCGGCGGTCACCAAACCGATCAACTCCGACGCCACCTCCAGGATCCGGTCCCGGGGGACGCCGTAGTTCTTCATGTCTTTGTAGATCGACCGAGCCAAGATGCGGGCGGTCCGCGGGTCGCCCTTCGAGAGGACGGAGGGGGGCTGGGAAGGGGTCGCCTGCATGGCCGGAGACCATGCAGCTTCCGCGCCAGATATCATCGAACCCGAATCCCTCGGAAAACAAAAAAGACTGAGGGGTCATGTGCGTAGGCGGGGGCCTCCGGTGCGAAACCGAATTCGCGGCACCCCGGCCGCCGATTTTTGCGGCATCTGGCGTCTTCCGGGTCTAGACAGATGGGCGTGCAGGTCCGTCTGGACTTGGAGCGCGCCCACGACGCGAATCCAGCTCCCCTGTCCGACCAGGTGGCCCGGGAGCTGTCGGTGGACCCCACCGCGGTCCACGGCGCCCACCTGCGCAAACTCGCCCTGGATGCCCGGCGCAAACGACCGCGGCCCACCTGGCAGCTGACGGTCGACGCGGACCTCCACCTGGAGGGTCGGGCGCGGGAGTCGGTCTGGGCCCACCCCGCGGTGCGACCCGTGCCCGAACCGGTCCCGGAGCTGCAGTCCCCCGCAATGACCGATCGGGCCGGACCGGTGGCGGTGATCGGCGCCGGACCCGCCGGCTTGTTCGCCGCACTCCGCTTGGCCGAGCACGGCGCCCGCGTGGTGCTGATCGAGCGGGGCAAGCCCGTGGAAGAACGGGCCCGCGACTTCGGGAAGTTTCGAGGCCGGGGAGAACTCGATCCCGAATCGAACCTCTGCTTTGGCGAGGGCGGCGCGGGCACCTACAGCGACGGCAAGCTCACCTGCAGGCGAAAGGATCCCATGCGGGAGCACGTCCTGCGGCGGCTGGTGGAATTCGGCGCTCCAGCTGGGATCCTGACCGACGCCAAACCACACATCGGGACCAACTACCTGTTTCGTTTGCTGAAGGAAGTTCGGGCTCGGCTCGACGAACTGGGGGTGCAACTTCGCTTTCGCACCCGGCTCGAGGCGGTGAAGCGCACGGCCACCGGCCTGACCTTGCGCCTATGCCCGGGAGAAGATCTGGACGTGTCGACCGCGGTGCTGGCCATGGGCCACTCGGCGCGAGATCTGTTCGAGCGATTGGCCTCGGATGGCCTGCCCATGGAGGCGAAAGATTTCGCGGTGGGCGTGCGAATCGAGCATCCCCAGGCCCTGATCGATGCGGCCCAGTACCGCACCCCGGCCCGACCGCACACCCTGCCTCCGGCAGATTATCGACTGGCGGGTCGAGCCGGTGACCGGGGCGTCTATTCGTTCTGCATGTGTCCCGGGGGCATGGTCGTCCCCACAGCCACCGAGCCCGAGACGGTGGTGGTGAACGGCATGTCGTCGGCAAAGCGCGGTTCACCCTTCGCCAACAGCGGCTTGGTCACCCAGGTCCGGGTGTCGGACCTGGCCCGGGAAGGCTGGGGGACCGACGCCCTGGCCGGCATCCGCTTTCAGCGGCATCTGGAGCGGGCAGCCTACCGAGCCGGCGGCGCCGATTATCGGGCCCCTGCGGTCCGGGCCGACCGTTTCCTTCGAAATGCACCCGCCGCCGAGCTGGCGGCGACCCACTTCCGACCGGGACTGACGCCGGCGGACTTCGACACGGTGTTCCCGCCCTTCGTGCTCGATGGGCTGCGACAGGGCCTTCGGATATTCGAGCGTCGAATCCGGGGGTACGCTTCGAGCCAAGCGAATCTGATCGGGGTCGAAAGCCGAACTTCCTCACCGATCCGCATCGCACGGGATCCCGAAAGCCTGCATGTGCCGGGGTGGCCCGGCCTGTACGTCGCCGGCGAGGGTCCCGGCCATGCCGGGGGCATCATGAGCGCAGCGCTCGACGGGCTGCGGGTCGGCCACGCGATCCTCGTCGCGTCCGGGACACGACGCCCGACTCAGTGATGATGCCCGTGCCGCGGCACGTAAGGGAACACGCCCGTCTGCTCGTATTCCTGTCGGATCGCAGGATTTTCGTCGAAGAAGGCCTTCAGGCTTTCTTCGGAGATGTCGACGACCAGGTCTTCCCCGGCGACTTCCGCCTGACATCCGAGCCGGCTGTTCAGCTTCACGTCGAATGCAAGATCCAGTCGGTCCGCTTCCGGGTCGTCCATCTCTTCGAGGGAATCGAATCCCCGGATCACGTAGACGTGACAGGTGGAACATCCGCAGACGCCGCCACAGTTCGATCCGACGGGAATGCCGGCATGTTCGGCGGCCTCCAGGATCGTCTCCCCGTCCTCGACCTCGACGACCTTGTCTTCGGTCATCACGCGGTTTTTCTTGAATGTAATTCGAGGCATCTCGTTCTTCCTCAACCATAGGCGCGGCGCGCGTCGTATTCGGCCGCTTCCGTCACCACGGGCCGGGCGCGACCGAAAAAGTCCTCGATCGCAGCCTCGACCTCCGATCTTCGCTCCAAACGAAGCACGTGCTCGCGGAAAGCCACGTTGCCTCTCAGTCCTCGACTGTACCACACCAGGTGCTGCCGAAACTTCTTCAGAGCCCGTTCTTCGTCTTGGTGGTGCTCGACGTTTTCGCCGAGATGACGCAATACGATCCCCACCCGCTCGGACGGGGTGGGCGTCCGAGGTTCTGCGCCGCTTTGCACCGCGGCCAGCTCCCGAAACACCCAAGGGTTGCCTAGGGCCGCTCGGCCGACCATGACGGCGTCGCATCCGGTTTCCCGGACCACCCGGGCAGCCGACTCGGCTCCGTCCACGTCGCCGTTGGCGATCACCGCCAAGTCTCCGACCGCCGCCTTCAAGTCCCGGATCACCCGCCAGTCCGCCCGCCCTTCGTAGCCCTGTCGGCGGGTCCGCGGGTGCAGAGCCAAGGCGGCCACGCCGGCGTCCCGAAGCCGCTGCCCGAGTTGGGGTGCGTTGATGTGGTCTTCGTCCCAGCCCGATCGAAGCTTGGCCGTCACCGGCACGCCGTCGCCCAGGCGCTGAACGATGGCCTCGATCACGGCCGTGGCTCGAGCTTCGTCTCGGAGGAGCGCCGATCCGGCTTGGTTTTTGGTGATCTTCTTGACGGGGCAACCCATGTTGACGTCGACCATGCGGGCCCCGCGCTCGACGGCCCGCTCGGCGGCATCGGCCATGGCCGCCGGATCCGCGCCGTAGAGCTGAACGGCCAGCAAAGGCTCTCGTTCGGGGTCGTGCCGCAAATACCCTTCGGTCCGGGCGTTGCCCCAGTGCAGCCCTTTGGCGCTGACCAGTTCGGTCGGGGCCAGGCCGGCCCCCATCTCCAGGACCATCGACCGAAAAGGCGCCTCCGACACGCCAGCCATGGGTGCCAGCACGAAGGGGCGGTCGATCCGGAAGGGACCGATCCGAAGCGGCCCCAACCGCGCCAGGGTCTCGGAGGTTCGCTCCTGGATCGCCGTGGCCACGGGCCGGCGACTAGCCCGAACGGGGTGGCTCCGTCGAGCGTTCCCGACTGGATGGCCCGTTGGGCACCGGCGCCTGGGGGACTGGCCCGACCTCCAGGATCGTGAATTCCACCCGCCGGTTTTGGGCCCACACCGCTTCGCCGGTCCCGGGGACCCGCGGCAACTCCTCGCCGTACCCGACGGCTCGCAGGCGGCGCCGGGAGACCCCCTTGCGAGCCAGGTAGGCCACCACCGACTCGGCCCGGGCCCGGGACAGGCGCTCGTTGTAGGCCCGAGACCCCCGGGCGTCGGTGTGGCCCTCGACCCGCACCAACCGCAGCTGGGGGTTGGCTTTCAGGGTCAGAGCCACCTGGTCCAGGATCGAGTTCGAGGCTTCCAAGATCTCGGCGGAGTCGAAGGCGAACTGGATCTTGGAGTCGATGGTGACCTTTTCGGAGGTGACCTCCACCTGCGGCGGCCCCGCGTCCGGACAGCCGTCCTCGTCGTCGATGCCGTTGATGGTCTCTTTTTCGTCGGGACACCGGTCGTCCGGGTCCGGGACCCCGTCCAGATCACTGTCCAACTCCGGACAGCCGTCCTCGTCGTCGAAGCCGTCCAGGTCTTCGGGTTCGGTCGGGCATCCGTCGTCCACATCGGGAATGCCGTCCAGGTCGTTGTCCGGATCCGGACAGCCGTCCTCGTCCTCGAACCCATCCGGGTCTTCCGGATCGTTCGGACACCGGTCCACCGGATCTGGGACCCCGTCCAGATCCGCGTCCTCCTCGGGACAGCCGTCTTCGTCTCGGAGCCCGTCGAAGTCCTCGGGCGTGTCCGGACACCGGTCGTCCTTGTCCAGCACCCCATCCCCATCCCGGTCGGCATGGGACCGCTCGTAGACGAGCCCGGCGAGCAGCTCGTAATCCGGGGCACCGTAGCCTCGGGTGCTTCCTGCCCCGAAGCCGGCGGTGGCGTGCCAGCGGCGCCCCGGTCGGGGCTCCATCTCGATCCGCAGCCCGACCCGCCCGATGAGCGGGTTTTGCTCGATGTCGGTGAACGGAGCGTCGAGGCGGGTGGTGCCCAACAGCTCCACGAAGGCCAGGGGCCGCCAGCCGGCCGACGGCCGAGGCAGCCCGAGGCCCGCGCCCAGTCGCCACGAGATCTCGTCGTCGATCTCGACGTTGCCGAGTTCGGAGCGAGGCCGAAGCCGGATCCCCAGGTTGGCCGCGAAGTGAATCCCCTCCCACAGCCCGAAGCTCCGGGCGAGCTCGGCGGTCGGGGTCCAAACCAGGGCGCCGTCCCCCATGAACGCCCCCGCATCCCCGGTCGGCAGGCTGAGCTCGTTGCGAAGGGCCAGCCCGACCGGGTGGCCCCGAAGCTCGGAAAGCAGGGTGGCTTTCAGAGCCCACCGCAGGTCCCGCAGGCCGGCCTTTGCGATGGAACCGGTGGGCAGTCCGGCGTCGCCAGCCTGGTAGACCACGAAAGGCACGGCCAGTTGGGTTTCGAGCCACGGCAACAGCCCCAGACTCCCCACCAGGTCGACCTGAAGGCGGTGGGCGATGACCTCGCCCACCTGAAGCCGCCCGCGATACAACACGAGCGGGTTTTGACCGTAGTGCAAGAAGCCGCCGGCGGCCCACTCGCCCCAGGTCTGGCTTTCGGCCCGGCCGAGGCTCGGAAAGCCCAAGGGCCGAGGTTCGAAGTGGCTCACGTCCAGGTTGTTTTCGACCGGCCCCGGTCCGAGCCCGCCGTCCTGAGCCCGGCCCACGCCACCGGATCCGAAGG
>DAPKRQ010000213.1:0-10166 GCA_031800475.1 Myxococcales bacterium LLY-WYZ-16_1
TGTGCTCTTCCGATCTGTGGGGGTTAGGGGGTTGAGGGAGGTGCGTCTTGTTCCGGAGGTGGACCTTCCCGGGTAGAGACCATGGTCAGCACATCATAGGCTGATACGACCTCGCCGTCGCTTCGAACGATCGTCGTGTCCCACACGACCTCGCCGTAGCCTTTGTCGATCCGCAGCGACTTGGACTTGCAAGTGAACTCCACGTGCAACTCGTCGCCAGGATAGACGGGAGTGGTAAATCGGCATCGATCCAGTCCGTAGTTCGCCAGGACCGGACCCGGGTCCGGCCACACGAACAGGCCAGCCGCCATCGAGAGCACGAAGTAGCCGTGGGCCACACGCCCCTCGAAGAAGGGGTTGGCCGCTGCCGCGTCTTCGTTCATGTGGGCGTAGAAATGGTCACCTGAAAGATCTGCGAATCGCTCGATGTCTTCCAACGTGATCTTGCGGGATTCCGTGATGATCGAGTCTCCCACTTCCAGGTCCTCGAAACACTTCTGGAAGGGGTGCTCGGTCTCCGTATTTCGTGTCGCTCCGAGCATGAATTCCCCGGTCACCGCCGTCAGCATGTCTGGCGAACCCTGCAGGGCGGTGCGCTGCATGTAGTGGTGTACGCTTCGGATCCCGCCGAGTTCTTCCCCGCCTCCGGCCCGGCCCGGACCACCGTGCACCAGATGAGGCAGAGGCGAACCGTGACCGGTATGGGTCTTCCCGCAGCGGCCATCCACCACCATGACCCTCCCGTTGTGGGCCGCGATGCCGAGCGCGAGGTCCCGGGCCTCGTCCGGCCGGTTGGCGAATACCGAGGACACCAGACTGCCGCCGCCTTTTCGAACCAAGTCCACCGCCTCATCCAAGTCACCATAGGGGACCACGGTGCTGACCGGACCAAAAGCCTCAACGTGGTGCACTGGGGCGTCGTCGGCGCGAGCGTCGTTGCCTTCGATGGTGAACAAGGTCGGTGCCACGAACGCTCCCTTGTTCGGTTGGGCGCCGACCAGCTCGGGAAGGTCACCGCCTACCACCATCGTGGCCGAGGAGCCCAACGCGTTGATGGCCTTTCGGACCTCCGACGTCTGATCTTTGCTCGCCAAGGGACCCATTCGCACCTGCTCTTGTCGCGGATCTCCCACCGGAACCTTTTGCAACCTTTCTTGCAATGCCTTTACGACGGCCTCGGTCAGACGCGCCGGAACGATGGCTCGCCGGATCGCCGTGCACTTCTGCCCGGCCTTGGTGCACATCTCTCGCGCAACCTCTTTGACGAACAGGTCGAACTCCTCGGTACCCGGCTCCGCCGAGGGCGCCAAGACCGCCGAGTTCAGGGAGTCGGCCTCGGCAGTGAACGCCACCGACCGCTCCGTAACGGCTCGATGACTTCGAAGCTTTGCCGCCGTGGCTGCCGAACCCGTGAAACCGACCAGATCCTGACCGTCCAGGTGGTCGAAGAGGTCTCCCACGCTCCCGCACACCAGCTGCAAGGCTCCATCCGGCAGGATGGAGGACGCGACGATCTCGCGGACGCACGCCTCGGCCAAGAAAGCCGTGGGTGTGGCCGGTTTGGTGATGACCGGAACACCCGCCAGGATCGACGGCGCCAGCTTTTCCAGCATGCCCCAGATCGGAAAGTTGAACGCGTTGATGTGAATGGATGCCCCTTCTTTCGGAACGTTCACATGTACGCCGATGAAGGAGCCATCCTTCGCGAAGGGCTCTGCTGGACTTTCCACAAGGTGCCGCGCGTTGGGGAGCTCGCGGCGCCCCTTCGAGCCGTACGTGAATAGCACACCGATACCTCCGTCGATGTCGATCCACGAATCCTTCTTGGTGCATCCCGTAGCGCTCGATAGCTCGTACAGAGCAGCCTTCTTATCGGTCAGGTGCAACGCGAGAGCTTTGAGCATCAATGCGCGCTCGTGAAAGGTATGCTTGCGCAGATTGGGACCGCCGACCCGACGAGCGAAATCCAAGACATCTTTCGAATCGAACGCTGGAGACGGAAGTCGGGCCACGGGTTCGTCGGTCGTAGCGTCGAGCAGCATGCGCTCGGCACCCGAACCGGTCACCCATTCGCCCCTCAGGTAACTCTGTAGCGTGTGCATGCGTTCTCCTCTCCGTGGACGGGCAGGCGCGCAGGTCTCGGTGAAATCCGAGGCCGGCCGGTGCCGCTCGGCCCACCGGCCGGACGATAGCTCAGAGGGCGTCGAAGTCCAGGACGACGCGCTGAGTCTTGGGGCGAGACTGGCACGCCAAGACGAATCCAGCCTCCAACTCCCAGGGCTCGAGCGAGTAATTGACGGCCATGTCGACCTCGCCCTCGAGCACCTTGCACCGGCAGGTGCAGCACATGCCGCCGGCGCAGGAGTAAGGCAGCTCGACACCCTGCTCGGCAGCACCGCGGATCACGTCTTGGTCCGTGCCCATGGGGAAGCTTCGGCGGGTGCCGTCCAGGATGACTTCGATCTCGGGCCCCCCAGCGGCCACCACGGGTTCGAAGGTTCGGGCGCGCACGGTAGGAATTGGGGCGACCCCGGATGCAGGTGTGAATCGCTCGGCCCGGATCCGATCAGCTGGAACACCCAGCCTAGCGAGAGCCGCGTCCACCGACTCGATCATGTCGCCGGGCCCGCACAGGTAGGCCGCATCGACGTCGGTGGGTTCGAAAAAACCTTGGCCAGCCAGTCTTTCGACGCGAGAGCCATCGAGCCGACCGTGAAAGAGATCCACGTCGGTCCGCTCGCGGCTGAACAGATGCACGATTCTCAGTCGCTCCAGATGGCGGTCCTTCAGATCGTGCAGCTCGTCCAGGAACATGACCGATCCGAGCGATCGATTGCCGTAAAAGAGCGTGAACGTGTCCTCCGGGCGCCGAGACAACACGGACTTCGCGATGGATAGGACCGGCGTGATGCCGCTTCCCGCTGCGAAGCCCAGGTGATGGGCGGCCCGGTTCTCCGGTACGTGCCACTCAAAGTGTCCGGCCGGCGGCATGACGGAAAGCGTCATGCCCGGTTCGAGGAACTCGTTCGCGAAAGTCGAGAATCGACCGCCCGGCACCTTCTTGACGCCGACGCGGAGTCTGCGGTCATCGAGGCCGGAACATATGGAATAAGGCCGCCGGACGTCTTCGCCGTCCACGTCCGCGCGCAAGGTCAGGTATTGGCCGGGCGTAAAAGTGAAGGTCTCGCGAAGCGGCGGCGGGATGTCGAATTCGATCGCAACGGACTCGGGTGTGTCGCGAACGACCTCTGCCACGGGCAGAGAATGAAAGCGGCTCATCGAAAGAATCCTTTCAGTGGCACTTGAAATGGTCGAAGGGTTCGAGACACGTCTTGCACCGATACAACGCTTTGCAAGGAGTCGAACCATGCTCAGCCAACCTCTCGGTATCGCTGGACGCACAGAGCGGGCATTCCACGATGCGTTCCACCGAACGCTGACTCGTGCCGACGACGGTGAGACTGGGCCTCGGCGGCGAGATTCCGGACGCCCTCAGCTTCTCCAAACCCTCGGGACGAATCCAATCCGTCGTCCACGCTTCGGAGCGGTCGAACCATACCTCGAGGTCGGTGAACCCGTGTTCGGTGAGGGCCTCCGTAACTCGATCGCGGATCCATTCGGTGGCGGGGCAGCCAGAATAGGTGGGGGTCAAAGCGACCCGCAAGCGGCCTGTTTCGCTCCATTGTACGGAGCGGACCATTCCCAGCTCGCCGATACTCAGCATGGGCAACTCGGGATCCGGGACCGTGTCCACCACCTGGCGGGCCCGATCGAGCAGTGGATCCATCGGTCTCGTCTGGGCCACCATCTCGATCACCAAGCCATGTCCGGATAGGCGCGCTGCATGTATTGCAGCTCGGTCAGCAAGTGCCCGAGTGCTTCGGTGTGTCGGCCGACGCGACCGCCAGTCTGCATCCAGGTTTCAGTCGGTACTTGCAAGGTGGCTTCCTCCAGGGTCGCCACCACGGTTTCCCGCCAAGTGGGCGCGATGGAGACCGGGTCTGGCGCTACCTGGGCCTCCATCATTTGCCGGTAGAGGTCGTCGACCTCGAACAGCTCGCCCGTGAACGACCAAAGGTCATCTACGGCTGTTTGGACCCGCTGACGGCTCTCTTCGGTGCCGTCTCCCAGACGCAAGGTCCATTCACGGCTGTGCCGGACGTGGTAGGCCGCTTCCTTCACGGCTTGTCCCGCAATGGCCCGCAGCTCTGCATCGGCCGAACTGGTCAGGGCCTGCCAGTAGGGATGCATGAAGGCCGAGAAGAACAACTGGCGGATCACGCTGTAGCCAAAGTCTTCGTTCGGAAACTCCACCAACAGAACGTTTTTGTACTCGTGTTCCAGTCGAAGGAACGCCAGCCGGTCCTCGTCCGTTCCCCCTAGCAGCTGGGATGCGTAGGCAAACAGATTGCGAGCCTGGCCGAGCAAGTCCAAGCCGATGTTGGCGTGAGACAACTCTTCTTCGAGAGTTGGAGCGTGCCCGCACCATTCGGCGAGTCTTTGCCCGAGGATCAGGTGGTCATCGGCCAACCTAAGCACGAATTTCGAATCGGCCTGCGCCATCACATGTGCCCCACTTCGTCGGGAACCTCGTAGAAGGTGGGATGCCGATACGGTTTGTTTTCCCCGGGCTCGAACATGGCTTCTTTGTCGTGAGGGTCCGAGGCGACGATCTGAGCGGTCGGCACTATCCAGATGCTCACACCCTCGCCGCGGCGCGTGTACACGTCTCGGGCGGCCTGGAGGGCCATCTCGGCATCCTCGGCATGCACCGAGCCTACGTGCTTGTGGGCCACGCCGTTGCGAGCCCGGATGAAGACTTCCCACAACGGGCTGTGTTTCACGGTCATCGTTTGCGCCTCACGATGCGGCAGAGCGGTTGCGCTCGGCTCGCTTTTGCGCGTGCGCGGCCGCCGCTTCCCGTACCCATGCGTTTTCTGCGTGCGCCTTGCGCCGCTGCCGCAAGCGCTGCTTGTTGCATGGACCGTTGCCCTTCACCACGTTCCAGAACTCGTTCCAATCGAGCTCACCGAACTCCCAGTGTCCGCGTTCCTCGTTCCAGCGCAGGTCAGAATCTGGAATCTCCAGCCCCAGGTGATGGGCCTGAGGCACCGTAGCGTCTACGAACTTCTGGCGGAGCTCATCGTTGGTGAACCGCTTGATCTTCCATCGCATCGACTTGTCGGAGTGCTTCGACGAGGAGTCAGGCGGTCCGAACATCATCAGGGACGGCCACCAGAATCGATTCAGTGCATCTTGGGCCATGCGACGCTGCGCATCGCTGCCCTTGGCCAACACGGACATGATCTCATAGCCCTGCCGCTGGTGGAAGCTCTCTTCCTTGCAGATTCGGATCATGGCTCGGCTGTAGGGGCCGTAGGAGCAGCGGCATAGAGGGATCTGGTTCATGATCGCCGCGCCGTCGACGAGCCACCCGATGGCACCGATGTCGGCCCAGGTCAGTGCCGGATAGTTGAAGATGGAAGAGTACTTGGCAGTTCCCTTCAGTAGCTGATCGACCAGCTCCTCCCGGGAGACGCCGAGCGTTTCGGCCGCCGCGTACAGGTACAGGCCATGGCCGCCCTCGTCCTGCACCTTGGCCAGCAGCGCGATCTTGCGACGGAGGGTCGGCGCACGCGTGATCCAGTTGCCCTCGGGCAGCATGCCGACGATCTCGGAGTGGGCGTGCTGGGCGATTTGCCGCACCAGGGTCTTGCGGTATGCGGCCGGCATCGGGTCCCGAGGCTCGATCTTCTCCTCGGCATCGATCCGCTGCTGAAAAGCCTCGAGGAAAGCTTCGTTTTCTCGCGTCTCTGCGGTGGCTCCGATCAAGCCCTGAGCGTACATGCCCCGACAGTACAGATTACGAATGGTGCTTGGCAAGCATGCATGAGGTAACGCTTCAGCAGCCGGCTTCGCCGATTTCGGCGCGCGGAGCATCCAGGACCGACCTCACCGATACATCCGACCCAGCGGGGGGAGCCCCGGTTTCGCAGTGCGTCATGCGCGGCGGGGCCGATGGGCTCGCTTTCACCGGAGAGGGGCGTCCGAAAATCGGAGGTGAAAGCTCGAAGCGGGGGAAGGCAAGGGACCGTCGGGGGTCCGATCGGGGGCGGACAGCCAAGCCTCGCTTGCCGGCAACAGGGCTCGATAGAGCTCCGCGGCCAACCGGCGGGCCTCGAGCCCAGCCCAGGTTTGCGGAAGCACGTCTCGGGGCAAAGGAGGGTCCTTCAGCACGACCCGGCGGAATTCGTGGATCAGCAGCGTGCGGGCCGCCATGGCGCTTTCGGGGTCCAGGTTGGACGGCTGGGCGTCGAGCAACGGTGAAAACCGCCGGATGAAGTCTCGGTATTGTTTGCAGACCCCGTCGAGTCGGAAGGCTTCCCACACCAGGGGGACCATGGCCTGAGGATCGGCATCGACCTGCAGCAGTGTGGCCATCGATGGGGTCGCGGGCAGAGCTTCTTCGCCGTTGGGGCGGTGTCGCAGGAACGTCCGGCTGTCTACCCTCCCCCAGACCGGGTCCTCATCGCCGTCCCAAGGACGCGAAGCGACGGCCATCCACCAGGTCCGGCCGTCGAGGTCGGGAAGGGGACCGTAGATTCGACGGCTGGCGTCGGCGAACAACTGATGGCCGGCTTCCCGGAGGCGGTAGTAGCTACGGCGTCCCCTCTTCGTTCGCTGCAGCCAACCGTCGGCGGTGAGGCGCGACATGGCTGCGCCCAAGGTTCCCGCTTCGACGCCGAGCCGCTGCATCACAGTGCGCAACAGTCCGAGCCAGACCTCGCCTCCTCGTGGCACGACGGCGTCTCCGAACACGGTGATCACGATGGACCAAACCCGAAGTCGGCCCTGGTGAAGCCGGTCTACGTGCCGGCGGAGCTCGGCGTGGGCTCGAGTATCTTCCACCCGAGCGAACCCCGTTTTCAGGAACGTCCACCGAACTTCGGCGGGCGTTTTTCCATGAATGCCGTGACACCTTCCAGGTAATCCTCGGAGCGGCCCGCCTCGTCCTGCAGCGCTTGCTCCAGGTCGAGCTGGGCGTCGAGGCTTTGGCTCCAGGCAGCGCGCATGGCCCGTTTCGTGGCCGCGTAAGCTCCGGTAGGGCCTTGGGCGAGGCGAGCCACCAGCGCCTCGGCTTCGGCAGACAACGCTTCGTCGTCCACCACTTTCCACACGAGCCCCCACTCGGCTGCCCGTTCCGCAGACAGCGCCTCGCCGGTGAGGGCCCAGCCCAAGGCGCGGGCTGGGCCGAGCAGGTGGGGAAGGGTCCAAGTGCCTCCCGAGTCGGGCACGAGACCGATTTTGTCGAAGGCCTGCACGAATTTCGCCGACCGCGCCGCTAACACCACGTCGCAGGCCAAGGCCATGTTGCAGCCCGCTCCGGCCGCCACCCCGTTCACGGCACAAACCACCGGTATCGAAAGACGGGTCAGCTGGCGGATCAGCGGATTGTACGTGTCGCGAAGGGTCTCGCCGAGGTGAGGACGCGCGGCCGATGTCCTCGGGTCGACCTCGGCCAGGTCCTGCCCGACGCAGAATGCGCGACCCTGCCCGGTGAGCAGTACCGCCCGATGCGCGCGCTCGGCCCGCTCCAGGGCGTCGAAGAGTCGCCGGTGCATGTCCCGGTCGAACGCATTCAGCTTGTCGGGGCGGTTCAGCCTCAAGACCAGGTGGTCGTCACGGTCTTCCACCAGCAACGCGTCGGCCATGCCTTCGCGCTGTCATGGCCCACGGAGCAGGTCAATGCGTCCGAAACGCCTATCGGGGCCCTTCCCGCAGGCCCGAGAGTGCGATTTTCCGGGCGCGCCCGGCGATTTCCTCATGATTTGCTGGCGAAAACCGACCATGGAATGCCATGAGCAGGCGCATGATGCCGTCGGAAGCGGGTAGGGCCGAAGGCCACCCGGCAGTTCCCCATGGACGGGTCGGGGTCCTGTTGATCAACCTCGGCACTCCGGACGCCACCGACTATTGGTCGATGCGGCGGTACCTGTCCGAGTTTCTGTCCGACCGGAGGGTGGTCGAGCTCAACCCGGTGCTGTGGCAAATCATCCTGCAACTGATCATTTTGACATTCCGGCCTTCGCGGTCGGGTCGTGCCTACGACAAGATCTGGGATCGGGAGCGAGACGATTCTCCGCTGCGCGTCACGTCCGAAGACCAGGTTGCGGGCCTGCGCGAGCGCTACAAGGACACCGACGTGGTGTTCGAGTATGCGATGCGTTACGGAAACCCCTCGATCGCTTCGGTCCTGCAACGCATGAAGGAGCAAGGCTGTGACAAAATTGTCGCCGTCGCTCTGTATCCTCAATATTCCGCCGCCACCACCGCCACGGCTTACGATGAGGTCTTTCGCGTGCTCCGGGAGATGCGCTGGCAGCCTGCGGTTCGGACCGCGCCCCCCTATCACGACGATCCGGTGTACCTGGATGCCGTGGCGGGCTCGGTGCGAGACCACTTGGCTACCCTCGATTGGGAGCCGGACGTCGTCGTTTCTTCGTTTCACGGACTGCCTCAGGAGAATCTCTACAAAGGCGACCCGTACTACTGTCACTGCATGAAGACGGGCCGACTGCTCCGAGAGCGCTTGCAACTCGACGATGACCGGTTTCGAGTGACCTTTCAGTCGCGGTTTGGTCCGGCGCAGTGGCTCGAGCCGTACACCGATGTGGTGCTCGAGGAGCTTCCATCGGAAGGAAAAAAGAACGTGGTCGTGGTCACTCCCGGCTTTTCGGTCGATTGTGTGGAGACCCTCGAAGAGATCGCCATCGGCGGTGCCGAGACGTTCAAAGAGGCAGGTGGCTCGCACTTCTCGGTGGTTCCGTGTCTGAACGCGTCCGCCGCGGGAATCGACGTGATCGAAGCAGTAGCTCGAAGGGAACTCGCAGGCTGGGTCGACCTCGAAGCACGTCCGGAAGCCGTTCGCTTGTCGGCCTAACCTTCTTCTCAGTCTTCCGCTCGGCGGTAGGGCAGTTCGAACCAGATCGGTCGCCCGAAGCGAGGGTCTCGAATCTGTACCTCCAGCACGATACCGCCTCCATCTCGGCGCCGAAATCGATGCGTTCGTTCCCAAGCTCCTCGCCGAAAGCGCTGAAGCAACACTCCCGGCTCGAACCGGAGAGTCATCTCCATGGGCTCTCCTTTCGGGCCCCGCACGACCTCGACCATTCCGTTTGGGGGGCCCGCGGTCTGCCACCCGTCTAGCTCCACCCGCAGGCGGTCCAGGTCGGTGGCCAAGTGAAGCACGCGTGCGGCGCGGGTCTGGACCAAAGCGGTCTCCGCGGCTTTCGCTCCGACGAAGCCTCCCAGATTGCCCCGGGCCCGCTGGACTGCGTCGGCCGCTCGCTCACGGGCTATCTGAGACGAAATGTCCAGACGGTATTCGCCGGCCCACGGCCCCAGCCAGCCCGGCGAGGCCCCGGCCACTCCGACCCACATCGAAACGGCGAGCCCCAAAGCTCGTATGCTTTCACGAAGACCCGATGGCATGCCTCAGTCATCGAAGGGTTTTCGAGCTTTTCGATCGTTCGGTTGTCGGATCTCGAATTGAATCGCCCGGACCAGCTCATCCGGGTCGAATTCCCCAGCCCGTCCGATCAGCACCAGCTCGCCGAAATCGGACCCGGGGTTGGGGCTGCGCTCGACCGAGATTCGCTGGCCGACCCCGTGCACGACCCACCACGTCCCGTCGGGCTTCATGAAGAGTCCTTTGGAACGAACGATGGCAGGGGGAATCGCCTGGAGCACTCTTCGCAGCGTATCGATCGTGCCCGAACTCTCGAAACGAACGACCGCGGAAGCAAAGCCATGGCCGTCGGATGAGCTGCCGCTGGGAGGGGGCGGGCAATCCGCGGGGCGTTGTAAGCCCAGCACGACCTCGGGGGGGACCCGGCCTTTTTGGGCGCGTACGACGCGTGCTTTGGGGACCCGAGCGCGGATCGAGCGCTCGATCGCTTCCAGTCTCGATGCATCCACCAGGTCGGTCTTGTTCAAGACCAACAGGTCGGCTCCGAGGATGCGGTCCCGAACCTCGGGGTGCTTCCCCAGGTTTCGGGCCGGAAAGGTCTCCGCGTCGGCCACGGTGATCAATCCGTCGACCCGCAGTTGCCCGAGGCTTTGAAGCTCCAAGAATAGCTGAGCCAGTGCGCCCGGATCGGAGGCCC
>DAPKRQ010000214.1:0-15798 GCA_031800475.1 Myxococcales bacterium LLY-WYZ-16_1
GCCCGCTCGGCCCGCTCGGTCGAGGGTCGGCGTCGGAGGCGTTCGTCGGAGTCCATCGGGCTCGAAGGCTCGGCCTCCAGCGGACCCCCGAACCGGACGGCCCCGCAGACCCCGGACGCCTCCGTGCCGCTCCAGGCGACCGTGCAGGTGCAGATCGGCCGGGGGTACGCGGACGTGTGGGTCGACGGGGCCCTGGTGCTCGACCTGGTGTTCTCCGGCGAGCTTCGGCTGACCCCCGGCCAGCACCGGATCGAGGTGGTCCGCAGCCGCGAAAAGATCCTGCGGCGCCTGGGGGTCGATGAGGTCCCGCGTGATCGACCCTTTCCTCAGTTCGGCCGGTTCGCCACCCGGGTGCTCGAAGTGACCGAGGACGGCCAGGTGTTCGAGAAGGTCGGGGACCGCCGCCGGCCCCTGCCCGACCGGGTCTTGCGCTTTCAGATCCCGCGCAGCCCGCAAGAGGCCCGCCGGATCGCGGGTTGGATTTCCCCGTAAAGCGTGCGCAAACCAACGGCGGTGCGGGCGACGGTCCTGGCGTGGATGCTCGTGGCGGCGGAGCCCTCGGCCGAGGCCCAGCCGAACAGTCCAGAAGCTGCCCTGGAGTACGCCCGCAACGCCTTCGAGTACCGCGACTTCGAGAAGGTGGTGGACGTCCTTTGGCCCTGGCTGCATCCCCCCCGCTTCGTGGACCCGGAGCGGGCGGTGGCGGCCCGGGAACTGCTCGGTGTGGCCCTGCACCTGCTGGGCCGGGTCGACGACGGCAAGGAGGAGTTCGCCGCCCTGCTTCTGCGGGACCCGGATCACGAGCTCGACCCGTTCGTGGTCCCGCCCGACATCATTCAGTCCTTCCAAGACGTGCAGGAACGGATGGAGCCGGCGCTGCGGGCCCTGCGGGACCGAGAGCCGGTGGAGCCCTCCGGGCAAGACCCCGCCCCGCCACCTCGGGTGCGGGTCGAGTGGGTCGAGGTGCCGGACCCGGCCGTGGCCTTTCTGCCTTTCGGGGCGCCCCAATTCATCTTGGACGCCCCCGAATGGGGTGTTCTGTGGCTGCTGCTGCAGACCGGGAGCATCGGCCTGAACGTGGGGGCATACGCCGCCGGGGACGCTCTGCAACCGGGCGCTGCGGACCGACCGGTGTGGCTCGGGGTTCAATACGGCGCCCTCGGCGCGGCGGTCCTGTCGTACGTGGCCAGCATCGTCCAGGCCAACGGTTTGGTCCTGCGGCGCCGAACCGAAATCCTCCAGCGCTCTGCCCCGTCCGAGCGGGGTCGCCCAGCCGGCGCCTCCCGAGAGCGATTCCCCCGTCTTCCGCCCGGGCTCGGTCTGCGGTTCTGACCCGGCGCCGCCAGCTGTTATGCTGACCGGGTGCCAGCCATCTTGGTGGAGACCCCGGAACAGGAACGCCGGGTGTTCGCGCTCCGGCGCCCGGTGGTGAGCATCGGGGCGAGCGACGACAACGACCTGCGGATCGCCGGGTTGGAGCCCACCCACGCCCAACTGGTCCAAGACCAGGGCCGGACCACCATCGTCGGGATGCTCCGCGACATGGTCGTGAACGGGCGCCGGGAAAAACGGGCCGTGCTGAAGACCGGGGATCAGGTTCGGTTCGGCCATCTGTGCCTGACGTATTTCGAGCGCGAAGAGGACGCTCCACGGGCCCAGGCCACCGAGACACCGGCCCCGCCCGAAGCCAGTGCAGCAGACAGTCAGATCACCCGGGCGTACCGGCGGCTTCGCGATTTCACCGCCCGCTTGAGCGAAGACGAACCCACGGGCCGGCTGGTCGAGATCATCTTGGACGCCGTCCTGGAGCTCACGGCCGCGGACAAGGGCTTTTTGGTCTTGATCGAAGACGGGCATCCGGTGGTCCGGGCAGCGCGCCGCATCGATCGAAAAGAAGTGCAGCTGTCTTTGGACCAGCTGAGCGATTCGATTCTGCAACGAGTGATCGAAACGAAGGAACCTCTCGTCGTGAAGGACGCGTTGGCAAGCGAGGAGTTCAAGGCGTCGGAATCGGTCATCAACCTGAAGCTGTTCAGTGTCATGTGCTGCCCGCTGCTCGAGCGCCAGAGCCTCCGCGGGCTGCTCTACGTGGGACATCATCGACCGGGGGCCACATTCGACGACCAGTCCCTCGAGGTGATGGAGATATTCGCGGCTCAAGCGAGCTTGCTTCTGGGCCAGGCACGCCGGCTGGAGGAGCTCCAATCCGAGAAAACGCGCCTCAGCGAACAGCTGGAAGCAGACCGCATGGGACGGCTGGTTGGATCCTGCGAGTCCATGCAAGAGGTCTTTCGCCGGGTGCGCCGCGTGGCGAACACCGACATATCGGTATTGGTCACTGGGGAGACCGGGACCGGAAAGGAACTCATCGCTCGCCAGATCCACGATCTTTCGCGGCGCGCCGATGGCCCGTTCGTGGTGATCAACTGCGGGGCGATTCCGGAGAACCTGCTGGAGTCCGAGCTGTTCGGCCACGTGCGCGGAGCCTTCACCGGGGCCGAGCGCACTCGCGATGGCCGCTTTCAAGCGGCGAACGGCGGCACCCTGTTCCTGGACGAGATCGGGGAGATGCCACTCGCCTTGCAGGTCAAGCTCCTCCGCGCGATCCAGGAGCGGGTGGTGGTCAAGGTGGGAGACGGCGAGCCGGAACCCGTCGACATTCGCATCGTGGCAGCGACGAACCGGAACCTGGAGGCGGAGGTGCGCGCGGGGAACTTTCGAGAGGACCTGTACTACCGCTTGGACGTGGTGAACGTACGGCTGCCTCCGCTGCGAGAGCGCGACGACGACCTGCTCGTGTTGGCGCGCTACTTTTTGAGCCGGGCCGTCCAGCGGTACCAAAGGCCGGTCAAAGGGTTCACGAACAGCGCCGAGATGGCGATCCGCAAGTACGCTTGGCCCGGCAACGTGCGCGAGCTCGAAAACCGGATCGAAAAGGCGGTGGTCTTGGCCGACGGCCCATCGCTCACCCCCGGCGACCTGGACATCCGGGCCGAAGACCTGGAAGAGGTCTTGACCCTGGCCGATGCCAAGGAACGGTTCCAAGCCCGCTACATCCGGATGGTCCTGCGCAGAAACGGCGGAAACCGAACCCGCACTGCCAAGGAGTTGGGCGTGGACCCGCGCACCATCTTTCGCCACCTGGAGAGACTTCAAGAAGACCCCCTTCCCGAGGATCCCGCGGGGGCGGACGCGCTTTCGGTCGAACCCGAACGGGGATAGCCTCGTCGAGGTCCGGGGTCCCGACTCGGCCGAATCCCTTTGGGCCGAACCGCCGTTCCGCGGGTAGAGTGACACGATGCGTGGGGCGAGCCGGCTGTGGGCTTTCGCCGTGGCTTCGGCGACGGGCTGCCTGCTTCCGCCCGAGGGTGAGCCAGCCGGATTCAACGTACCACCGAGCTACGACCCCCAAGACCGCTACCCCTCCGGGCCCACCCTTCGGGTGAGCGCGGGCCAAGAGCTCTTGCAGATCCCCCAGGGGCCGCCCCAGGGGGTTTGCGTCGAATTCGAGGTGGGCGTCCGCGACGTCCAAGACCCAGACTCGGATCGGGTCCTGATCCGCTGGGTGAAAAACGACGGTTCGGAGGACCCGAACGCACCGCCGGCCCTGCTGGCCGAAGACGAGCAGAGCGGGCCGGCGGACCCCTTCGACGTTCCCTTCCGGGTCGTGCCTCCGGATGACTTCGAGCGAGAGGTGCAGGTCGCCTCCTTCATCGGATCCCAGCGGGGCACCCTCCACCTGTTCCTCACCGATGCCCCCGACTGGGCTCCGGTCGACGAGACCACCTCGAACTTCTCCCAGATCCTCCTTCCGGCCGACGCCGACCCGGACGACTTTCGGGTGGTCGAGGTGGTCTGGAGCTTCGACTTCTTTCAGGACAACACGGCCCAATGCCCCGATGGAGAGGTCCAATGAATCGAGCGCTTGCAGCCCTCGGAGCGCTGGCCATGGCGTGCGGCGAAGCCCGTCCGCTCCCGGAGTGCGTCGCGGACGCGGACTGCGGCGCTGGTGGCCTTTGCGCCCAGGGCGAGTGCATGTTCCCCGGAGCCGGGCCCACCTTCGGGCTCGAGGTCCGACCTCCGCCGGGCAGCCCGCTGCCGCGGGTCCAGCTCGAGGTGCAGCCGGACGGGGCCCCGCTGGAGTTGGCGCTGCCCAACCCGGCCCGGGTCGAACCGGTCGTGCTCGACGAGACCGGGAGAAGCTCCCCGCCCGACCAGATCCGGTCGCGCATCGATTTCTTTTCGATGGATCCGACGGGTCTTCCGGGCCGTTCGCGGATGGCTCGGGTCGAATTCATCCCCGAGGAGAGCCGGGGCGCCACGGAACCGGCGGTGGTCTCTTTGGCGCCGGACCTTCTGTACACGATCCGGGTCGTACCCGAACTGGTTCAGGTCGGTGGCGCTGAGGCCGAGCCCTTTCCGGAGCACTGGGTCGGTCCCCTGCGGATCCGAGACCCGAACCCCGACGAGGTGGAGCGCCTGGCCTTGGGGATCCGGCCCTACCGGAGGCTGTCGGGGCGGGTCGTCAACGCACTGGACACGCAGGATCGACCGGACGGAGCCCGCGTCCAAGCCCGGGGCATGGACACCGGGGCCTTGTCCACCTTGGACCGCACCCAGGATGGCGACTTCACCTTGCGTTTGCCCAACACCCCGGACACGGCCTTCGAAGTCTGGGTGTTCCCCCCGAACAGCCCCCAACCGGGCTGGCGGCACCGGAGCGTACTGGCGGCGCCCGATGGAGACTTGGACAACCTGGTCCTGGAACTCGAGCCCACTCGCCCCGACTTGGTCACGGCGGCGACCCTGCAGGTATTCGGCTTGCGAGCCCCGCCGGAAGAACCGAACGGACCGGGCCCTCGGGTGTTGCAGGGAGCGCGCGTGACCTTGACCAGCACCCCGGCCAGCCCCGGCACACCCACCACCCGAACCTATTCGATCAGCGGGCTCACCGACGACGATGGGTTTTTGCGCGTCGGCGGCAGCGACCGGGTGCTGCCGCTGTTGGCCGCCAACTACGTGGCCCGGGTCGATCCCCCGCCGGGCGCTTTGGTCCGGCCGGCGACGGCCTTCCAAACGATCCGCAGCCTAACCAGCACCCCATCGGAACAGCTCGTGCTGGAGGACTTTCGCCCGCAGGTCCGGGTGCGGGTGGAGAGCCCGGCTCGGGTGCCCCTGCCCGACCTGAGGGTCCTCGCCGTGCCGCTGGACGGGGGCCGGTCGGCGGAAGGTCGAACGGACGCGGAAGGATTTTTGCATCTGGCCGTGGACCCGGGCGACTACGCCCTGGTGGCCCGACCCCGACGAGGGCCTCTGCCGACCGGCGTGGCGTTGGCCCGGGTGCAGGACCAAAACCGCCAGACCCTACCCCCGTTCGTGCTGCCCGAACGGACTGCGGTGGTCGGTCGTCTGGCCGGACCGGACGACGCCCCCGTGGCGAATGCCGAGGTGGAGGCTTTCGCGGTCTTCGGTGACCGATCGATCTCGCTGACCACGGCCCGAACGGCCTCGGACGGAAGCTTCACCCTGGATGTGCCCCGGGTGCTGCCAGCGCCCCTGCCGCAATGATTCGTCAAGAGGACAGCCGCGTCAGGTCGGCGAGCGGTGCGAAGATCCGTTGCGTCTCGGCCACCAGCTTGACGCGGTTGTCCCGCAGCTGCGGATCTTCGGCCATCACCATGACCCCCTCGAAGAACCCATCGACCGCGCTCTGCAGATCTGCCAGGCGACGGAACGCCGCTCGGTAGTCCCCGCCGTCGATGGCGCTTCGAACCGCCTGCCGGACCTCGCCGTTCCTGCGGTGAAGGGCTTGCTCTGCCGGGTCCCGAAATTGGGCCGGGTCGGGCGGTCCCACCGGCTCCCCGGCCTGCTTCAAAATGTTGCCCACGCGCTTGAAGGTGCTGGCCACCGCGGCGAAATCCGCCGCCTTCTGCACCTCCGCCAGCGCCCGGGCCCGAGCCCGGCACCGGACCGGGTCCTCTGCGTCGGCCGCCAAAACCGCTTCCGCCACGTCGGTGGGCACGCCTTCTGCGGTGATCGCACTCTTGAGGCGGGTCCGAAGGAAGGCTTCGACCTCGGAGGCCACCTGCTCCGCCGGCTTCTTCGCCCGGTCGCCGAGGGTCCGCATCGCCTCCTGGACCGCCTCCATCACATTCAAGCGAAAATTGAAGGCCGACAGGATCGTCAAGATCCCCGACGCGGCCCGCCGCAGGCCGAAGGGATCGGCGCTGCCCGTCGGCCCCTTGGCCACTGCGAAAATCCCCACCAGGGTGTCCAGCCGGTCCGCCAGTCCGATCAGCGCGCCCAGGGCCCCCTGGGGCGCCCGATCGTCGGCGCCTCGAGGCCGGTAGTGATCGTCGATGGCCAGCGCAATCTCGGCGGGCTCACCCGAATCCTCGGCGTAGTAACGGCCCATGACCCCCTGCAGTTCCGGGAACTCGAACACCATCTGCGTGGTCAGATCCGCCTTGGACAGGTAGGTCGCCCGGGCCAAGGACCACGCGAATCGATCTTCGGCGTGCTCCGGGGCCGGCCCGCTGGCCAGAGGCAGAAGCTCCGAGGGGGCAGCGAAGGGCTCCGCCACCGCCAGGCCCCGCTCGCGCAAGGACGCCGACAAAGCTCCGGCCAGCCAAAACGCGACCCGGACCACCCGGTCCAACTTGTCGTGCAGGGTGCCCAGGTCTCGCTGAAAGCGAACCGTTCGCAGGGCTGGCACCCGCTCGAAGAGCGGGACCTTGCGGTCTTCTTCATAAAAGAATGCACCATCCTGAAAACGGGCGGTCAAAACCCGGCGATAACCCCGCAGCGAAACTTCCGGGTCTCGGACTTCGGTATTCGCCACCACCACGAAGTGCGGAAGCAGGCTGCCGTCGTCGGCGACCACGGGGAAGTACCGCTGATGCTGCTCCATCTCGGAGACCAAGACCTCCGGAGGGATGCGAAGAAACGCCGGATCGAAGTCGCCGAGCATCGGCACCGGCCACTCCACCAGCTGGTTGACTTCGTCGATCAGAGAGTCGGAAGCCGCCAAACGTCCGCCGGCGCCGGCCGCCGCCCGGCGACTGTCATCTTCGATCCGCGCTCGGCGGGCTGCCGGATCCACCAGGACGTGCCGCTGCTCCAACTCCTTCGCCCAAGAAGCTGCATCTTTCACCTCGAAGGGCTCCGGGGACAGGAAACGGTGGCCGCAAGACATCCGCCCCGCCACGATGTGGCCGAAGCGAGCCGGCAGAACCTCTTCACCAAAGAGAGCCACGAGCCAGGACACCGGGCGCACGAAGGTCTCGGATCCGGAGCCCCAACGCATGCTTCGTTTGAACGGGATCTTTTGCAGCGATCTTTCGATCGCTCCTGGCAGCAGTTCCCGTGCGAGTCGCCCGGTTTCGTGTTTGGTCGCAAAGAGGTAGCGTCCCTTTTCGGTGGTCCGCTCCGTGAGGTCCTCGAGCCGCACGCCCTGGGACCTGGCAAAGCCGGTCGCGGCCTTGGTGGGCGTCCCCTCTCGGTATGCCGCGGAAACCGGTGGACCGGCCACTTCGAGGACCCGGTCTTCCTGCCGGTCGTCCACATCGGTCACCCGAAGAGCAATGCGGCGGGGGGTTGCGTAGACGGACGCCTGGCCGTGCGACAGCCGGAGCTCGTCGAGCTCGCCGAGCAAGGCATCGCGCCAGGCATGAACCGCCGGCATGACCTCGGCTGCCGGCATCTCTTCCGCACCGAGCTCCACGAAGAGCTCGTACCGCTGGCGGGGTCCCTCGGGAGCGACCAGGTCGATGGTGGGCTCGGGCTGCGGTGCCTCCTCGTCCGCCCGCCCCAGCGGGAAGCCGAGAGCCTCGCGCAACGAAAGCTGCGCCTCGGCGCAGGCTTTCGCCAAGTCGCGGATCCGCAGAATGTAACCCTGCCTTTCCGTGACCGAGATTGCTCCCTTCGCATCGAGCGAATTGAAGGCGTGGGCTGCCTTGAGCAGGCTGTCATACGCAGGGATCACCAGATTCCCATCGAGAAGCCGCGAGCATTCTGCCTCGTTCTTTTCGTAGACTTGTTGCATCCACGATACGTCGAGCTCTTCGAAGGCATGCTTACTGTACTGAACTTCGTCTTGATGAAATACTTCGTGGTACCGCAGCCCGGACGCGTAACGGAGTTCGTACACGTCATCCAGTCCCTGCAGGTACATGGCCAAGCGCTCGAGCCCGTAGGTCAGTTCTCCGGACACCGGGCGACACTCCAGTCCGCCGCACTGCTGAAAATAGGTGAATTGGGTCGCTTCCATGCCGTCGACCCACACTTCCCAACCGAGCCCCCAAGCGCCGAGGGTCGGTGATTCCCAGTTGTCTTCGACGAAACGAATGTCGTGGTCTTCGGGGTGGATCCCCACCGCGGCCAGAGATCGCAGGTACAGCCCCTGCATGTCGGGAGGCGACGGCTTCAGGATCACCTGGAACTGGTGATGCCGGTACAACCGGTTCGGGTTCTGCCCGTAGCGCCCATCGGTCGGCCGCCGAGAGGGCTCGACGTAAGCCGCACGCCACGGCTCCGGCCCCACGGCCCGCAGGAAGGTGTGGGGGCTGAACGTGCCGGCCCCTTTTTCGATATCGAAGGGCTGGAGGATGGCGCAGCCCTGGTCGGACCAAAACGCCTGCAAACGCAGGATCAGCTCCTGGAAGGTCAGAGCCGGCGGGCTACGAACCATGGGGCGCTCATACACGACCGGAAGGGGTGCCGAAACACGGAGATCCGCCGCTGCGATCCCCCCGGAGGTCGCTTACAATCCCAGGTCCACCACCATCTGCAGGCTTTTCGGCCGGCGCTCGAGCAGCTCCACCAAAAATCGGTCCAAAGCCGGTCCGATGGGCCCCGGGTCGGGTCGGGTCGTTTCGGCGCGGGATGCTTCGGCCAAGGCCTCCCCCATCCATGCCCATCCGGACGCGGTCAGCTGCGGCCCCCCGCCATGGTGCGCCGCGCAGGTGCGCCCGCCAGCCGAAAGCTCCAAGAACGCGGGACCCTCGCTGCGACCGCAGACTACGCAGCTGCCCACCGCGGGCCGGTAGCCGAGCACCGCCAAGGTGCGCAGCTCGAACCGGCGCCGGAGGCCCGCCGAAACGTCGACCCGCTCCAAGGCGTCCCAGCAGGCCTCCACCTCCGCGAACATCTCGGTGTCCTCCCCTTCTGGGGCCACCAGCCGTCCGAGTTCGGCCACGTAGGACGCGAGCGTGATCCGTTCGAGGTCGGACCGCAGACCCAGCCGGGCCCGTCGCACCGAAGCCGATCGCATCGTGACGAGCCCGGGACCCCGGCGGTGGAGCTGGGCCTCGATGGTCTGAAAAGGCTCGAGGGCTCCCGAGAACCGGCGTTTGGAACGGCGTGCGCCGGGCGCGTAGGCATCGAGTCGACCTCTTGGAGTCAGCAGGCGAACGATGCGGTCCGATTCGCCGGTCGTCGTACCGCCGACCACCAAAGCGAGTTGAGAGGTGGCGGCGAGGGGCGCAGCTTCAAAAGGCGGAGGCAAAGGCCGCCACGACCGCCAAGATGGCGATGCAGCCCAGGCCGGCGCCCAAGAACGCCGTACCCCGTCCCCGTCCGGCGGGCGTCGAGGGCTCGTCCAGCTCCTCGCGGGCTTTGGGGTACCGAGCGTCGAAAGCGGCCAGGACCGAGTCCACGTTCATGCCCAGTTCTTTCGCCAAGGTGGCGGTTTGCCCCCTCAGATAGACGCGCTCTGGCAAGATGGCCGAGACCTCTTCACCCAGCAGCGACTGGATGGTGGCTCGGGGTATCTTGGTGCGGTCGGCGAGCGCGTCCACGGTGAGCCCAGTCCGCTGCAACTGTTCTTTCAGGCTTTCTTCGAGTCCGCACTCCTCGGTCATGGTTCCTCACGTCAGCCGCAGCGCCTCACGGCGGTAGGCTGTTCAAGTGGTTCCGGCAGTCCTGCTGCAGGGCGCCGGTCGCTTCGCATCTCAAGAAAGAGGCACGCGCAGACTCGATGTCTCCGAGTGCGGCATACGCTCTCCCCTTTCGGTAATAGCACATCGCACTGTACCGCGGGAGAATCTTGCTCCGGATTTCCTCGTCCTGCTCGCAATGACGCATGAACCCGTTGCAAGCCTCGATGGTGGCTTCGTGGTGCTCGTGCTCGAAGGCCAGCTCCGACAAAGTCAGATACCCCAAGCAAAAACGAGGCTTTTGCCGCAACAGATCCTGCAGCTGCTCCATGGCCTCGCCGGTCCGTCCCAGGCACTCCAGCGCCCGGGCCCGGTTGTGCTGTGCATACTCCGGCGTGGGGTAGAAGATGTCTTCGAGCACTTGGTCGAGCAGCTGCAGCGCCTCTTCGCATCGGCGCTGCTCGATCAGCACCACCGCGAGATCGTTCTTGGGCATCGACCAGTCCGGGTCTCGTTTGATGGTCTGCCGCAAAAATTCGTCGGCCTTTTCGAACCGCTCGAGCTTGTAGTACGCCACACCCAGGCCCCGGCTGGCCATCTTGTTCTTCGGATCCACCTCCAAAACCTGGTGGTACACCCGCACGGCGTCGGGCCAGGCCTGCCGGGCCAAATGCTGGGCGGCCAGGTCCAACTGGCTTTCCACAGCCCGCTGGTCGACGGTTTGGGCGGTCGTGCCGCACGCCGACCCCGCGCTCAGGACCGCCCCCCAGACCAGGAGCCACCCGAAGCTGGAAAGGAGCCGCCCGATCCGCTGCAGGGCGTCTGGACCCGGAGAAGACTGGGGTCCCGACAAGGGTTTACCTTGGATCGGCGGAACTCCCGGCCCAGAGCCCGGGCCGCCGTACGGGTCGTTGAACCCCGACACGGGGACCTGGCTGCCGGACGCAGGCGAAGGCACCGCCCCCCCCGCCCCGTACGACGGATGCGTTCCCGATGGCGCCTGGATCGCCCCGTATCCTCCGCTTGCAGGCGCGGGACCCGGACTGCCCGCGTAGCCCCCGGTGGCGGGCACGACCGCGCCAGGGGGCCCGTTTCCGTAGTTCGGTCCCGGCGGACCGCCCGACAAAGGCCCCGTCAGGGCGCCGAACGGCCCGCTGGACGGAGCGGGCTCCCCCTGAAGTTCCCCGGTCTGGGCGGAGTCCGCCACGTCGTACAGATCCACGGTCCGCTCGGGGGGTCGAAACAGGGGAATCCTGGACACGACCGACTCCTGCTCCGAGGGGTTCAGCGACGGGAATTTGATGTCGTCGATCAGAAAGCCCATGGACTCCACGAACCGCAGGGCCTCGTTCTCTTCGCCCCGGTACTGCTCCGCCGTGAGGTTGCGGGGCTCGCTGACGTAGATCACCACCGCCTTCGTCTCCGGCTGATGAAGGTAGACGAAGACCGTGTAGTACCCGTGCTCGTTCCGCGTCCCCAAAATGAACGCACCGGTCGAAGCGGTCCCGTGACTGGGAATGTTCACCAAGGGCTGGTTGATGGATTCGAGCAACGCGACCACGTGCTCCCGCTTGGCGGGGACGTGGTTCAGACTGGCGTCCACCTTCAACATGGGGGTCGGTCGAAAGGCCGGTACGCTACCGGGGCCCCCGGGGCAACACAAGGACTCCGGTCAGTCGGCCTGTCTGCGCAGGAAGGTCGGGATGTCCAAGGAGCTGCCGTCCTGGTCGTACAGCGAGCCGCCCTCCCGGAAGCGAGCTCCCGCCTCCCGCCGCCGCACGACGGCCGGACCCTCGCGATCTTCCGAATCCCGGCGTCCCGGCCGGGAAGAGATGTGGGACGGGGTCCGCGCCGCGGCCCGTCGGCCCGAGGGCTTGTCGAAACCCGTGGCGATCACCGTGATCCGCACTTCGTCGGTACAGGTTTCGTCCACCACGGAGCCAAAGATGATGTTGGCGTCCTCGTGGGCCTCCTCGGCGATGGCCGTGGAGGCGTTGTTGACCTCGTGCAAGGTCAGGTCGGGCCCGCCGGTGATGTTGATCAGGATCCCGGTGGCACCCTGAATCGCCACATCGTCGAGGAGCGGGCTGTGGATCGCCGCATTCGCCGCTTCGACCGCGCGGTTCGCGCCAGCCGCTGCTCCCGAACCCATCAGCGCCATGCCTTGATTGGACATGATGGTCTGTACGTCCGCGAAGTCGACGTTGATCAGTCCCGCCACGTTGATCAGGTCCGAAATGCCCCGCACGGCGTTGAGCAACACCTCGTCCACCCGCCGAAAGGCATCCATCATCGAGGTGCTCTCTCCCGCCACCTGAAGGAGCTTGTTGTTCGGAATGGTGATCAAGGTGTCCACGGTGTTGTGAAGCTCTTCGATCCCCTGGTCGGCTTGCCGCTGCCGCCGCCGACCCTCGAACATGAAGGGCTTCGTCACGACCCCGACGGTCAATGCACCCAGTTCGCGGGCAACCTCCGCGATCACCGGAGCGGCACCGGTCCCGGTGCCCCCTCCCATTCCGGCGGTGATGAACACCATGTCGGCCTCGCCGATGGCGTCCGCGATCCGATCTCGGTCTTCGAGGGCCGCCTTTCGACCCATCTCGGGGTTGGCGCCGGCGCCGAGCCCCTTGGTCAGATCTGCACCCAGCTGCACCCGGGTGGGCGCTGGGTTGCCCCGCAGCGCCTGCAGATCGGTGTTCGACGCGATGAACTCCACGCCCTGAAGGCCCGCGTCCATCATGGTGCGAAGGGCGTTGCCTCCTCCACCTCCCACGCCGATCACCTTGATCTCGGCTTCGTTCTTCAGAATGTCATCGAACTCGAACATCAGCGATTCTCCAGTGGGCTCGTAAAAAATGCCCTGAGCCAGTTGCCGAGGCGTTCCGTCGCCCGGCCGTAGATTCCTTGCATGGGGTCTGTGCAGCCGTTCGGCTCCAGATGCTGGGCTCCGTACCGAAGCAGGCCGACACCCGTGGCGTGCCCGGCCGTGCGCACCACTTCGTTCAGGCCCCCGACGCCCACGGGCCGGCCGATGCGGACCGGCAATCCCAGCACGTCCTCGGCGAGCTCGGTGATGCCGCGAAGGGCCGAGGCGCCGCCGGTGAGCACCACCCCGCTGCCCAACAGATCCTCGAAGGCCGTGTTGCGGATCTCTTCGCCGACCAGCTGAAAGATCTCTTCGGTGCGGGCTTCGATGATCTCGGCCAAGACCTGTTTGGGCATGCTTCGAGGCTGCCGCCCCCCCACGGACGGCACCTCGACCAGCTCCTCCGGATCGACCTGCTCTGCAGTGGCGCTGCCGTGGGCCCGCTTGATCTTCTCGGCCTCGTCTTGGGGCGTCCGGATCCCCAAAGCGATGTCCGTGGTCAGGTGGTTACCTCCCAGCGGCAACACGCTGGTGTGGACGATGGCTCCGTCGGAAAAGATGGCGATGTCCGTCGTTCCGCCCCCGATGTCGACGAGACAGACCCCCAGGTCCTTTTCGTCCTCCGTCAACACCGCGTCCGCAGAGGCCAACTGCTGCAAAACGATCGCCTCCACTTCCAGGCCCGAACGGTTCGCGCACTTGACGATGTTCTGCGCCGACATGGTCGACGCGGTCACGATGTGCACCTTGGATTCGAGACGCACGCCGTTCATTCCCAAGGGCTCGCGGATCCCGTCCTGGTCGTCGACGATGTATTCCTGGGGCAGAATGTGGATCACTTCCCGATCCATCGGAATTGCCACGGCCTTGGCCGCGTCGATCACGCGGCTCACGTCGGCGGGTGTGATCTCGGAGTCTTGTACCGCAACGATCCCGTGACTGTTGAAGCCCCGGATGTGCCCTCCCGAGATGCCGGTGTAAACCGAGCGGATCTCGCAGCCGGCCATCATCTCGGCTTCCTCCACCGCCTGGCGAATGGCCGACACGGTGGATGCGATGTTGACCACCACACCCTTGCGCAGGCCCGTAGAAGGCGCGGTCCCGACCCCGATGATGTCGATGTCCGAGGGACCGGTTCCCACCTCTCCGACCAGGGCCGTGATCTTGGTGGTGCCCACGTCGAGACCCACCACGACGCTGTCTCGTTTAGGCATCCGACCCTCCTCGCACCGCCACGACCATCTGGTCGGGCCGGCGCGTGCCTTCCAAAAACACCTCTTCGATGCCGGTCAGGCGCTTTTGCAGCAGCTGAAGGCGCTCCAGACTCCGGCGTTGGATCGGCGGCCAACCGTGGACTCTCCAGCCCGAGGCCGTGCGGAACTCGAGCCGACCGGACGGTCGCACCCGGATCTCGGACAACTCCGCCAGCGGCGCGGCGTTCCACGCTTCGACGGCGGCCAGCGCCCGAACCAGACCCCGCTCCCGCCACTCGCCGGGTTCCCGCTCCCCCCCGAAACCGATCACCGGAAAGTCTGCCGGGTCACCCGGCGCGTAGGGCTTCAGATAGCCGCCGCGGCGGTCGACGAAATGCAGGGTGGGCTCACGGACCAGCGCGAAGGGTCGATGCTCTCGGACTCGGATCCGAAGGCCCCGGGGAAGCTCGCGACGCACCACCGCGGAGGCCACCCAAGGATGGGATGTGACCCTTTGCCGGACGCGGCCCAGGTCGACTGAAAAGACGTTGGTCCCCAACGCCACGCCGGCCAGCGCTCGAATGGAGTCCGGATCGGCATGTCGCTGCCCGCTCACGTGGACCCCGGATATGGCGAAGCGTGAGCTCGTTCGCAGCTCGTCGAAGGCCACCAGGCCCGAGAACACGACGGTGGCCACGGCGGCCACGCCCGCTGAGGAGCGGAGGACGCCTTTCCAGGAAAACCGCATTTTCGACGCTTCTTCGCCTTTCTTCACGGCCACCGTCCTCTCGAGCCCCTCAGGTACTCCGCGTCTCCGGAACGCATGCGACGGATCGACACGACCCGAAGACCTCGGATGGAACCCACTCGAAATACCTTTCGACTTTCGCCCCGCTTCTCACCGTTATCGCATTTTGGATCATGAGTGTAGGGGTCATTGATCCATCTCGTTGGAAAAAATGGATTCGAGCGATGGCCCCAGTCTTTCGATCACCTGATGACTGCAGCGGTGGATATCGCCAGCTCCGAACAGCACCAGCACGTCTCCGGGTGACGACGTTTCGACCAAACGATCCACCAGGGCCTCGGTCGACCCGACCGCGCAGGCAGGTGTCCCGTGGGCGCAGACGGCGTCGGCCAGCCGCTCTGTGAGCGGCTCCGGGTCCTCGGGCTCGCCCGCTCCGTAAACGGGCGAAATGCACACGGACCGCGCCCCGTCGAAGCAGCCCGCGAAACGCTCGAACAGCTGGCGGGTCCGAGAGAATCGGTGGGGCTGGAACCCCACCCGGATCTTGCGTCCGGGGTAGGCCGAACGCACTCCCGCCAGGGTGGTGGCGATCTCTGTGGGGTGATGGCCGTAGTCGTCGGCAACCAAGACGCCGTTCACCTCGCCCCGTATGCTGAAGCGACGGTCGACACCGCGAAACGAAGCGGCGGCCTCCGCGACCTGCGCGAACGGAACGCCGATCTCCCTCGCCAGCGCGAAGGCCGCCGTCAGATTCTGCACGTTGTGCCGGCCCAACAACCCGCTTCGCACCGGCGTCGACACCCCGTCCGCCTCGACCCGAAAGGTCGTGATCGGCCCTTCGAACACCACGTCTCGGACCCGCACGTGCGCGTCTTCGGCCTCACCGTACCCGACCCAGCGCCGCCGGATGCGCGGCAGGCACGACCGGACCGTGGGGTCGTCCACGCAGGCGAAAACCGTTCCGTAGAATGGTATCTGGTTCGCGAAGGTCACGAAGGCGTCCTTCAAGGCGTCGAAGGACCCGCCGTAGGCCTCGAGATGCTCGGCCTCGGCGCCGGTCCAGACCGCCCACGTGGGGCGCAAAGCCAAGAACGACCCGTCGGATTCGTCGGCTTC